>NZ_JBHSSS010000029.1:0-343314 GCF_042659625.1 Nocardioides sp. GCM10027114
ACCCCAGCCGCGACTACCAGCCCACCGGAGCCCCCAAGGGCCCCACCCGCAAATGACCAACGGACCTACGTTTCCGTAGGTCCGTTGTCGCTGATGTCTTGCGACATCACACGGCGCCCCCGGCAGGATTCGAACCTGCGACCGGCGGATTAGAAGGCCGCTGCTCTATCCAGCTGAGCTACGGAGGCGGAGGGTCGGAAGTACCGTCGGGATGAACATCGGGATGACACCAATGTCGTTCTCGGCTGGTATTCCGGCCCGCGGCCAGTATGCCGCAGTGGCTGCGCGGCCTTCCTGCCGACGGTCCTCCACCTGCGGTTCCGATAGCCGGGGCGAAGGCGGCACGGTCGTGGGCTACGGCCAACCTCCTCCGCCTGCTAAGTCCGGGCTATGACGCCTCGCTCGACCGGGGCCGGCAAAGCCAGACCAGTCGCCACGCCTACGCCGCGACTCGTGGCCAGCTGCTCGGGTCGCCGGCAACGATCTCCCGGGCATGGCCTGACGTTCGGCCGGCGCCATACCCGAGATGGGTGAGGGAGCCGTCCACGTTCCCGAGCTGCCGCCGGGACTGAACACCCCCGAACGGACGTTCCGGCACCCTTCTGGCGCGTGCCACACCCGGACGTGCACTGCCCCGGGGGTGCAGGACCAGACAACCGGACGCTGCGGCCGGCCGCGCCATTGTCAGCGTGAAACTGCCGGTGGTATGCCTGATTCACCTTCACTGGGGAGCGGGGATCGCGATGAACCTACGGGGAATCCTGGCGGCCAGCATCGTCATGGTCGCGGCTGCCGGAGACCGCGGATGCGTTCATCCCCGATGGCAGCAAAGCCCGCGAGTTCAGCGATGTGGCGGCGCTCGCCGCGACCGCAGACCTTGTCGTCCACGGCCGCGTCACGTCCGTGGAGGCGGGCGAGCCGCAGCTGCTTTCCGACGGGTCGGCAGAGACGCATACCCCCAGGTGGCTCGTCGTCGAAGTGGCCGACAAGCTGCTGGTTCGGGGCACCGTCGCCGAGCCAGCGACGTCACTGCGGGTCTACGACGGCTTCTGGTCCGACGGCGTCGGCTACAGGCTCGACGCCTACGATTGGGCCCGACCTGGCGACGAGGGGTACTTCTTCCTGTCCCGCGATGAGGCCCCCGACGGGACCCCACTGGACACGTACACGCCGCTGGGCAGCGAAGGTCGGGTCCTGCTTGGCCTGCGAACCACCGTCTACGACGCTTCGGACACCAGCGTATGGAGCACGGCCCTCGGTTCGAGCGCGACGGCCGCGACAGTGCGGCAGACCGTCGACCGTGCTGTGGACCGGGCACGTAGCGGCGACGCCAAGCCGGTCCTGGTCGAAGTGTGTCGCCCCTCCGACCCCGACGACGAGTCGTCGGAGCCGATCTGCGAGATGGAGTAGCCGCGATGACACGAGGACGACGCACCCTGGCCAGCACGTCAGCCGTAGTCGTCTCCCTTGTCGGTGCGACGCTCGCCGTCGTGTCGCCCGCGACTGCCGGTCACGGAGGCCAGCTGACGCCACCCAATGACCGCATCCACCGCATCGACCGGGTCGACCTGACCAGCGGGTCCAAGACCGCAGTCGACTGGGGAATCCACGAGCTGGATCGGACAGTCATGGACGCGACCCTGACAGGGTCGGGCGACGTCGAGGTCTACGACGCCTACTACGGCACGACGGGAGAGTGGGAGGACGTCGCGGGAAGGGCGACGTGCATGGGGTACACGAACTTCTACCAGACGTGCACCCTGTACCTGGTGCGGTTCAACCTGTCGTACACGGCCAACTACTCGACCTCGAAGAGGCACAGCCTCGGCTGCCACGAGTTCGGGCATACAGTCACCCTGGGGCACCGCACCTCGGGCAATGACACCGACAACAACTCGTGCATGCGGTCGGTGATCTCGTCGTTGCGTCCGGACTTCGACGCCCATGACATCTCGGCGGTCAACGACAACAACTGACCACCGAACGGATCCGTCTCGTGGGGCGGGTCAGGGCCCCTCGGCCAGGAGGTTCCGGATCTCGTCGGGGATGGCCGACCCGTCCGGCGGCCCGACGGCGAAGATCGTGGACGCCCCCTCGGACGGGACGATGAAAGCGATCGCGGGGTCCACGCCGCGGATCGCGACGGCCTCGCGAACCTCCTGCTCGGAAGGTCCGGCGCCGTCGTCGCAGACGAGGGTCCGCACCGTGCCGAGGTCGCGGCCCTCCTGGAGCGGCTCGGCCGCCTCGTGGGGGTAGTAGCTGTCGCCTTCTCGTTCGAACCCTAGCGCGCAGCTCTCGGTGTCGGCGATGTCATCGGCGCAGCCGGTGCCTGCGAGCACGACGGCCGCGAGGCTGGCCCCGGCGTGAAGTCGCCCCCTTCGGCGCACGGTGGCGGGTCGTCCGCGTCCGGCAGAGCGTGGTGCCATGGAGCTCTCCTCGATCACTCGATGTGGAGGTCGGCGAAATCGCGCTTCACGGGCCGGCCGTCGGGGCGTGGCGGTAGCGGCTCGGTGCGCATTCCGCCGGACCCTCAAAGCGTAGCCCTGTGATGCCCGGCTACGGCTGACACGACCTCAATCCGCGCAGCACTGGGGAAAGAGCGTCTGCCGGGGCGCTTCCTCGGCCAGAGGCCGGCGCGCTCGGAAGCATCACGCCGCAACGTCTGTCGGGGGGCACGGGGGGACGGGGGCCGACGAATGCCGGTAAGCACAGGGTCGGCAAGGGCGTGATCGTCCGCGAGTCCGACGGCCTGGTCACCGACTACTACAGGCGTGCCGTCCCGCACGTCATCTCCGACGCGCTCAACCCCGACGACGCCCAGGTGCAGGCATGTCTCGCCCTTGTGCGAGTGGCAGATCTAGTGACCCGAGCGACCAGCCCCTACGCACTTGTTGGCCGGTGCCAATGGGCACCAACGCCGCGACTCGCCTAGACATCAGTGTGCTTGCCCGAGCTTCGGCGCTTGAAGGGACGCACCCCTCGTTCGCGGGATGCCGAGCCCGTTTGGCTGCCGGTGTTCGGCCGCGTTCCAGAGCCTGGTGGCCGTCGTTCTCAGAGGCCGTAGTGCCGAGGTTCCTCGACAGGCGTTGATGCTGGTCAGAACTACACTTCCGACCCACCACGGAGGCGGAGGGCCTGAGTCAGCGCCGTAGCCACCCGGTGGACGAACCCGGTGTGATCGCTCGCCGCTGCTTCCGGCCCGCGGCCAGTATGCCGGAGTGAGTGCTCCGACGAGGGGCCGGTCGGCGTCGGCCGGGTCCTCGAGCCGCGGCCGGCACCCCGGAAGCGGCTGTGGGCCATGACTGCACCTAGGGTTTCCCCGACCAGCACTGGCACGGGGGACCCGGGGCTGCGGACGTCGTCCGCGAGCCCGCCTGCTCTCCCTGCACGGGGAGAGAAGGATCCGATGACCGACTGCACGAACTGCGGGGCGACCCTGCCCGGCACGGCGCGCTTCTGCGCCGACTGCGGGGCCGCTGCCCCGGCCGGCGACGCCACGCCCGCGCCCCAGCCCACGACCTCGGCCACTCCTGCGGCTGGGCACACCGCCACCGCGGTCGCGCCGCCGCAGGAGCAGCCGGACCGGGTCATCCCGCCGGCCGCCGCGGGCGCGACGACCGCCACCGCGGTCCCCTCGCTGACCTTCGACTGGCGCCGGCTGCTGGTGGGCAACTGGGTGGGCGCCGGCATGGTCGCGCTGGCGACCGCCTTCACCACCGGCCTGCTGGGCCTGCTGCTCGCCCTGCTCGCCAAGCCGGAGGACTTCGGGCTCTCCAACACCCTGACCCTCGCCACGATCATCGCCACCGGCGCGTTCGGTGCCGACCTGCGGGCCGAGGGCTCCTCGGACGACTTCTTCGAGATCGAGGGCGCCGCCACCATGGGCGCCGTGCCGCTGACCGTCACGCTCGTCGCCCTCGCCGTGGCGCTCGTCCTCTTCCGCCGGATCACCCGCCACCACACGTCGGGGCTCGCGGCCGTCGGCGACGCCGCCCGCACCGCGCTGGTCTTCGGCTTCGCGCTGCTCGTCCCCGCCCTCGTCTTCCGCACCGAGAACGACGAGCTCGGCCGTGGCTGGGCCCGCCAGCTCGACGAGGACGCCACCGGGATCGAGGCGGCCGTCGGTGCCGACGCGGCCGGGGCCTTCTTCGTCGGCCTGCTGCTCCTGTTAACGGTTCTCGCGGCGAGCACGCTGCTGCGGCGTGACTGGTGGCACGGGCGGATGAGCCAGGTCCAGGCTTGGGTCGCCGCGCCCCTCGCCGGTGTCGCGACCCTCGTGGCGCTGCTGCCGCTGGCCGGCTTCGTCGGCTTCGTCTCGATGGCGCTGTTCGGTGAGAGCACCGACACCGAGGTCACCTCCGACGACCTCGGCGCCTTCGTCGCCCTGCTGGTCGCGTACGTCGGCAACGCCGGCTTCGTCTTCCTCGGCCTCGGCGCCGGTTCCCGGCTGGGGGTCACCGGCGCGACGACCGGCGAGGGCTCGACCTCCGACTGGGAGCGGCTGTGGGGTCAGGTCACCGAGGACGAGCCCGGACTGTGGATCACCCCGGTGCTGCTGCTCGCCGTGCTGCTCGTCGCGACCCTCGTGGTGCTGCGGCTCACCGCCCGCGGTCGTGCCGTTCCCGTCCTGGGGGCATGGCTCGCGGCCCTCGTCGTCGCGGTCCCGCTGCTCAGCCGGCTCTCCTCGGTGCACGTGTCGGTCAACGCGACCTTCGACGGCGAGGACTTCGACAGCACGGCCTACGTCGGGCTCGACGGCTTCCAGACCACGGTGCTGGTCGTGCTCGTCGCCGCCCTGGTCTCCCTCGGCCTGGCGTTCGCGCGCGGGCTGCTCGACCCGGCCACCGTCAAGGCCGGGCTGTCCCGCACCCTCGGCAGCCTCCAGAGCGCGCCCAGCGCCCCGGGCCGTCCCGCGGATCCCGCCGCCGAGCCGGTCGACGACTCGCCGCGCCCGCAGTAGGGCGCCGCGAGCCGTTCACCGGACCGGGTGAACGACGCGCGCGGCGCGCCGGTCTCAGCCGGCGTGCCGCCGCGTCCACCGGGCGAGGGAGAACGCGACGCCGACGACGATGGCCGCCGCCACCAGCCTCACGACGAGCGGCACCGGGTCGGTGACGGCCACCGGCTCGGCCGCGTCGTACTCGCAGACGACCGTGACGGGCCCGTCGAGGTGCGCCGTCGGTGCCTCGACCGAGTCGTCGGGCGTGGCGGCCGGGGCCGGGGCCCGGGTCTCGCAGTAGCTGTCGAGGTACTGGGCCTTGCTGAGCGTGTAGCCGCCCGAGGCCACCACCACGGCCACTGCGGTGACCAGCACGGCGAGGACCCTTTTCGCCCACAGCCGGGCAGTGCCGGTCCGGGTGGGGGCGGGGCCTGCCTGGGACACGGTCGTGCTGCCTCTCGGACGGGGGTCGGCGTCCGGGAGTGTTGCCGCGGTCGTCGCCGGTCACACCCGATCTACGTGTTATCTCGAACACCGCTGGTCGCGGTCGCCGAGGGCCGTTTTCCGGGAGCGGCCGGGTGTCGTCTACATTCCGTTTGTGAGTGCCCAGGCCCCCTCTGCAGTGATCCTGATCCGCGCCGAGAAGTTCGTGCCCAACCCGGCCACGGCCGCGGACAACGCGTTCCAGACCGACGTCCCGGCCGGACAGTCCGAGCAGCAGACCTCCGCGCAGGCGCTGGCCGAGATGGACGCCGTCGCCGACGCCCTCCGCGCGGCCGGCGTGCGGGTCCACGTCTTCCCCGACGAGGACCACACCCGCCCCGACAGCGTCTTCCCGAACAACTGGCTGTCCACCCACGCGGGCGGCATGGTCGCGGTCTACCCGATGTACGCCTCCAACCGCCGCCACGAGCGTCGCGGCGACGTCCTGGAGATGCTGAAGTCGGCCTACCGGGTGCAGACGATCGTCGACTACTCCGGCCTCGAGCCCGACGGCATCTTCCTCGAGGGCACCGGCGCGATGGTCCTCGACCACGTCTCCCGGGTCGCCTACACCGCCGTCAGCCACCGCGCCGACACCCACGTGCTGGAGCGGTTCTGCACCGACTTCAACTACGAGCCGATGGCCTTCGACGCCGTCGACTCCGACGGCGTGCCGGTCTACCACACCAACGTCATCGGCTGCATCGGCACCGACGTGGCGCTGTTCGCGCTCGAGATGATCCCCGACAAGGCGCGCCGCGAGCAGGTCCGCGAGCGGCTTTCGGTCAACGGCCGCAAGGTCGTCGAGATCACCGAGGAGCAGGTGCGCGAGTTCGCCGGCAACGCCGTCGAGCTCTGCGGGCGTACGCCGGACGGCAAGCGCCGCTACATCATGGCGATGTCGGCACGCGCCCGCCGCAGCCTGCGTCCCGACCAGGTCGCGGCGATCGAGGAGTCGTGCGAGATCGTCGCCGTCGACATCCCGACGATCGAGCTCGCGGGCGGCTCGGTGCGCTGCATGATCGCCGGCGTCCACCTCGACCGGCGGCCCCCGGGCGTCGAGCCCGAGCCGACCCCGGCCGTGGAGGCGATCGACGAGGACCCGCACACCGCCGACGGCCGCGACGTGGCCGGCGACGGTCCGACGGTCTCCGCGCCCGCCTGATCCTCCCGACGTGCCGACCCCTCCGGCCCGCGCGGCCGGAGGTCAGCGGGCGGGTCGCGCGTTCGGGTTGTCGACGACGTCCTCGATGACCGAGGACTCGTCGACGGTGACGCTGAACCCGTCGAAGGCGAAGGCGACGACGTCGATCACGACCTTGCCGGGCTGGAAGGCCCAGCCGGTGTCGCTGTCGACCCGCGCCAGGAACGGCGTCGGCACGTCGGTGCACTCGTCGATCGTCGGGAAGCCGAAGCCGCGGGCCACCGTGTCGCCGTTCCGCTGGCTGGCCAGCACCTCGAACGCGACGAACGACGGGGTGCCGCACTGCACGTGTCCCTCGATGAGGAGCCGGCCGGAGATCGCCCCGGACTCCACGGAGTCGACGGTCAGCGAGACGCCGGGGGAGCCGCCCCGGTAGAGCCGGAGCACGGCGCGGCCGCCGTCGGTCGACTCCGGGTCGCAGCAGGAGCTGATGGCGATCCAGTAGCGCTTGCCGGCCCGGAACCGCACGCTGACCGCCGAGGTGAGGTTGGCCGCGTCGTCGTTGCACGCGACGAGCCTGCGTGAGCTCCGCCGGCCCTTGTGGACGGCGAGGACGGTGTCGTAGTCGCTGCCGACGGTGACCACGCGCAGCCGCTGCGTCCGCGCCGGCCGGTACTTGAACCAGACACTGCGTCCCTCGACGCAGGGCCCGTCGGTGTTCTCGACGGTGGCGGCGCTGGTGTCGACGACCAGCTTCGCCGGCACCGACCGGATCCGCTGGGCGTCACGGATGTCGTCGTTGGCCGGCGCCATGGCGTGCGCCGGCGGCGCCGTCAGCCCGGCGGCGAGGAGCGCCGTGAGCGACGCGAGGACCCAGGCCAGCCGCCCGGGTCTGCGAGGGGATGCCGGTGCGTGCGGGGTCCGAGCCATGCTTCGAGCCTGCGCCGCTCGTGTCCGCGCCGCATGCACCTTTCTGCGTAAATGCCCCGCGACGCCCAGCAGTTGGCCGGCTCGCGATTCAGGCCGGGCGGGGGATCAGCGCCGACTCGGACTGGCCGAGCCACGTCGGCAGCGACCGCCGGACGTGGGATGGGCCGTCGACGGCGAGCTGGCCGCTCTGCAGCAGCTGGGCCCACGAGCGGTCGCCCCGCCAGACCTCGGTGAGCGCCCGCAGCGGGGTCCGCACGGTTGCGGCCACGTCGAACCCGGGGTCGTAGTCGCACACGTCGACGTCGTCCCCGCTGACCACCAGCCACCAGCGGGAGGCCCCGGCGGGCACGTCGTCGAAGGTGAACGCCAGCACCGTCCGCCGGCGCGGCCACTCGGCCACCGGCACCTTGCGCCGCATGTCCCACATCAGCAGGTGCGGGTCGAGGTCCTCGTCGCCGATCACGCCGATCCACCGGATGCCCCACGCCCCGAGCGCGTCGACGACGCCCGACAGCTCGCGGCCGCTCTCCGTCAGGTGGTACGCCGCGCGGCCTCCGTCGAGCGTGCGTCGTACGACGCCCGCCCGCTCCAGGCTGCGCAGCCGCTTGGACAGCAGCGCCGGCGACATCTTCGGCACCCCGCGCCGCAGCTCGTTGAACCGGGTGCTGCCGTAGAGCAGCTCGCGCACGACGAGCAGCGTCCAGCGCTCGTCGAGCACCTCCATGGCCTTCGCGACCGGGCAGAACTGGCCGTACGCCGACATCGCCGCCCTCCCTCCTCTGCTCCCTCGTCAGCCCCCTCTCGTAGTAGACGCCCCGGAGGTGCCCGCGGACCAGTACAGATCGTGAACCGGCGCCGCTACAGAGCCGTCACTGGTCGCCGGGAGTCGCCGCCCGGACGCTGGGAGCACGCGGGGGACACGCGGGGGACACGGCTCGGAACGCCGTTCAAGCACCCAGCACAGGAGAACCCATGACACAGCAGACCCTGAACCCGGAGCTCAAGGCCCGGCACCGCGCCATGTGGGCGCTCGGCGACTACACCACCGTCGCGAACCAGGTCATCCCCGACGCCGGCCAGCGCGTCGTCGACGCCGTGGAGGTGAAGCCGGGCGAGCGCGTCCTCGACGTCGCTGCCGGCTCCGGCAACGCGGCCGTCCCGGCGGCCCTCGCCGGCGCGCGCGTCGTCGCCACCGACCTGACCCCCGAGCTGCTCGAGGTCGGGCGCCGGCAGAACCGCAGCGAGGACCTCGACCTCGAGTGGCAGACCGCGGACGCCGAGGACCTGCCGTTCGACGACGGCGCGTTCGACGTGGCCGTGTCCTGCGTCGGGATCATGTTCGCGCCGCACCACCAGCGGGCGGCCGACGAGCTGGTCCGCGTGGTCCGGCCCGGCGGCCGGATCGGCCTGCTCAGCTGGACGCCGGAGGGCTTCATCGGCCAGATGTTCGCGGCCATGAAGCCGTTCGCGCCGACGCCCGCCCCGGGCACGCAGCCGGCCCCGCTGTGGGGGAGCGAGGACCACGTCCGTGGCCTGCTCGGCGACCGGGTGCGCGACGTCACCACGGTCCGCGAGCACGTCGTCGTCGACCGGTTCCGCAGGCCCGAGGAGTTCCGCGACTTCTTCAAGAGCTACTACGGGCCGACCATCGCGGTGTACCGGTCGCTGGCCGACCAGCCCGAGCGGGCAGCCGAGCTCGACCAGGTGCTCGTCGACCTCGCCCGACGCCACGACTGGGGCGACGGGTCGATGGGCTGGGAGTACCTGCTGCTCACGGCCCGGCGGAGCTGAGCCGGACCCGCGAGAGGGAACGAGGGGTGGCGCGTCGCCGGCCCAGCGCTGACTCAGCGCCGGTGGCGCGCCATCCACTCCTCGACGTCGGCGGCCTTGCGGGGCAGCGAGTCGGAGAGGTTCCGGTGGCCGTCGGCGGTGACGAGGATGTCGTCCTCGATGCGGATGCCGATGCCGCGCAGCTCCTCGGGGACGAGCAGGTCGTCCTCCTGGAAGTACAGGCCCGGCTCCACCGTCAGCACCATGCCCTCGGCGAGGGTGCCCCTGGTGTAGGCCTCCTGCGAGGCGCGGCCGCAGTCGTGGACGTCCATGCCGAGCATGTGCGAGACGCCGTGCAGGGTCCACCGCGAGTAGACCTTGCTCTCCGGCGAGAGCGCCTCGTCGACGGAGACCGGCAGCAGCCCCATGCCGTCGAGGCCGCGGGCCAGCACCTCCATCGCGGCCATGTGGGGGCCGGTGAACTCGATGCCCGGCCGGACCGCGTCGATGGCGACCTGCTGCGCCTCGAGGACGAGGTCGTAGAGCTCGCGCTGCAGCGGGGAGAAGGTGCCGCTGACCGGCAGGGTGCGCGTGACGTCGGCGGTGTAGAGGTTGTTGCCCTCGACGCCCATGTCGAGCAGCACCAGCTCGCCCGGCCGGATCGGGCCGGAGTTCTCGATCCAGTGCAGCGTCGTGGCGTGGCTGCCGCCGGCCACGATGGAGTCGTAGCCCAGGTCGTTGCCCATCGCCCGCGCCCGGCGGAAGAAGGTGCCCTCGATCCAGCGCTCGCCGTACTTCAGGACGTCGTCCCACTCGCGGACGCAGTCCTCGAAGCCCAGGGCCGTGATGTCGCAGGCCTCCTGCAGCTCGGCGACCTCCCACTCGTCCTTGATGAGCCGCATCTCGGAGACCACCCGCGCGAAGTCCTCGTCGCGGGTCTCGTCGGAGGCGACCAGGCCGTCGACGAGCGAGGAGATGCCGCGGTGCACGCGGGTCTTGCCGGTCCCGGCGAGCGCTGAAGGCAGGTCGTCGATGTGGCGGACCGGCAGGCCCAGCGAGTCGGAGATCTCGTTGAGGGAGGGGCGGCGACCGGCCCACAGCTCGCCGTACTGCCGGTCGCGGAAGAACTCGTCGGTCTCGCGGGAGGAGCGCGGCCGGGCGTAGAGCACCGACTCGCCGTCCTCGATCACCAGCACCGCGTCGCTGGTCTGGTTGCCGGAGTAGTAGGTGTGCGCGGTGTCCGGGCGGAACCGGTAGTCGGTGTCGTTGGACCGCACCTTGTAGGTCCCGGCCGGCAGCACCAGCCGCTCTCCGGGGAACGCCTCCGCCAGCCGCGCGCGGCGCTGCGCGGCGTACGCCGTGATCGGGTGTGCCGGGAGGTCGAGCTCGCGGTCGCCCCAGCCCTGACGCATGAAGGCGCTCCAGGCCTCGGGCACCTTCGGGTCGTGCGACTCGGTGCCCTGCTCGGAGGTGGGCACGGCGCCCGGCTGGCCGGGCTGGGGGGCGTGCTCGGTGGTCTCGGAGGTGCTCTGCTCGGTCACAGCGCCACTGTACGTCGGGCGGGTCCCGGGGCCGGTCCCGGTGGCCGGGCCCCGCGGCCCCTCGGCGGGGAAAGGGCGCCGCTGACCGGCGGATAGGCTTCGCGCCATGCCGATGGCCCGCCGCGACAGCGTCGCCTTCACCGTCGTGGTGACGGTTCTGGTGTGCCTCGGCGCGGTGCCCATCCTGCTGCTCCTGGCGCTGTCCGGAGCCCCCTCCACGACCCTGCTCGCGACGGTGCTGGCGGCGCTCCCGGTGGGCCCGCTGGTCGCCTGCTACCTGTGGCTGGACCGCTACGAGCCCGAGCCCAAGCGCCTGCTGATGCTGGGCCTGCTGTGGGGCGGCTTCGTCGCCACCGCGGCGGCGCTGCTGGTGCAGGGGCTGGGCGGCTTCTTCGTCGGATTCACGGAGGAGGCCAGCCTCGCCGTCGTCGCGCCCGTCACCGAGGAGGCCGCGAAGGGCCTCTTCCTCGTGCTGCTGCTGTGGTGGCGCCGCGCGGAGCTCGACGGGCTCCTCGACGGCGTCGTCTACGCCGGCATGGTCGGCATCGGCTTCGCGTTCGTGGAGAACATCCTCTACCTCGCCGCGGCGTACGACGGCACCGACGGGCTGGGCCCCGGCGGCGTCGGGGCGGTGACCGGCGTCTTCGTCGTGCGCTGCCTGGTCAGCCCGTTCGCGCACCCGCTCTTCACGACGTTCATCGGCATCGGCGTCGGCCTCGCGGTCACCACCCGCAGCCGGGTGGTGCGGGTGGTCGCCCCGCTCGGCGGCTACCTGCTCGCCGTCGTCGCCCACGGCCTCTGGAACGGCTCCACGCTCCTCGGGTTCACCGGCTTCGTCGGCGTCTACCTCGTGCTCATGGTGCCGGTCTTCGTCGGCCTGGTGGCGCTCGCCGTGTGGCTGCGTCGCTCCGAGCGCCGGATGCTCGCCGCCGCCCTGGTCGACGCCTCGCAGCGCGGCCTGCTGCCGGCCGTCGACATCCCGTGGCTGGTCGACCTGCGCGGCCGCCGCGCCGGACGCGCCTTCGCCCGTCGCCACGGCGGCAGCCACGGCGAGGCGGCGATGCTCGAGTACCAGCAGGCGGCCGTGGAGCTCGGCTTCCTGCACCATCGCTTCCTGCGCGGCACCGCACCGCGCGACTTCGCCGCTCGCGGCCAGCAGTACGTCGCACGCATCAACGCCGTGCGTCCCTTCGTCGCCTTCCCCGGACAGGTGGTTCCTCCCCGATGATCGACAGCACCCAGATGCTGACCGCCCTCGTGCAGCTGCGCGGAGCGCTGCAGTCGGTGCGGATCCCGCTCGACATGCCGCTCGCGGCGCGGCAGCGGATGACGCAGCACGAGATGGTCGACCAGCTCGAGGACTACGTGATCCCGCGGCTGATGACGATCGACGCCCCGATGCTCGCCGTGGTCGGCGGCTCCACGGGCGCCGGCAAGTCCACGCTGGTCAACTCCCTGGTCGGCCACCGCGTCACCCAGCCCGGCGTGCTGCGACCCACCACCCGTTCGCCCGTCCTGGTGCACCACCCCGACGACGGCCACTGGTTCGGGCAGGACCGGCTGCTGCCCGACCTGGAGCGGGTCGACCGGCCCACCAACGACCCCGGCGCGCTGCAGCTCGTCGCCGCCGAGACCGTGCCGCAGGGGCTGGCGATCCTCGACGCCCCCGACATCGACTCGGTCGAGGAGCACAACCGGACCCTGGCCGCGCAGCTGCTGGCCGCGGCCGACCTGTGGCTCTTCGTCACCTCGGCGGCGCGGTACGCCGACCAGGTGCCGTGGGACTACCTGCGGCAGGCCGCCGAGCGCAGTGCCGCCGTCGCGATCGTGCTCGACCGAACCGCCCCGGACACCGTCGGCACCGTCTCCACCCACCTCGCCCGGATGCTCGCCAGCCGCGGCCTCAAGGACTCGCCGCTGTTCGTCGTCCACGAGGGCACCGTCGACGAGGCCGGGCTGCTGCCCGCCGAGTCGGTCTCCGACATCCGCGGCTGGCTCGGCTCGCTGGCCGACGACACCGAGGCCCGGACGATGGTGGTCCGGCAGACCCTGGAGGGCGCGATCCGCACCCTCGGCCGCCGCGCCCACGACGTCGCCGACGCGGCGGCGGAGCAGGCGATGGTCGCCCGCCGGCTGCGCGAGGACGCCGAGACGGCGTACGCGGAGGCCGTGGAGAAGGTCTCCGAGTCGTGCGCCGACGGCACCCTGCTGCGCGGAGAGGTGCTGGCCCGGTGGCAGGAGTTCGTCGGCACCGGTGAGCTGCTGCGCACCCTCGAGCAGCGCGTCGGCTGGCTGCGGGACCGGATCACCAACGCGATCAAGGGCCGGCCGCAGCAGGCCCAGCAGGTGCGGGTCGCCGTGGAGTCAGGGCTCGAGTCGCTGATCAGCGAGCACGCCGAGGCCGCCGCCGAGCGGGCCCAGGCGTCGTGGCAGTCGGTGGCCGCCGGCCGGGCGCTGCTCGACGACGCCGGGGAGGACCTCGGCCGCGCCTCCCGTGACTTCCGGCGCCGCGCCGAGCGGGCCGTCCGCGACTGGCAGCAGGGCGTGCTCGACATGGTCCGCACCGAGGGCGCCGACAAGCGGGGGACCGCCCGGTTCCTCGCCTACGGCGTCAACGGCCTCGGCGTCGCGCTGATGATCGTCGTGTTCGCCCACACCGCCGGGATCACCGGGACCGAGGCCGGCATCGCCGGTGGCACCGCCGTCCTGGGCCAGCGGCTGCTCGAGGCGGTCTTCGGGGACGAGGCGGTGCGCCGGCTCACGTCCCGCGCCCGGGCCGACCTCGACCGTCGCGTCACCGAGCTGCTGGCGACCGAGCGGGCCCGCTACACCGACCTGCTCGACTCGCTCGGGATCCCCGAGGACGGCTCCGAGCGGGTGCGTGCCGCGGCCCGCCGCGTGGACGACGTACGGCTCCGCAGCGCGCGGCAGTCACCTGCCTGAGGTGGGTTGGCGTCGTCCCCCTAGGCTGAGCCCAGCACTGCACGTGAGTCGAGGGAGAACATGACGTCCTTGGTCGAGGGGGCCAAGCGCCTGGTCACCCGGGGGTCCGACCTCGGAACCCGCATCGCCGGACTCGAGACCGCGGTCGAGGCTGCGCGGGGCCGGCTCGACGAGACCCTCGTGGAGGACGTCGCCGCCGTCGCCGAGCGTGCCGCCGGCCGGCTCCGGCTCTCCGCCGAGCACACCGTCGTGGCGCTCGCCGGGGCGACCGGCTCGGGCAAGTCCTCGACGTTCAACCAGCTCACCGGCCTCGAGCTCTCGGCGGTCGGCGTGCGCCGGCCGACGACGTCGTGGGCGACCGCCTGCGTGTGGGGGAGGGAGGGGGCCGACGAGCTGCTGGAGTGGCTCGGCATCCCGGCCCGCCACCAGGTCACCCGCGACTCGCTGCTCGACACCGCCCGCGAGGACGACGCCCTCGACGGCGTGGTCCTGCTCGACCTCCCCGACCACGACTCCACCGAGGTCTCCCACCACCTCGAGGTCGACCGGCTCGTCGAGCTGGCCGACCTGCTGGTGTGGGTGCTCGACCCGCAGAAGTACGCCGACGCGGCGCTCCACGACCGCTACCTCGTCCCGCTGGCGACCCACCAGGACGTGATGATGGTGGTGCTCAACCAGATCGACGCCGTGCCCGAGGCCGGCCGCGAGCCGATGGTGGCCGACGTCCGGGCCGTCCTCGACCGCGAGGGGCTCACGGACGTGCCGGTCATGACCATCAGCGCCAAGCAGGGCCACGGCATCGCCGAGCTGCGCGCCGAGATCGCGCGGCGGGTGTCGGCCAAGAAGGCGACGAAGGCGCGCCTCGAGGCCGACGTGAAGGCCGCCGCCGCCCGGCTCGAGGAGGCGTCCGGCACCGCGAAGGCGCGCACCCTCGGCAAGGACCGGGTCCAGTCGCTCGAGGAGGCCCTCGCCGACGTCGCCGGCGTGCCGACCGTCGTGGCCGCGGTCGAGAAGTCGACCCGGATGCGCGCCGGGCGGGCCACCGGCTGGCCCGTCACCTCGTGGTTCACGAAGCTCCGGCCCGACCCGCTGCGCCGGCTCCACCTCGACCTCGGCGAGGAGGGCAAGCAGCTCACCGGCCGGTCCCGCTCGTCGGTGCCGGCGCCGACGCAGGTCCAGCGGGCTCGGGTCGACAGCGAGGTCCGGACGCTCGCCGACGACGTCTCCACCGGGCTGGCCCGGCCGTGGGCCGACGCGATCCGCGCGGCCTCGCTCTCCCGCCTCTCCGACCTGACCGACCGGCTCGACGGTGCGCTCACCGACACCGACCTGGGCGTGGCGAAGCTCCCCGTGTGGGCCGGACTCGTCCGGGTGCTGCAGTGGCTGCTCATCGTGTCGGCGCTGACCGGCGCCGCCTGGCTGGGCTTCCTCGCCGTGGCGGCGTACCTCCAGCTGCCGCAGCCGCCGCTGCCGGACGTGTCCGGGGTGCCGCTGCCGACGCTGCTGCTGCTCGGCGGCGTCGGGCTGGGGATCCTGCTGGCGCTGGCGAGCCGCGTGCTGGTGGGGGTGACCGCGCGCCGCCGCGCCCGCAACGCGGACCGTCGCCTCCGCAAGGCGGTCTCCGAGGTCTGCCACGAGCTGGTGGTCGCCCCGGTCGAGGCCGAGCTGGACGCCTACGGCCGCACCCGCACCGGCCTCGCCGACGCGCTGCGCTGACGCGCCGGGCCCGTCGGCGTCCACAACCACTGGTCCGGCCCGCCCGGTCCACAGCCCCCCTTCCCCGCGCGTCCTGCCGGGTCGGCCCGCGGGACCACAGTGGTGCCCAAGCACTGACAGGCACCTTGGAGGACCCGTGAACGAGACCGTGATCACCGTGCAGGGCAACGTCGGCAACGACGTGACCGTCCGCCAGGCGGGCGAGGCCCGCGTCGCCACCTTCCGGGTGGCCTGCACGCCGCGCCGCTTCAACCGCAAGACGCAGGAGTGGGCCGACGGCGACACCCAGTGGTACACCGTCAACGCCTGGCGCCACCTCGCCGACCACGTCGAGGCCTCGGTCCGTCGGGGCGACCCCGTCCTGGTGCACGGCCGGCTGAACGCCCAGACCTGGACCAACTCCGCCGGGATCACGGTCACCACCTTCGAGATCGACGCGGCAACGGTCGGCCACGACCTCTCCCGCGGGGCCGCGGTCTTCACGAAGGTGCCGCGCCAGGCGGAGCCGTCGGGCGACCTGGTCGAGGCGCAGGGCGACCAGGCCGCCGCCTGAGGGGGCCTGCTCAGCGGCCCTGCCGCCAGCTCGCCGACTCCGCGACGACGAGCAGGTCGTCCATGCCCACGGGAGGCTCCGGTCCCCACGGGGTGGAGGCCTCGCCCCACTTGTCGTCGAGGGTGTTGGCGGTCGCGACGTAGACCATGCCGCCGTCGGGAGCGAGGACCTCGGCGCTGAGGATCGTGATCTCCCCAACCGTCTGGCTCGCCAGCCGGGCGTACGGTGCGCCCTCGTCGTCGAGCAGGACACTGCACTCGTCGGTGGCGCCGAGGTTCCCGGGGCAGGAGAGCCGGTCGGCGACCGTGGGCTCGCCGTCCGCGGAGATCCCGGCCGACGGCGGCGCGGGAGGCGACAGCAGGACGTCGACCATCCCGGTCCCGGCAGCGGTGTTGGTCACCGTGGCCACCAGGGCACCGCCGCGGGACCCTGGCTCGGCCTGCTTCGTGCTGTCCACCCTGACGTGATCGGGCAGCAGCCGCGACAGCTGCCGGCGCATCTGCTGCTCGGGCATCTCCCACCAGGGGTGGGAGGGCTCGGCCTCGGTCGTCGGCTGCCCCGCCGCTGGCGGCTGGGCAGTCCTCGACTCCGGGCCCAGCACGTGGGGGAGTCCCAGCCCCAGCGTCGTCACGGCGGCCACCGAGACGAGCGCGGCGCCGGCCCGACGCCGGCGCCGCATCGTCGTGCCCCGCGCGCGGGCTGCGGCCTCGAGCCGGTCGACCGGCGCGTGCACCCCGGCCATCGAGCGCTCGAGCAGGGCGACGAGGTCCCGGGGGCCGTCGGCTCCGGTGTCGCCCGGAGGCGTCTGGTCGTGGGTCTGGTCGGTCATCGCGATCCCCTCGTCGCCGGAGTGGCCGTCTCGTCGGTCTCGGACAGGTGGCTGCGCAGCAGGCGCAGCGCGCGCAGGCTGCGGTTCTTCACGGCGGCCTCGCTCAGCCGCAGCGCGGCCGCGGTCTGGGCGACGCTGAGGTCCTCCCAGTAGCGGAGCACCACGACGGCTCGGTCGAGGTCGCCCAGCTGGGCCAGGGCGGCCACCACGGCCAGCCGGTCGGTCGGGTCCTGCACGCGGCCCGGTCCGTCGGCCACCACGTCCACGGGGAGCTCGGTGCTGCTGCGCCGCCGACGTTCGGACACGAAGGACTTGATCAGCACTCCGTGCACATAGGCCACGGGGTCGTCAGCCCGCGAGACCCGCCACCAGGCGGCGTACGCCTTCGTCAGCGCGGTCTGCACCAGGTCCTCGGCGGACTCCGGTGCCCCGGTCAGCAGGTATGCGGTGCGGTAGAGCTGGTGGGCGCGTGCCCCGACGAACTCCGTGAAGGCTTCGTGGTCCCCCGATGGTCGGCGCACGTTCCCCCCTTCCCGTTGGGCCGCCCTGTCGCGGCCTTCATCGTGATAGACGCGACGACCCCCGAGGAGGTCTCACCCTCTTTCGCCGCGTAGGCTCGGGCGACATGGCGGAGTATGTGTTCACGCTGCGCAACGTGCGCAAGGCCCACGGCGACAAGGTCGTCCTCGACAACGTCACCCTCTCGTTCCTGCACGGGGCGAAGATCGGTGTGGTCGGCCCCAACGGCACCGGCAAGTCGTCGCTGCTGAAGATCATGGCGCAGCTCGACCAGCCCAACAACGGCGACGCGATCCTCGACCCCGAGGCCACCGTCGGCATGCTGCAGCAGGAGCCGCCGCTCACCGAGGGCAAGACCGTCCTGGAGAACGTCGAGGAGGCCGTCGGCGAGACGAAGGCCAAGCTCGACCGGTTCAACCAGATCTCCGAGGAGCTCGGCGACCCCGACGCCGACTACGACAAGCTCCTCGCCGAGATGGGCGACCTGCAGACCGACCTCGACCACGCCAACGCGTGGGACCTCGACAGCCGGCTCGACCAGGCCATGGACGCGCTGCGCTGCCCGCCGCCGGAGGCGATCGTCGACAACCTCTCCGGTGGTGAGCGCCGCCGGGTCGCGCTGTGCAAGCTGCTGCTGCAGCAGCCCGACCTGCTGCTTCTCGACGAGCCCACCAACCACCTCGACGCCGAGTCGGTGCAGTGGCTCGAGGGCCACCTCGCGTCGTACCCCGGCGCGGTCCTGGCCGTGACCCACGACCGGTACTTCCTCGACAACGTCGCGCAGTGGATCCTCGAGCTCGACCGGGGCAAGACCCACCCCTACGAGGGCAACTACTCCACCTACCTGGAGACCAAGAAGGAGCGCCTCAAGATCGAGGGGCAGAAGGACGCCAAGCGCGCCAAGATGCTCGAGAAGGAGCTGGAGTGGGTCCGCTCCAACCCGAAGGCGCGCCAGGCCAAGAGCAAGTCGCGTCTGGCCCGCTACGAGGAGATGGCGGCCGAGGCCGACCGGATGCGGAAGATCGACACCTCCGAGATCAACATCCCGGCGGGTCCGCGCCTCGGTGACGTGGTGCTCGAGGCCAAGAAGCTCAGCAAGGGCTTCGAGGGCCGCAACCTCATGCACGACCTGTCGTTCTCGCTGCCGCGCGCCGGCATCGTCGGCGTCATCGGTCCCAACGGCGTCGGCAAGACCACGCTGTTCCGGATGATCACCGGCAGCGAGGAGCCCGACGAGGGCGAGCTGAACGTCGGCCAGACGGTCAAGATCTCCTACGTCGACCAGAGCCGCGGCGGCATCGACCCCAACAAGAACGTCTGGGAGGTCGTCTCCGACGGCCTCGACTTCATCAAGGTCGCCAACTTCGAGATGAACTCGCGCGCCTACGTCGCGTCGTTCGGCTTCAAGGGCCCCGACCAGCAGAAGAAGGCCGGCGTGCTCTCCGGTGGTGAGCGCAACCGCCTCAACCTCGCGCTCACCCTGAAGATGGGCGGCAACCTGCTGCTCCTCGACGAGCCTACCAACGACCTCGACGTCGAGACCCTGTCCTCGCTCGAGGACGCGCTCCTCGACTTCCCGGGCTGCGCCGTGGTCACCTCCCACGACCGATGGTTCCTCGACCGGATCGCCACCCACATCCTCGCGTGGGAGGGCGACGAGGAGGACCCCTCGAAGTGGTTCTGGTTCGAGGGCAACTTCGCCGCCTACGAGGAGAACAAGATCGAGCGGCTCGGCGTGGAGGCGGCCCGCCCGCACCGCGTCACGCACCGGCGCCTCACCCGCGACTGACCCACCACGACACGACGGGGCCCTGCCGATCCGGCAGGGCCCCGCTGTCGTTCCACCAGCCGGTGGGTGAGGTGCGAGCGGAGCGAGCCTCGAAGCCCCCGCAGCCTGCGCAGGGCGGTGACCGAACGGAGGTCGAGCTCGTCGAGACCCGGTGGCACCGCACTGTGTCGAGGCCCTGCGTCCCTTCTGGGGTTTCGAGGCTCGGCGCCGGGGCACCTCGCACCTCAACCACCGGTGCTCGCGTCACCAGGTCTCGACGAGCTCGACCGGCGTACCTCGAGGCGCTACGAACCTCGCGGGGTCTCGACGGGCTCGACCGGCGTGGGTCACCGCCCTGCGTCCCTCACCGGGTCTCGACCCGCGGTCGCGGCCTCGCGGGCTCGGCCGCGCGCTCGCTCGACCGAGATGCGGTGTAGTCCGCAGACGCGGCCTACCGCATCTCCATCTCGGGGTGGGCGGCGACGAGGTGGTCGGCGACGGCGTCGAAGACCCGGCCGACGGCGGCGAAGTCCTCGGGGGAGGCGAGGTCGACGAGGTTGTCGCGAACGCTCTGGACGTGGAGCGGGGCCATCTCGACCAGCAGCTTCCAGCCCTTGTCGGTCATCGCGCAGATGACGCCGCGGCCGTCCTCGGGGGACTCGAGCCGCTCGACGAGGCCGTCGCGCTCGAGGCGCTTGACCGTGTGTGTCACCCGGCTGCGGGAGTGCGCCAGCGCGTCGGCGAGCTGCGCCATCCGCATCCGCCGGCCCTCGCGCTCGGAGAGCCGCACGAGGATCTCGTAGTCGGTCAGCGACACGTCGAAGACCCTGCGCAGGTCGTCGTCGAGCCGGTCGGTCAGCAGCGTCATCCCGAGTACCAGCGCCCGCCAGGAACGCTGCTGGTCCTGATCAAGCCACCGCACCTGCTTCGCGTCGGTCACGGAGCGAGTCTAGGCACACGAACGCCCGGCCGCGCTTTCCGCGGCCGGGCGCTCGTCGTACGGTCGAGGTCGGGATCAGATCCGCTCGATGATGAGCGCCATGCCCTGCCCGCCGCCCACGCACATCGTGATGAGGCCGGTGGACTTGTCGTGGAACTCCAGGCTGTTGAGCATCGTGTTCTGGAGACGGGCGCCGGTCATGCCGAAGGGGTGGCCGACCGCGATCGCGCCGCCGTTCACGTTGAGCCGGTCGAGGTCGATGCCGAGCTCCTGGTACGACGGCACGACCTGCGCGGCGAACGCCTCGTTGATCTCGACGAGGTCGATGTCGCCGATGCTCATGCCGGCGTTCGCCAGCGCGCGCTGGGTCGCCTCGACCGGGCCGAGGCCCATGATCTCGGGGGAGAGGGCGCTGACGCCGGTGGCGACGATCCGCGCCAGCGGGGTGACGCCGAGCTCGGCGGCCTTGGTGTCGGACATGATCACGACGGCGGCGGCGCCGTCGTTGAGCGGGCAGCAGTTGCCGGCGGTCACGACGCCGTCGGGGCGGAAGACCGGCTTCAGCTGGGAGACCGCGTCGTAGGTGACGCCCGCACGCGGGCCGTCGTCGGTGGAGACGACGGTGCCGTCGGGGGTGGTGACCGGGGTGATCTCGCGGGCCCAGAAGCCGTTGGCCGTCGCCTTCTCGGCGAGGTTCTGCGAACGGACGCCGAACTCGTCGAGCTCCTCGCGGGAGAGGCCGCGCATCCGGGCGACGTTCTCGGCGGTCTGCCCCATCGCGATGTAGATGTCGGGGACCTTGCCGTCCTGGCGCGGGTCGCTCCAGTCGACACCACCCTGGGCGGTCTGCTCGGTGCGGGCGACGGCCTCGTCGAAGACGGGGTTCATCGTGTCCGGCCAGCTGTCGGAGGTGCCCTTGGCGTAGCGGGAGACGGTCTCCACGCCGGCGGAGACGAAGATGTCGCCCTCGCCCGCCTTGATCGCGTGGAAGGCCATCCGCGAGGTCTGCACCGACGAGGCGCAGTAGCGGGTCAGCGTCGCGCCCGGGACGTCGTCCCAGCCGTTGAGCACGTTGACGACGCGAGCCATGTTGTAGCCGCTCTCGCCGCCGGGCAGGCCGCAGCCGAGGTACACGTCGTCGATGGCGGACGGGTCGAGGCCCTCGACCTTCTCGACGGCGGTCCGGATGGCGAACGCGGCGAGGTCGTCGGGGCGCATGTCCTTCAGCGATCCCTTGTGGGCCCGCCCGATGGGGGTGCGGGCGGCGGAGACGATGACGGCCTCGGGCATGGAGACTCCGATCTGGGTACGGCGTACGGGTTCGTCGCACGCGCCTGTGGGCGTGCGGATCAGGCGCAGCGGCCTTGTCGCCACCCTAGTCCGCGGGGCGAGCCGGTGGGGGCCCGAGGACGAGGGATAGGTCACGCCTCTGGCAGCCTTGGCGCGTGCGTCACGTCTACGAGTGCCCCATGCGGTGGGCCGACCTCGACCTGCTGGGTCACGTCAACAACGTCGTCTACGTCGACTACCTCCAGGAGGCCCGGGTCGACATGCTGCGGACCCACGGGCCTGCGGCGCAGACCGGCGAGCTGGCCGAGGGCGTCGTCGTGGTGCGGCACGAGGTGCACTACCGGGCGCCGCTGGCGTTCCGCTTCCGGCCGGTGCTCATCGAGTGCTGGGTCACCGAGATCCGCGCCGCCTCCTTCACCCTCGCCTACGAGGTGTTCCAGGAGGACGACGGCGAGCGCACCGTCTTCCTGCAGGCGTCGACCGTGCTGACGCCGTACGTCTTCGCGACCGAGAGGCCGCGCCGGCTGCGACCGGAGGAGCGGGCGGCGCTCGAGGGCTTCCTCGAGCCCGTCCCCGCCGCACCTCGCAGCGCGCCGCCGACGATCGCCCGCACCGGGCTGGCGCACTACCCCGTGCACGTCCGGTTCTCCGACGTCGACGTCTACGGCCACGTCAACAACGTGAAGTACTTCGAGTACATCCAGGAGGCGCGCATCGTGCTGTTCGCGCGGCTGTGGCGCGACGTCCCGCCCGGCACCCCCGAGCCGGCGATGGTGGTGGCCCAGGTCGACGTCGACTACCGGGTGCCGATCCTCTTCCGTCCCGAGCCGTACGACGCGTGGTCGGCGATCACCCACGTCGGCGACCGGTCGATGATCGTGGAGACCGAGATCTGCGACGGCGACACCGTGCTGTCGCGGGCGCGGGTCGCCGTGGTGTTCTGGGACCAGGCGACCGAGCGGCCCACGGCGCCGCCGGAGGCTTATCGGGAGCAGCTGCTGGCGGCCGCAGGGGCCTGAGCCGGGCCGTGGCCCGGGCCGGCTACTCGAACGTGTTGACCATGAACTGGGCGGCGTGGGTGACGTAGTCCCACAGCTGGGCGTCCTGCTCCGGCGTGAGGTCGGCGGCGTCCATGCCGGCGCGGAAGTGGTGCAGCCACCGGTCCTTCGCCACCGGGTCGACCTTGAACGGCGCGTGGCGCATCCGCAGCCGCGGGTGGCCGCGGGTGTCGGAGTAGGTGGTCGGGCCGCCCCAGTACTGCACCAGGAACAGCAGGAAGCGCTCCTCGGCCGGGCCGAGGTCCTCCTCGGGGTAGAGCGGCCGCAGCACCTCGTCGGTCGCGACGCCCTCGTAGAAGCGCGCCACGATCGTGCGGAAGGTCTCGAAGCCGCCGACTTCCTCGTAGAACGTGGTCACCCGCCCCATTCTGCCGACGGGGCCGAGACGGGTCACATCGGGCCTTGTGGTGCGTGGAAGACTCGGCCCGACCGTGGGCCGCGGCCGCCTCAGGCCACGCGGCCCGGTACCCCACACCTGAGGAGTGATGACCGCATGAGCACGACGCGCACCGCCCAGACCCGGTGGGAGGGCAACCTCACCGAGGGCGCCGGCCGGGTGACCCTTGAATCCTCCGGGATCGGCACCTTCGACGTCTCCTGGCCCGCTCGCGCCGAGGAGCCGAACGGGAAGACCAGCCCCGAGGAGCTCATCGCGGCCGCTCACTCCTCCTGCTTCTCGATGGCGCTCTCGGGGGCCCTCGGCAGGGCCGGGACCCCGCCCACGTCGCTGGAGACGAAGGCGGACGTCGACTTCACGCCGGGCAAGGGCATCACCGGCATCCACCTCTCCGTCGTCGGCGTCGTCGAGGGCATCGACGAGGCGGCGTTCCAGGAGGCCGCCGAGGGCGCCAAGCAGAACTGCCCCGTCAGCCAGGCGCTGACCGGCACCACGATCACGCTCGACGCGAAGCTGGGCTGAGCGCGCAAACGGCCGGCCCCGGGGCTCCCGGGGCCGGCCGTTCCGTGTCCGGAGGGTGCCGGTGTGCTCAGGCCTGGTCGGCCACCTGGGCGTCCCTGGCCCCGGCCGCGTCGGTGGGCTGGTCGCGGTGCCAGACGACCCGCTGCGGGAAGGGGATCTCGATGCCCTCGAAGTCGAAGCGGTCCTTGATCCGCTGCCGCATCTCGCGGGCGACCGCCCACTGCTCGAGCGGGGCGGTCTTGAGGGTGACCCGCACGGTGACGCCGTCGGCGGCGAGCTGCTCCACGCCCCAGACCTCGGGCTCCTCGATGACGATGCCCTTGTAGTCCTCGTCCTCCCACAGGTCGTGGGCAACGTCCTGGAGCACGCGCTTGACCCGGGCGAGGTCCTCGCCGTAGCCGACCGAGATGTCGAGGACGGTGCGCGACCAGTTCTGGCTCATGTTGCCCACGCGCATGATCTCGCCGTTGCGGACGTACCAGACGGTGCCGTTGACGTCGCGCAGGCGGGTGACCCGCAGGCTCACCGCCTCGACGGTGCCGATCGCCTCACCGAGGTCCACGACGTCACCGACGCCGTACTGGTCCTCGAAGATCATGAAGACTCCGGACAGGAAGTCGCTGACGAGGCTCTGGGCGCCGAAGCCCAGCGCCAGACCGAGGATGCCGGCGCTGGCGATGATCGGGGCGACGTTGACGTTCACCTCGGCCAGCACCATCGTGACGATGACGGCCACGATGATGCCGGTGATGATGCTCTTCAGCAGCGACCCCATGGTCTGGGCCCGTTGCACGCGGCGGGTGGCGCCCGCGACGTCCCGTGGGGCGCTGCCGTGGTTGCGGCTGCGGGAGCCGCCGAGCGCGACACGACTGACCCGGTCGGGGAGGACGCCGTTCTCGGCCTTCTTGATCAGCCGGTTCACGAGGCGGTGGAGGACCCACCTGGCCACGAGGCCGATCACCAGGATGGTGATGATCTTGAGCGGCTTGCCGATCAGCAGGTCGGCGAACGCCGCGACGTCCTCGTTGCCGGTCCACTCCAGCGCGCGCTCGCAGAGGAACTCGTCGGGGGCGCAGGGCTTGCTCGACAGGGAGAAGGGCATGCGCCCCAGTATGTACAGCACCCCCGGGGGGACCGGAAACCCGCGCGCCCGCTTCGGGCCGGGTGTGACGGAGTCGACGTTCCGGCGGCCACCCGCCCGTGACGGACCGCACCGGCGGAGCCGATATCCTGCTGCCCGTGACCCCGAACTCCCGTACCCACGTCCGTCGCGCCGCCCTGCTCCTCGGGTCGGTCGCGGTGCCGGTGCTCGCGGCCACGCCTGCCGTCGCCGACGTTCCCGAGGGCTGGAGCGACCCCGACCCCGTCTCGCCGCTGTCGGCGATCCTGTGGCTCGGCGTGCTCCCGCTGGCGTTGTTCGTCCTCATCGCGCTGGCGGTCTACCTGCCGGCGATGGTCCGCGGCGAGCGCCTTGCCCCGGGTGGCACCCCGGCGGCCGGCCAGTGGTTCGGCGGCCCGCGCGGCGGCGCCCCCGAGCTCGAGTCCGGTGAGCGCTCCGAGGAGACGGGTGGCGCGAGTGGCCGCTGGTGACTTCAGCTCGGCCGAGCAGCACGAGCTCGACCGGGTCATCCGTGCTGCCGAGCAGTCCTCGCGCTGCGAGTTCTCGGTGTACGTCGGGTCCGCCGACGGCGACCCGCGCGACTTCGCCGCGCGGCTCCACGCCGCCCTGGTGGCGCCGAGCCGCAGCGTCCTCGTCCTGGTCGACCCCGACGCCCGCGCGCTCGAGGTCGTGACCGGTGCCGTGGTGCGTCGCCAGCTGACCGACCGCGAGGTCGAGCTGGCCGTGCTCGAGATGCAGAGCGCCTTCGCCCAGGGCGACCTCGTCGGCGGCCTCAAGCGCGGTGTCTCGATGCTCGCCGAGCACGCCCGCACGCCACGCACCCTCCACGCGGAGGTCTGACCTCCGGGGCCTGCCCCCGAAATGACGCCGACCCGCCCGAGAGCTTCGGGCGGGTCGGCGTCATTTCACGTCACTGCCGGGCGTCGCGCTCCTGGGCGGCCAGGGCGCGGGCCACGTCGGCGCGACCCTCGCGCACGTAGCGCTTCGCGGCGTCGTTGGCCGGCGAGGACTCCAGCCACGCGTCGACCCGGTCGAGCAGCTGCTGGCTGGCCAGGGGACGGGGGAACATCCACTCGAGCGCGGTCGAGGCGCGCTGGGTGCCCTTGTCCTCCCACAGGGTGTGGGCCGTCTCGAGGTACTGCTCGACGTACGGCGCCAGCACGTCGTCCTGGCCGTGCTGCTGGAAGGCGAGGACGATGCTGCGCTGGGTCTCGTTGGGCACGTCGTCGCGGAGGATCGCGGCCTCCCAGGCCTCGGCCTTGGCCTCGGCCGACGGTCGGGCCGCCTTCGCCGCGGCGGCGTGCTCCTGGCCGGAGATGGTGTTGTCGCGCGCCAGCTCCTCGTCGATCCGGGCGGCGTCGGCGCGACCGGCACGCGCGAGCGAGGTCACCAGCGTCCACCGCATGTCGGTGTCGATGACCAGCCCGTCGAGGGAGAGGGTGCCGTCGAGGAGGCGCTCGAGCGCCTCCAGTGCCTCGTCGCTGTGCGCCGCCGCGGCGTACGCGCGAGCGAAGCTGAGCTGCTGGTCGCTGCCCGGCTCGGCGTTGTCGAGCAGCTTGCGCAGCCCCTGCTCCCAGGTCGCCCTGAGCGAGGCCCGGGTGGCGGGCGCCGAGAACGTGTTGACCGCCTGGGCCGCGTAGCTCGGGATCCGGGCGACGCCGAACGCGTCGGTCTCCTCGCCGACCGCGCTGAGCACCAGCGACACGAAGTCCGTGGCGCTCATCTCCGCGTCGCGGGTCATGTCCCACGCGGCACCCCAGCACAGGGCGCGGGCGAGGGTGTCGTCGAGCGTGCCGAGGCCGCCCACGACCGTCGCGAGGGAGCGCTCGTCGAGGCGGATCTTGGCGTAGGCGAGGTCACCCTCGTTGAGCAGCAGCAGGTCGGGCTGCTTCACGCCGACCAGCTCGGGCACCTCGGTCAGCTCGCCGACGACGTCGATCTCCAGCGAGGTACGGCGCACCAGCCGGCCGTCCTTCTCGTCGTACAGGCCGATGCCGAGGCGGTGGCGGCGCAGCGTCGGGTAGTCGGGGTGGGCGGTCTGCCGCACCGCGAACGAGGTGTAGCCGCCGTCCGCGTCGAGCTCGAACTGCGGCGCGAGGGTGTTGACGCCGGAGGTCTGCAGCCACTCCTGGGCCCACGACCCGAGCTCGCGGCCGGACGCCTTCTCGAGCGCGGCGAGCAGGTCCTTGAACTCGGAGTTGGAGTACTCGAAGTCCTTGAAGTACTGCCGCAGCCCGGCCACGAAGTTGTCGAGGCCCACCCAGGCGACCAGCTGCTTGAGCACCGAGGCGCCCTTGGCGTAGGTGATGCCGTCGAAGTTGACCTCGACCGCGCGCAGGTCGACGTTGTCGGCCGCGATCGGGTGGGTGCTGGGCAGCTGGTCCTGGCGGTAGGCCCAGTTCTTGCGGGCGTTGGTGAAGCCGGTCCAGGACTCGTCGAACTCGGTGGCCTCGACCGCGGCGTGGTAGCACGCCCACTCGGCGAACGACTCGTTGAGCCAGAGGTCGTCCCACCACTTCATGGTCACCAGGTCGCCGAACCACATGTGCGCCATCTCGTGGAGGATCACCTCGGCGCGGAACTCGTAGAACGAGCGGTCCTGGCGCGACCGGGGGAGGTACTCGTCGCGCAGCGTGACGCAGCCGGCGTTCTCCATCGCGCCCATGTTGTACTCCGGCACGTAGAGCTGGTCGTACTTCACGAACGGGTAGGGGTAGTCGAAGAGCTCCTCGAAGAACTCGAAGCCCTGGCGGGTGAGCTTGACCAGCTCGTCGGTGTCCATGTGCTCGACCAGCGACTGGCGGCAGTAGTGACCCAGGGGGATGTCGCCGTGCTTGCCCTCGTAGGTGTCGAGCACCTCGTGGTACTCGCCGGCGACCAGCGCGGTGATGTAGGTCGACATCGGCTTGGTCTCGGGGAAGGACCAGAGGCCCTTTCCGTCGCCCAGGTCCTCGGGGGTGGGCGTCGGCGCGTTGGAGACCACCTTCCAGTGGCTCGGCGCGGTGACCCGGAACGTGAACGGCGCCTTGAGGTCGGGCTGCTCGAACGTCGTGAACACCCGGCGGGCGTCCGGGACCTCGAACTGGGAGTACAGGTAGACCCGGTCGTCGGCCGGGTCGACGAAGCGGTGCAGGCCCTCGCCGGTGCGGGAGTAGGTACAGTCCGCGCGGACCACGAGCTCGTTGTCGGCGGCGAGGTCGGTCAGCGCGATCCGGCTGTCGGCGTACGCCGCTGCGGGGTCGAGGGACCGGCCGTTGAGGGTGATCTCGTGGACCGTGGCGTCGACCAGGTCGGCGAAGGTGTCCGCGCCGGGCTCGCGGCAGGTGAACCGGATCGTCGTCGTCGAGGCGAAGGTCTTGTCACCCGTCGTGAGATCCAGGTCGATGGCGTACGAGGTGACGTCCAGGAGGGCTGCGCGCGTGGCGGCCTCGTCCCGGGTGAGGTTGGTTCCAGGCATGCGGAGCATCATGGCACCGGGCCGACCCGCCTCCCAACCGGGATTCCCGTCGTTCCCGAATCGTCACCGGGCCACCGTTCGCGGTGCGGCCACGGCTGCGACCCGTGGGAAGCGTGTGACGGGTGAGATTTTTGTCAAGAAACGCCGCGAGGGTGCTTGACATGGGGTTGACTGTTCGACCGTGCAGCGGACCCGACGACTTTGCAGCGCCCTCGTGGCAGCCCTCGTGCTGCTCGCGGGGACGGCGCTGTCGGGGATCGCACCTGCCGCGCACGCCGCGAATCGCTACCTGTGCACCGGCTATGCCGCCTGCCAGAAGGCCGGCTACCCGCACCACGGCTACAGGAAGGCGAGCGACCAGATGTGGTGGCGGATGTACGCCGGACACAACTGCACCAACTACGTCGCCTACCGCTTCGTGAAGCGCGGCATGTCGGCCGAGCGGCCGTGGGACGGCACCGGCATGGCCTACAACTGGGGGCCCGCCAACCGCCACCTGCTCGACGACACCCCGATGGTCGGGGCCGTGGCCTGGTGGAACCGCAACACCGGGGGCGTCGGCTCGAGCGGCCACGTCGCCTACGTGGAGCAGGTGGTCTCCGCCACGAAGATCGTGGTGTCCGAGGACAGCTGGGGCGGCGACTTCCACTGGCGGGTGATCACGCAGGACAGCGGCCGCTGGCCGACCGGCTTCATCCACTTCATGGACGAGACCGTGTCGGTGGTGGACCCGCCGCAGATCACGGGCGACCCGGCCGTCGGCAAGACGCTGAGCGCCGACACCGGCAGCTGGTCCCCGACGGCGACCCAGCAGCTGGAGTGGCTGGCCGCGGGTGAGCCGATCCCGGGCGCCACCGGCACCACGCTCACCCTGACCCCGGAGCTCCGGGGCGTGCGCATCAAGCTCCGGGTGACGGCGACGCAGCGCGGCTACGTCGACGGCGAGGCCCGCACCTCCGCGACCAGCAGGGTCTCGCGCGGCACGCTCGCCGTCGCGGCCGCCCCGGCCATCGCCGGGACCGCCCGGGTCGACGAGGTGCTCGAGCTCGTGCCCGGCGCCTGGTCGCCCGTGCCCGACTCGACCTCGGTCCAGTGGCTCGCCGACGGCGAGCCGATCCCCGGCGCCACCGGCACCCGGCTCCGGGTGGGCCAGCAGCTGATCGGCCAGCAGATCACCGTCACGACCACGGCCCGCCGCGAGGCCTACTTCGCCTCGCCCGTCACCTCCGAGCCCACCGCGCGGGTGCAGGCCGGCCGTTTCGAGATCGCCGAGCCGTTCGCGGTCCGGGGCCGGCTCAAGTCCGGGCGCACCCTCTGGGCCGTGCCGGGCGTCGTCGAGCCCGCCGACGCGACCGTCACCTACACCTGGCTGCGCGACGGGGTCGCGGTCGGCGAGGGGGCGGCGTACGGCCTCGACGTCGACGACGTCGGCCACCGGATGTCGCTGCAGGTCGACCTGCGCCGCAGCGGCTATCGCGACCGAACCGTGGTCGTGCCCGTCGAGGGTCTGGTCGCGGTGAAGCCCGAGCTCGACGTCCGGACCAATGCCCGCCCGGGTCGCGCCGTCGTGCGGCTGCTGGTGACGGCGCCGGGTGTCGACGCGCCGGCCGGCCGAGCCACGATCAAGGTCGGCGGCGCCGAGGAGACCGGGCAGGTGCGCGACGGCGTGCTGCGGGTGGTCGTCCGCGGGCTGCGGCCCGGCGAGCGCACCGTCCGGGTCCGGTACGCCGGCACCGAGGTGGTGCTCCCGGCGCGGGCGCGCACCACCGTCGACGTCCCTCGCTGATCCCTGGCTGATGCCTTGGCCGATCCCTGGCTGATCCTTGGCGGCCCGGCTGCGCCACTGCTGCCACACTGTCGCCGTGACCGACCGCGCCGTGCGCCACGTGGTTCCCCTCCGCGAGGCGGTGCGGGCCTGGTTCCTCGTTTCGCTGCAGACCTTCGGCGGCCCCGCGGGGCAGATCGCCGTCATGCAGCGAACGCTCGTCGACGAGCGCCGCTGGATCGGCGAGCGTCGGTTCCTCCACGCGCTCAACTACTGCATGCTGCTGCCCGGCCCGGAGGCGCAGCAGCTCGCCGTCTACTCCGGGTGGCTGCTGAACGGCTGGATCGGCGGGCTCGTCGCCGGCGTGCTGTTCGTGCTGCCCGGTCTCGTCGCGATGCTGGCGTTGTCCTGGCTCTACGTGGCCCAGGGCGAGACCACGCTCGTGGCCGGGCTCTTCCTCGGCCTGGCGCCGGCGGTGCTCGCGATCGTGCTGCAGGCGGTGGTCCGGGTCGGCCGTCGGGCGCTCCGCAACCGCTTCCTCGTCGGCCTCGCGGTGGCCGCGTTCGTCGCGCTGGCCCTGCTGGGCCTGCCGTTCCCGCTCGTCGTGCTCGGCGCGGGCGTCCTCGGCTGGGCGGCCGGGCGCCGGCAGCCGGCGTGGCTCGCCGTACCGCCACCGGGCAAGCCCGGAGCGGGGGAGCAGCACGCTGACCCGCTCGTCCCCGACGACGCGCTCCACGACGCCCGCCCGTCCGGGCGGCGCGTGCTCGCCGTGCTGGCGGGGGGAGTCGTGCTCTGGGTGACGCCGGTGCTGGCGGCGCTCCTGCTGACGCGGGACTCCGACTCGGTCTTCGTCGACCAGGGCGTCTTCTTCGGCGGCATGGCGCTGGTGACGTTCGGCGGCGCCTACGCCGTGCTCGCCTACGTCGCGCAGGCGGCGGTCGAGACCTTCGGCTGGCTGGGGCCGGGCGAGATGGTGCGCGGGCTGGCCCTGGCCGAGACCACCCCCGGGCCGCTGATCATGGTGGTGCAGTTCGTGGCGTTCCTCGGCGCCTACCGCGACCCCGGCGCGCTCGAGCCGTGGGTGGCCGGGGTGCTCGCCTCGCTGCTGACGGTCTGGGTCACCTTCGTGCCGAGCTTCGTCTTCATCTTCCTGGGGGCGCCGTACGTCGAGCGGCTGCGCGGCAGCCACGCGCTCTCCTCGGCGCTCGCCGGGGTGACCGCCGCCGTGGTCGGCGTCATCGCCAGCCTCGCCCTCTACTTCGCGGTGCACACCCTTTTCTCCGACACCCGGGCCGTGGGCTGGGGACCGCTCGCGCTCGACGCGCCCGTCTGGTCGGCGTACGTCTGGGAGGCGTGGCTGGTCGCCGCGCTGGCGGCGTGGCTGGTGCTCCGGCGCGGCTGGTCGGTGCTGCGCACGCTCGGGGTCTGCGCGCTCGCGGGCGTGCTCCTGGCGCTGGTGTGACACAGGCCCCAGTCCCCATGGCCCGGACGCACTAGTCATCTGGGAATGCCGCAGTCGGGGCAGGGAGTTGTGCCTGTCATGACGCATGCCGACTTCTGGTTCGACCCCAAGTGCCCGTTCGCCTGGATCACCTCGCGCTGGATGCTCGAGGTCGAGCAGGTGCGTGGCGTCCGCACCACCTGGCACGTGATGTCGCTGGCCGTGCTCAACGAGGATCGCGACGTCAACCAGGCCTACCGCGACTTCCTGTCCACCGCGTGGGCGCCGGTGCGGGTGCTCGTTGCCGCCGAGCAGGCCCACGGCAACGACGTGCTGCTGCCCCTCTACACCGCCCTCGGGACGCGCATCCACGTCGAGAAGCGTGAGGTCGACCGGGCGCTCGTCGAGGAGGCGCTCACCGACGCGGGGCTGCCCACCTCGCTGGCCGACGCCATGGACGACGACGAGTACGACGAGGCCGTCCGCAAGTCCCACCGGGGCGCGATGGACCTCGTCGGCGACGACGTCGGCACCCCCACCATCGGCGTCGACGGCCACGGCTTCTTCGGCCCGGTGCTCACCAAGGCCCCGCGCGGCGAGGACGCCGGCGCCATCTGGGACGCCGCGGTCACCCTGTCGTCCCACCCGGACTTCTTCGAGATCAAGCGCAGCCGGACCCGCCAGCTCGACTTCAGCTGAAACTGGGGGCCGTCGCGATCCCCGGATATCCGGGGATCGCGTCGCTTCTCGGCCACTGGAGTGCCCGAGAAGCGACGGCAGTGGCCGAGCGGTGTGACGGGAGGGGCCAGCGGGACGCCCCGTGGCGGGACCGGCCCCCGGTCAGCTGCTCGCCGAGGCGGCCGAGGAGCTGGCCGAGGCGATCGCGTCCCGCACCGCCTTCGCGGCCCAGTGACCCTCGGCGAGCCCCTTCGCCCGCCGCCTCACCTCGCGCGCCGGCAGGCCCTGCCGGTCCACCACCTTGTGGGGCTTGTCGAGCGCGTGCAGCAGCGCGGCCAGCGCCTCCGTCCGCGGGGCCGGCGTCACGCCGTGGACGAGCGCCGCGGTGAGGTCGCGGCGTACCTCCGTCTCACGGGTGGTGTCCGCCGCCGGCCACCGCTTCCGGGGAAACAGCCCGAGCACCCGGGTCCGCTCCTCCCGCAGGTCGCCCCGGGTCACCAGCCGCTCGGCGAGCACGTCGCGCAGGTCCTTACCGAGCCGGTTCACCAGGTCCTCCGCGGTCCGCTCCTTCTCGGCGACCGTCGCCAGCGCGGCACGCAGCACCGGGTCGTCGACCGACGCGCCCGGCACGCCGAGCACCTTCCCGGACCGCCAGACGCTCTTCTTCTCCAGCCGTACGGCGCCCGTCACCGCCAGCTCCTCGAGGAGCGCGCCGCCCAGCGTCGGCTGCGGGTACGACGCGTCGAGGGTGCCCTTGTCGTCCCGCAGGAGCAGGAGCATCAGGTCTTCGGCGATGAGGCGCACGTCACCGGACGGTACGCCAGACGGAATCGGTGTGAGGCCGACTCGGCGGCGCTCCTAGGATCATCCGCATGAGTCGAGTCCTGTCCGCCGTCGCCTGGCCGTACGCCAACGGCCCGCGCCACATCGGCCACGTCGCCGGTTTCGGTGTGCCCTCCGACGTCTTCAGCCGGTACATGCGGATGGCGGGCCACGACGTCCTGATGGTGTCGGGCACCGACGAGCACGGCACGCCGATCCTCGTCGCTGCCGACAAGGAGGGCGTCTCGGCGAAGGACCTCGCCGACAAGAACAACGCGGTCATCGTCCAGGACCTCGTCGACCTCGGCCTGTCCTACGACCTCTTCACCCGCACCACCACCGGCAACCACTACCGCGTGGTGCAGGAGATGTTCACCGCCGTGCACCGCAACGGCTACATGGTCGAGCAGACCACCCAGTCGGCGATCAGTCCGTCGACCGGCCGCACCCTGCCCGACCGTTACATCGAGGGCACCTGCCCGATCTGCGGGTACGCCGAGGCGCGCGGCGACCAGTGCGACAACTGCGGCAACCAGCTCGACCCGACGGACCTCAAGGACCCGCGGTCGAAGATCAACGGCGAGACGCCGGAGTTCGTGCAGACCCAGCACTTCTTCCTCGACCTGCCGGCGCTGGCCGGTGCACTGGGGGAGTGGCTCGACGAGCGGGAGGCCTCCGGCACCTGGCGCCCCAACGTCATCAAGTTCAGCCAGAACATCCTCAAGGAGATCCGTCCCCGCGCGATGAGCCGGGACATCGACTGGGGCATCCCGATCCCGCTGGACGGCTGGCGCGAGCAGCCGACGAAGCGGCTCTACGTGTGGTTCGACGCGGTCATCGGCTACCTGTCGGCGTCCATCGAGTGGGCACGCCGGCTCGGCGACGCCGACCGCTGGCGCGACTGGTGGAACGACCCCGAGGCGCTGTCCTACTACTTCATGGGCAAGGACAACATCGTCTTCCACTCCCAGATCTGGCCGGCCGAGCTGCTGGCCTACTCCGGGAAGGGCGAGCGCGGCGGCGAGCCGGGCGAGTACGGCGTGCTCAACCTGCCCACCGAGGTCGTGTCCTCGGAGTACCTCACGATGGGCGACGCGCAGTTCTCCACCAGCCGCGGCCACGTCATCTACGTCGGCGACTTCCTCGCGCGCTACGGGCCGGACGCGCTGCGCTACTTCATCTGCGCGGCCGGGCCGGAGACCTCCGACGCGGCGTTCACGTGGGCCGACTTCGTGACCCGCAACAACTCCGAGCTCGTGGCCGGCTGGGGCAACCTGGTCAACCGCACCGCGGCGATGATCGCGAAGAACTTCGGCGAGGTCCCGCCCCGCGGCGAGCTCGAGCCGGTCGACGAGGCGGTGCTGGCCGCCGTCCGGGCCGGCTTCGACACCGTCGGCGACCTGCTCGAGCGACACCGGCTCCGCGCCGGCATCGCCGAGGCGATGCGGGTGGTCGGCGAGGTGAACAAGTACCTCACCGTCACCGAGCCGTACAAGATGAAGGACGACAGCCAGCGCGAGCGGCTGGGCACGGTCCTCAACGTTGCGGCCCAGTGCGTCCTCGACTGCAACACGCTGCTGGCGCCGTTCCTGCCGCACGCCTCCAACAAGGTGTGGGCGACGTTCGGTGGCGAGGGGGAGTTCATGCCGATGCCGCACATCGAGCAGGTCCAGGAGCTCGACCCCGAGGACGGTGCGGGGCTGGAGAGCTACCCGGTCATCACCGGCGAGTACTCCGCCACCCCCGCCTGGGAGTCGCGCGAGGTCGTCGTCGGCGCCAAGGTCGACAAGCCGACGCCGGTCTTCACCAAGCTCGACCCGTCGGTCGTCGACGAGGAGCTCGCCCGCCTCGGCGGCTGACGCACTGCGTCGCGGACGTCATACGTTCCGGTCGCTATGACGACCGGAACGTATGACGTCCGGGTGCCTCAGAAGCCGACCGAGGCTGCCGGGGCGAGCTCGGTGCGGAACGCACGCCCGAGCTCGCGCACCGCGCCCCGTCGGTGCTCGGTGACGAGCCCGGCCCGCTGCAGGCTCGCCAGCGACGGGCCGCCGAGGTAGATCGCCCCCAGCGCGGCCACCGGCAGCGCGAGGTCGGGGGAGTCGTCGGTGCGCTCCGCGCGGCCCTCCCCGCCGGCCACCTTGATCCGCCACCGGCCCGCCTGCCGGGGGAGCTGCTCGTCGGCGACCTCGACGACCACTTCGCAGTCGTCGGCGTACCACCGCAGCGGCAGCGCCGCCTCGAGGTCGACGATCCGGATCCACAGGTTGTCGACGGGCACGGACTCGGTGTCGGCGCGCGGGCCGATCCAGTGGTGCAGCGGGTCGTCGACGCCGATGTCCGGGAGCCGGACCGTGCCCACCAGGTCGAGGTCGAGCAGCCGCCGCAGCAGCGCCAGCTCGGCCGCCGGCGTCGCGTTGAGCGCCAGGACGTGGACCGTGCCCGACGGCCGGTTGCGCTCCCACTTGTGGGTACGTCGGAACGCTGCGTGGCCGACGTCGACGCCGTCGCGCACGGCGAAGAGGAACCGGTGACGCTCCTTCTCGCGCAGCAGCTCGGGCTGCTCGCGCACCACGGCGGCGTAGTAGTCCTCCTCGCCGACCACCATGCCGGGGGCGGTGGTCGCGACGCGCAGGTCGCACTCGCGCAGCCGGCGGACCAGGTCGGCACCGGTCTCGGTGGCCAGCTCGGTGCGGAGTGCGGCCGCCTCGTCGTCGAGCCCGGGCGCGGTCAGGGTTGTGCCGCGGCCCAGCGACATGCTCGTCGCCACGCTCGCCAGGCCGTAGCCGTAGCGGCCGTAGATCGCGGGTTCGCTGGCGTGCAGCGCGGAGAGCGCCACCCCCTCGCGGTGGGTCTGCTCCAGGTGGTGGCGCATCATCGCGCCCAGCACGCCCTGTCTGCGGTGGTCGGGGTGCACCCCGACCCAGGTCAGGCCGGCGCACGGCATCGGCCGGGTGCCCTCCTCCGCGGGCAGCGCCAGCTGCAGCGGCCGGACGCCGTAGATGCCGGGGTAGGTGCCCGCCGCCGCGCCCGCGCGGTCGGCGGCGAAGCGCTGGTGGGGCGGGACCCCGAGCAGCTGCTCGGCCACGGGGAGGTCCGGCTCGCCGTCGAACCACACGAGCCTGTCGGTCGCGAGGTACCGCTCCTCGTCGGCGGCGCGCTCGACCGTGATCGCGGGATCAGCGCCGGGGTGCCCGCTGTTGTGCTCAGCCATGCGGCCAGCCTGCCGTCCCCGACGGTCCACGCCAACCGGATATGGGCCAACCGGATGTTCGAGGGAGGCGCTCCGGCCCGGCACAGTAGGGTGCCCGCCGTGAGCCACTCGATGTACCTGCCGACCTTCTACGTCGTGCAGAAGTTCGCCATGACGACGAACCGCTACACCCTCTATGCCGCCAACCCTGACGGCAGCGTCGGGCAGCTCATGGGCCTCGCGGAGCAGAAGCGGATGGCCTTCAAGGAGCAGGTCACCTTCTACAGCGACGAGACGAAGGCCCGCCCGGTCTTCGCGTTCAAGGCCCGGCAGCGCCTGGACTTCGGCGCCGGCTACGACGTGACCGACGAGGGCGGCCAGCAGATCGGCTACTTCAAGAAGGACTTCGCCTCCAGCCTGCTGCGGACCACGTTCCACGTGGAGGGCCCGGGCTACCACGGCACGGGGGAGGAGCGGAGCATGGCGGTGGCGCTGGTGCGCCGATTCCTCGACATCCCGTTCCTGCCGATCCACTTCGACTTCACCGGCACCGACGGCGCCCCGCTGCTGAGCATCGAGCGGCAGTCCTCGGTGCGGGACCGCTACACCGTCCACGTGCCCGATCAGCGGGTCGACTTCCGGGTCGCCGCGGCGCTCGCGGTCGGTCTCGACGCCCTGCTGCAGCGCTAGGGCCGACGTCGTGGCGCTGTTCCCCGAGGCACGCCGGGCGCTCGAGGCGATGGCTGCCGTCGAGCCCGTGTGGACGCCCGGGCTGGACGTCGACGCGGTCCGCGTCCGGGACCGCGCGGAGGCGGCGGCCGAGCCGCGTGAGGACGTCGCCGAGGTGCGCGACGTCGACGCCTACGGGGTGCGCTGCCGGCTCTACGTGCCCGCGGAGGCCACCGACGGGGTCGTGGTCCACGTGCACGGCGGGGGCTTCGTCTTCAACGACGTCGACGTCCACGACGCCTCCGCGCGCCGGTTGGCCAACCGCAGCCGGCTGCGGGTGCTGAGTGTCGACTACCGGCGCCCGCCCGAGCACCGGTTCCCCGCGGCGCCCGACGACGTCTCCACCGTGGTCGGCTGGCTCGAGGGGCCGGACGGGGCCAGGCTCCCGGGGCCGCGCTTCGCGCACGGCGACAGCGCCGGCGGCAACCTCGCCCTGGTCGCGGCGCTGCGCCACCCCGGCGCGTTCCGGGCGGTGGTGCTCATCTACCCCTTCCTCGACCCCACCGCCGGCTTCGACTCCTACCGGACCCACGCCGACGGCTTCGACCCGCGTGAGGGCGCCTGGTACTGGCAGCAGTACGCCGCCTCGGCGGCCGACCTGTCCCACCCCCACCCGGACCTCGCGCCGCTGCTGTCCGACCGGCTCGGCACGCTGCCCCCGACGCTGGTCGTCACGGCCGAGCACGACCCGCTGCGCGACGAGGGCGAGCACCTCGCCGCCCGGCTCGTGGAGGAGGGGGTCGAGGTCGTCTCCACCCGCTACCAGGGACAGGTCCACGGCTTCTGGCGGCACCCCGGTGTGTTCCCCGCCGCAGCGTCGCTGATGGGCCAGGTGGCCGCGTACCTCCGCCAGCACGCGTCCTGACAGAATCCGCCGCATGCGCGTGCACCTCGGTTCCGACCATGCCGGCCTCGACCTCAAGGACCACCTGATGGCGTGGCTCCTCGACCACGGCTACGAGCCGGTCGACCACGGGCCGTTCGTCTACGACGCGCTCGACGACTACCCCGTCTTCTGCCTGCGCGCCGCGGAGGCGGTCGCCGCGGAGCGTGCCGAGGGCCTCGACAGCCTCGGCGTCGTGATCGGCGGCTCGGGCAACGGCGAGCAGATGGCCGCCAACAAGGTGCGCGGCATCCGCTCCGCCCTGGTCTGGTCGGAGGAGACCGCGGTCCTCGCCCGCGAGCACAACGACGCCAACGTCGTCGCCGTGGGCGGCCGGATGCACTCGCTCGACGACATGACCAGCTTCGTCGGGACCTTCCTCGCCACAGACTTCCCGGGCGACGCGCGGCACGTCCGCCGGATCGGCCAGCTCGCGACGTACGAGGAGAGCGGCGAACTGCCGCCGCTGCCGGAGTCGGCGCTGCAGGGTCCTGCGGGCACTGACGGTTCCGGCGACGCCGAGGAGGCCGACGTCTCCGGGGACGATGCCTGAGGGGCACACCCTCCACCGCCTGGCCGGTGAGCTGACCCGGGTCTTCGGCGGCCGCCGGGTGCGGGCGAGCAGCCCGCAGGGCCGGTTCGCCGACGGCGCGGCGCTGGTGGACGGACAGGCGCTCGAGGCGGCCGAGGCGTGGGGCAAGCACCTCTTCATCGCCTTTCCGGCCGAGCGGTTCGTCCACGTGCACCTCGGCCTCTACGGAAAGCTCGACGTGGTCACCGGCGCGGCCGAGGTGCCGCAGCCCGTGGGTGAGGTGCGGCTGCGCCTGGTGGCCGCTGACGGCCCTGGCGGGACGTCGTACGCCGACCTGCGCGGCGCCACTGCCTGCGAGCTGCTGACCGGCGAGCAGCGCGACGCCCTGGTCGCACGCTCCGGACCCGACCCGCTGCGCCCGGGCACCGACCCGACCCCGGCGTGGGAGCGGATCCGCCGCAGCCGGGCCCCCATCGGCGGCCTCCTGATGCAGCAGGACATCATCGCGGGAATCGGGAACGTCTACCGGGCGGAGCTGCTGTTCCGCCACCGGATGGACCCGCTGCGCCCGGGGAGCACGCTGCGCTCCGGCCAGTTCCGGGCGATGTGGGAGGACCTGGTCGACCTGATGACCGAGGGCGTGCGGACGGGCCGGATCGACACCGTGCGCCCCGAGCACCTGCCCGAGGCGATGGGCCGGGCGCCGCGTGTCGACGACCACGGGGGCGAGGTCTACGTCTACCGTCGCGCGGGGCAGACCTGCCACGTGTGCGGGGCCACGGTCCGCACGGAGGTGCTGCTCGGCCGGAACCTGTTCTGGTGTCCGCGATGCCAGCCCCGATTCCGGTCGCGAGCCGTACAGTGAGCCCGACCCCCGACGAGAGCCGAGGACGATGAGCGCAACCCGTGTCGCGACCGCGCCCGGCAACCGCCGGTCCGTGCAGCGCACCTGGTACGGCGTGCAGCGTCGGGTCCTGCCCCGCGAGAGCCGCGACGTGCGGGTGCTGGTGCTCTTCGCGCTGGGCCTCGCGAGCCTCGTCTACTGGCAGCCGCACCACGTCCCGCTCAGCTCCATGGTGCTGCCCATGCTCATCGGCAGTCTGCGGCTCGGCCCCCGGCACCTGCCGTGGTTCGTGGTCTTCATGCTCGTGCTGGTGGTGCTGGGCGTCGCGTCGCAGGACGAGGTCGAGCTGCGGATCGTGCTGAGCGTGCTCGTTCTCTTCATTGCCGGCTTCATCATCCTCATCACCTCCTTCCGCCGCTCCCGGCTCGGCGTTGCGGGTGCCCGGGGCGAGCTGATGCTGATCGACCTGCGCGACCGGATCCAGGGGCAGGGGCAGATCCCGGAGCTGCCGCGGCCGTGGCACGCCGAGCAGGCGCTGCGCTCGGCCGGCGGCACCCCGTTCGCCGGCGACTTCGTGGTGACCTCGATGTCGCCGCACGGGGACCGCTTCGACGTCGCCGTCGTCGACGTCTCCGGCAAGGGGGAGGGGGCGGCCACCCGGGCGCTGCTGCTGTCGGGCGCGTTCGGCGGCCTGCTCGGCTCGTTGCGGCCGGAGGACTTCCTGCCGGCCGCCAACGACTACCTGCTGCGCCAGGACTGGGACGAGGGCTTCGCCACGGCGGTCCACCTCTCCCTCGACCTCGCCACCGGCGACTACGTGCTGCGCTCGGCCGGCCACCCGCCGGCCGCGCAGCGGGCCGCGGGCTCGGGCCGCTGGGCCGTCCACCCGGCAGAGGGTCCCGCGCTCGGGCTGCTCCCGGGTGCGGAGTTCCCGTCGGTGCACGGCCAGATGCGGCGCGGTGATGCGATGCTGCTCTACACCGACGGCCTCGTCGAGACGCCGAGCCGCGAGATCGGGCTGGGCATCGACCGGATGCTCGGCAAGGCCGAGCAGCTGCTGCGCGGCCACTTCGAGGGCGGAGCGGTCCGGATGATCGAGGCGCTCGGGTCGCGCCAGGACGACCGCGCGCTGCTGCTCGTGTACCGCTCCTGAGCGGCTGGTACGCCGCTGCGGACGCCGCCTCGGTTACGGGGCGTGACCCCGGGTGTGGCACGATGACCTCCGCGGATCCGGCCTGCCTGCAGGCCGGTCGTTCGCGCGCGGATGTAGCTCAATGGTAGAGCCCCAGTCTTCCAAACTGGCTACGCGGGTTCGATTCCCGTCATCCGCTCCAAGAGGGGCCCGAGACAGTTCTGGGGGCCCACCTTGGCGGGGCGTAGCGTAGTGGCTAGCGCGCCTGCTTTGGGAGCAGGAGATCGCAGGTTCGAGTCCTGTCGCCCCGACGTCCACCCGGAACCAGATTGAATGAGGAGACGACCTGTGAAGAGCGCCGTCGAGACCTTGAGCCCGACCCGGGCCAAGCTGACCGTCGAGGTGCCCTTCGAGGAGCTCAAGCCGAGCCTCGACGCGGCGTACAAGAAGATTGCCCAGCAGATCAACGTCCCCGGCTTCCGTCGTGGCAAGGTCCCGCCCGCCGTGATCGACCGCCAGGTCGGCCGCGAGGCCGTCCTGAGCGAGGCCGTCAACGACGTCCTCCCGAAGAAGTACATCGAGGCGCTGCAGAGCAACGACCTCGAGCCCCTGGCGCAGCCGGAGATCGAGGTGACCCGCCTCGACGACAACGACGCGCTCGAGTTCACCGCTGAGGTCGACATCAAGCCCGAGGTCGAGCTCCCCGCCTACGACGGCCTCCAGGCCGAGGTCGAGGACATCGAGGTCACCGACGAGGACGTCGAGGAGCAGCTCGGCGCGCTGCGCGAGCGGTTCGGCACCCTCGTGGACGTCGACCGCGCGGCTGCCGAGGGCGACTTCGTCACCCTCGACCTCAAGGCCCTCCAGGACGGCGAGGTCGTCGAGGGCGGCGAGGTCTCCGGGATGTCCTACAAGGTCGGCCGCGGCGGCATGATCGAGGGTCTCGACGAGGCGCTCGTCGGCATGTCGGCCGACGAGGAGAAGACCTTCTCCTCGCAGCTCGTCGGTGGCGACCTGGTCGGCCAGGACGTCGAGGTCCTCGTCAAGGTGACCGCGGTGCAGGAGCAGCAGCTGCCCGAGCCCGACGACGAGTTCGCCCAGATGGCCTCCGAGTTCGACACCGTCGAGGAGCTCACCGCCGACGTCCGCGAGCGGCTCGGCCGCGGCAAGCGCCTCGAGCAGGCCGCCGCCGCCCGTGACGCGGTGCTCGAGGCGCTGCTCGAGAAGGTCGAGATCCCGCTCCCCGAGGGGATCGTGACCGACGAGCTCAACGCCCGCCGCCAGAACATCGAGCAGCAGCTCGCCTACGCCGGCATCACCTTCGAGAAGTACCTCGAGGACGAGGGCCAGACCCAGGACGAGTTCGAGGCCGAGCTCGAGCGCCGGGTCCGCGACGCCGTCACCGCACAGTTCGTGCTCGACGAGATCGCGAAGAAGGAGGAGTACGGCGTCAACCAGGACGAGCTCTCCCAGCACCTCGTGCGTCGCGCCCAGCAGTCCGGCCAGGACCCGCAGGAGTTCGCGAACCACATGTTCGAGCACAACCACATCCCGGACCTGGTCCAGGAGATCCTGCGCGGCAAGGCGCTCGCGACGCTGGTCGAGAACGCCACCGTCAAGGACGCCTCCGGCAACGTGGTCGAGCTGAAGAACCTTCGCCCCGACGGCACCATCGGTGAGCCCGAGTCGGAGGCCGACGCCGAGGCCGACGCCGAGGCCGCCGACGAGGCGCCCGCCGACGACGAGCAGGCCGAGGAGAAGGCGGACGCCTGAGTCCCGCCCCGCACGGCACGACGCCCCGGACAGCACGACTGTCCGGGGCGTCGCCCATTTGCTGCGCCCTCGGAGCCGACCTCCCCACAATTGGGTGTACGACTGTTCACTGAACCGCCTAGGATGGGTGCGTGGACGCGGCGCGCAGGCGGAGGAGTGACGGCCCGGGGGTGCTCGACGCGCTCGCGCTGGTCGCGGCGGTGGCCGACGAGCTGGTGGTCCGCACCGTGCGCGACACCCACCTGGCGTGGGTCGACCGGGTGCACGGCCTGGTCGGCGGGCCGCGGCGGGGCGGTGGCTCGGCGGCCGAGCGGCTCCACCGCGGCATCGCGGGTGCGGTGTACGCCGGTCTCGGCGGCGGCCTGCGGGCGGCGTCGGCCGGTCTCGACCGCGTGGCCGCGACCGGCGTCGGGCCCCGGCTCGACGACGACGCCCGGGGCCGGTTCCTCGGGTCGGCCGTCAACGGATTGATCGGCGACCGGCTGGCGCAGGAGCGGCCGCGGCTCGCGATCCAGATGGCCGTCCGCGTCGACGGGCGCGACGTGCCGCTCGAGGCCGAGGCCCTCCGCGACGCCTTCCCGGACGCCGCGGGCCGGGTGGTGGTGCTGCTCCACGGCCTGTGCGAGCACGAGGGCCACTGGCAGCGGGGACGCGAGCGGGTCGGCACGACCTACCCGGAGATGCTGCGCGCCGTGGGCTGGACCCCGGTGCTGCTCCGCGCCAACACCGGCCTGGGCCTGCGGGCCAACGGCGTCGCGCTCTGCTCGCTGCTGCAGGACCTCGTCGACGCCTGGCCGGTCGAGGTCACGCGCGTGGCGCTGGTCGGCCATTCGATGGGCGGGCTGGTCATGCGGGTCGCGGCGGCCGTCGCCACGGGTGCGGAGTGGTCGGAGCGGCCGTGGACCCGGCTGGTGACCGACGTCGTGACGCTGGGAACGCCGCACCTCGGGGCGCCGCTGGCGACCGGGGTCGGCCACGGCAGCCGGGGTCTGGGGCGGCTCCCCGAGACCGCGGCGTTCGGCCGGATCCTCGACCACCGCTCGCTCGGCGTGCGCGACCTGGTGGCGGGGCTCGCCGAGGACGTGCCGCCCCTGCCGCACGCCCGCTACCACCTCGTCGCGGCCACCCTCAGCCGCTCGTCGCGCCACCCGCTCGGGCAGCTGCTCGGTGACGTGCTGGTGCGAGTGGACTCGGCGTACGGCCGGGACCGCGCCGGCGGCGAGCTCTTCCCGGGCGCGGACGTGCTGCACGTCGGCGGCGCGGGCCACTTCGACCTGCTCAACCACCCCGCGGTGCACCGGGCGCTGCGGGAGTGGCTGGCCTGACCGTCGCCCCGGTCAGCCGTCGAGCAGCGCGGTCGGGTCGTCCGTCGACATGAGCACGGCGTCGACCCTCGCCGAGCGCTGTCGCAGCTCCCGCAGCGGGCGGTACTCGTCGGAGTGGTACCAGGCCCGGGCTGCGCCGGCGTCCGGGAACTCGATGAGCACGGGGAAGGTCAGCGCCCTGTCTCCCTCGAGCGTCTCCCAGTCGCCACCCACGACCCGGTAGCGGCCGCCGAAGCTCTCCACGACGGCCTTGACCCGGGAGCGGTACTCGTCGAGGCCGGCCTCGTCCTCGACGCTCAGGTTGTCGAACAGTGCGTACGCAGTCATGCGCTCTCTCCTCTCGGGAGATGCCTTGGTTCCAAGACATCGACCGAGATAACTTGATAGCAAGGTATCTTCTTCCTGTGCCCGCGAACCGTCTGGACCACGTCGACCGGATGCTGGCGGCCTGGAGCGAGGTGTCCCCCGGGGTGGACGTGTCCGATCTCGCGGTCGCCGGCCGGCTGCTCCGCTGCGCGGCACTCCTGCAGCAGCGGATCGAGGCGGCACTGCGACTGCTCGACCTCAGCTTCGGTGACTTCGACGTGCTCAACACCGTCAGGCGCGAGGGCGGCCAGGTCGGACTCCACCCGAAGGACCTCAGTGCCCAGGCGCTGATCACCACCGGTGCCATGACCACCCGGCTCGACCGCCTCGAGCGCAACGGGCTGGTCGTGCGGGTGCCGGACGCCGAGGACGGCCGCTCGGTGCGGGTACGCCTCACCCGGGTGGGCCGGCGCCGGGCTGAGCGGGCGCTCGAGGCGGTGCTCGCGGTGGACCGGGAGTTCCTCGCGCCGCTGGACCCGGCCGCCGGGCGGGCGGTCGCCGACGCGCTCCGGCGCCTGCTCCTCGCGCACGACCGGGCCTGACCCGGTCCGTGCCCGACCCGTCTCCCGGACTAGGGGGCGGGCAGCACCACGACCTCGAGCGCCAGGTCGGCGTTGTTGGTGAACCCGCCGCGGTTCCAGTCGGGCTCGGTGCCCTGCACCCGGCCGGTGGCGTCGTGCGCGCGCACCCGGAGCGCGTGGGTGCCCGGGGTGGCCTCCCAGGCGGCGGTGAACCGCCGCCACGCCCACCGCCCGGCCTCCGCGCCGAGGTCGGCGTCCGTCCAGGTCGCACCGTCGTCGGTGCTGACCTCGACCCGGACGACCGGTCCCCAGCCCGACCAGGCGCGGCCCTCCAGCGCCACGGGGCCGGGGCGCAGCACGCGGGTGCGGCTCATGAAGTCCGGGAAGCCCGGCGGCGCCAGCAGCGCGCGCGGCTCGATCCGCGTGACCGGGGTGCCGGGGTCGTCGGCCTCGGCCCGCAGCCGGTAGGCGTGGTGCTGGAAGCCCTCGAACGGCGAGTCCTGGAGCGAGATCTCGCGCAGCCACTTCACATGGGCCATGCCGTACCAGCCAGGGACCACCAGCCGCGCCGGGAAGCCGTGCTGCGCCGGCAACGGGGCGCCGTTCATCTCCAGTGCCACCACCGCGTGGCCGATGACCTCGTCGTCGAGCGCCAGGCCGCGCTGGTAGTCCTGCTCGACGCCCCGCTCCACGCCGTGGTCGAGACCGGTGAACACGACGTGGGTGGCGCCGCCGGGCGGGTGGAGCTCGGTCAGCAGGTCGGTCAGGGGTACGCCGGTCCACTCGGCGGTGCCGACGGCACCGGTGAGCCACGGCTGGCTCACCGGCCGGGGCTCGAGGACCGCGCGGCCGTTGCCGGCGCACTCCATCGTCACCCGCACGGTGTGCTGCGGCCGCGACCGCAGGTCGTCGAGGCCGAGCTCGACGGGGGCGCCCCCGCCGCCGGCGAGCCGCAGCCGCCAGGCCTGCGCGTCCACGAAGGGGATGTCGTAGTGGGTCAGCACGTAGTGCAGCCCGGGCGGGGTGAGGTCGGCCCGCAGTGCCTCCAGCGGCATGGCGTGGTTGCGCGACGCGAGGTGGAGCTCGTCGCGCCCGATGCCCTCGCCCTCGCCGGCCACCCGGCTCGGGGCGCTGACGTCCTCCAGGGTGCGGTCCGACGACCGGTCGGGTGGCATGGGCACCTCCTCTGCCATCTCCTCGCGGCCGAGCCTACGCCGCCGCGTCGCCGCCGGGCCCGGTCCGGCCGGGACGAAATCTGCTGTCGGCGAACAGCGGGGGATTGCGCGTGGATGTCTGGGCGACGGGGGCTAGGGTCGCACTCGTGACCCAGAACTCCAGCCCCCAGATGAACGGCGCTGCGTCGATGTACGGACTCGACGACCACATCTACCAGCGACTGCTGCGAGAGCGGATCGTCTTCCTCGGGTCCGAGGTGCGCGACCAGAACGCCAACGCGATCTGCGCCCAGCTCCTCCTGCTCTCCGCTGAGGACCCCGAGGCCGACATCTTCCTGCACATCAACAGCCCCGGTGGCTCCGTCGACGCCGGGATGGCGATCTACGACACGATGAACTACATCCCCAACGACGTGGCGACGGTCGGCATGGGCCTCGCCGCCTCGATGGGCCAGTTCCTGCTCTGCGCCGGCACCAAGGGCAAGCGCTACGCCCTGCCCCACGCGCGGATCATGATGCACCAGCCGTCGTCCGGCATGGGCGGCTCGGCCTCGGACATCAAGATCCAGGCGCAGCAGTCACTGCACATCAAGAAGGTCCTCCTCGAGCTCATCTCGACCCACACCGGCCAGGAGCTCGACCAGGTCATCGCCGACGCCGACCGTGACCGGTGGTTCACCGCCGACCAGGCCAAGGAGTACGGCTTCATCGACCAGGTGATCACCAGCGCCCGCGAGGCGGCCGACGAGGGCCGCCCGGCCCGCACCAAGGACTGACCGGAGGACCCGACATGAACTACTACATCCCGCAGTGGGAGGAGCGGACCTCCTACGGGTTCCGCCGCATCGACCCCTACGCCAAGCTGTTCGAGGACCGCATCATCTACCTCGGCACGCCCATCTCGGACGACGTCGCCAACGCGGTGATCGCGCAGCTGATGTGCCTGGAGTCGATGAATCCCGACCAGGACATCCAGATCTACATCAACAGCCCCGGTGGCTCGTTCACGGCGCTGACGGCGATCTACGACACGATGAACTTCATCAAGCCCGACGTGCAGACCGTCTGCATCGGTCAGGCCGCCTCGGCCGCCGCGATCCTGCTCGCCGCCGGCACGCCCGGCAAGCGGATGGCGCTGCCGAACAGCCGCATCCTGATCCACCAGCCCTACACCGAGGGCACGTTCGGCCAGACCTCCGACATCGAGATCCAGGCCAACGAGATCCTGCGGATGCGCGAGCTGCTCGAGAAGATGATCGCCGACCACAGCGGCCGCGACCGCGACCAGGTCAGCCAGGACATCGAGCGCGACAAGATCCTGACCGCGGAGCAGGCCGTCGACTACGGCCTCATCGACTCGGTGATCGAGTCCCGCAAGGGCACGCCCGCGCTCACCCGCTGAGCAGGCCGACCGACCACCCGTTCGAGATGAACCCCCGGCCGACGACCGACGACGGGATCCTCGTGTCCGCCACCCTTCGGGGGGCGGGCCGAGGTACCGTCGTACGGCTCGGCTTTTCGTTGGACCCAGACCGGAGGATGACCCGTGGCGCGCATCGGTGACGGTGGTGACCTGCTGAAGTGTTCCTTCTGCGGGAAGAGCCAGAAGCAGGTCAAGAAGCTCATCGCCGGGCCGGGCGTGTACATCTGCGACGAGTGCATCGACCTGTGCAACGAGATCATCGAGGAGGAGCTCAGCGAGGGCACCGAGGTCAGCCTCGACGAGCTGCCCAAGCCCAAGGAGATCTTCGAGTTCCTCAACTCCTACGTGATCGGCCAGGAGCAGGCGAAGAAGTCGCTCGCGGTCGCGGTCTACAACCACTACAAGCGGGTCCAGGCCGGGCTGCAGCCGGCGGGCGGCAAGCACTCCAAGGACGAGGTCGTCGAGGTCGCCAAGTCCAACATCCTCGTCATCGGCCCGACCGGCTGCGGCAAGACCTACCTCGCCCAGACCCTGGCCCGGATGCTCAACGTGCCGTTCGCGATCGCGGACGCCACGGCGCTGACGGAGGCCGGCTACGTCGGTGAGGACGTCGAGAACATCCTCCTCAAGCTGATCCAGGCCGCCGACTACGACGTCAAGAAGGCCGAGACCGGCATCATCTACATCGACGAGATCGACAAGGTGGCCCGCAAGGCCGAGAACCCGTCGATCACGCGCGACGTCTCCGGCGAGGGCGTGCAGCAGGCGCTGCTCAAGATCATCGAGGGCACCACCGCCTCGGTGCCGCCGCAGGGCGGGCGCAAGCACCCCCACCAGGAGTTCATCCAGATCGACACGACGAACATCCTGTTCATCGTGGGCGGCGCGTTCGCCGGGCTCGAGCACATCGTCGAGCAGCGGGTCGGCAAGAAGACCCTCGGCTTCACCGCCGAGGTCCGCGGCCAGGCCGAGCGCGAGGCCGACGACCTGCTGGCGCAGGTGCGGCCCGAGGACCTCACCAAGTTCGGCCTGATCCCTGAGTTCATCGGCCGGCTCCCGCTCATCGCGAGCGTGAGCAAGCTCGACAACGAGGCCCTGGTCCAGATCCTCACCGAGCCCCGCAACGCGCTCATCAAGCAGTACCAGAAGCTCTTCGAGCTCGACGGCGTGGAGCTCGAGTTCGAGCCCGGGGCCGTGATGGCGATCGCCGACAAGGCGATGGAGCGCGGCACGGGCGCCCGCGGCCTGCGCGCCATCATCGAGGAGGTCCTGCTGCACGTCATGTACGACGTGCCCTCCCGTGGCGACATCGGCAAGGTGATCGTGACCCGCGAGGTCGTCGCCGACGAGGTGCCGCCGACGCTGGTGCCGCGCGAGGCCGAGGCCAAGAAGAAGAAGTCCGCCTGACCCGAGCGGGCCAGGACCGTCTGGGCCGTTGGGCCCGGACGGGTAGTCACTCCGTGCCATTTGTGTGCCCGGGTTCGTCGTGCGGCGTCTCCGACCGGAAGAATGGGCATCCCTGATCTCGGCAGGAAGGCAAGTCGGTGAGCGTCGACCACAAGCGACCTCTCTACGCGTTCATCGTGGTGGCGCTGGTGTGCTCTCTCGTGATCGCCGACCAGGTGCGCTCCGGCGCCCAGTGGGGCCGCGAGGCGCCCAGCTCGGTCGTCGCGTCCTCGGAGCTCGTTCCACTGTCGGACCCGCCGGTGCCCGGCGTACACCACGCCGGCCGACCCACCGAGGAGCCGGCTGAGGCGGTGGCGTCCGCCGTGGCGGCACCCGTCCCGGTTGCGGCCGCCCCAGCGGTCCAGCAGGCCGCGCAGACGACCGGCGACACCGAATCGCATCCGGGTCGCGGGGGTCGCGGGGACGCGGGCAAGGACCAGGGCGAGGGCCGCGGCGGCCAGCCGGGCGCCGACGACCTCGACGAGCTCGACGACCTCGACCCGGGGGATGTCGACGACGACGTCGCCCCCGACGAGGACGACCTCGACGAGGTCGGGCAGGGCCAGGGTGCCGGTCACGGTCACGGTCACGGTCACGGCCACACGGCGGGCCACGGCCACGGCAACGGCCACGGCAAGGGTCCGGCGACCGCGCTGGCCCGGCTCGAGCACGTCGTCAGCGCGCTGGCCGGCTCCGTGACGCGGGGCGTGGTCGTCCGGGCGCTGCGCTCCGCCCGGCACGGCGCGGGCCACGAGGACCACGGGCCGTGGGCCGAGCTGCCCGGGGGCGCCGCCACCACCACCGGTGACGAGGGCGGCACCGCTGTCGACACCGGGGCGGGCGCCGACGCGGACGTAGACGACCAGCACGTGGGCGAGCACGAGGACGAGGCCCGGCCCGGCCTCCGTCGGGGCGAGGTCGTCCGGGGCCTCGCCCGCGGCCTGCGGCAGGCCGCTCGCGCCTCGCGCTGACGGCTGACGCCCCCGCGGGGCCCGACAAAGCAACCGGCCCGGCCGGCGACCAGTGGTCGCCGGCCGGGCCCGTGACTTGGGGGCTGCCGACCGGTCAGTCGGTGGCGGCCACCTCGGCGTCCACGCTGATCGCCTCGGCGTTCTCGTCGACGACGAGGGTCAGCTCGCCGGTGACCTTGCCGGCGCGCCGCAGGTCGTGCTCGGCGGAGCGCACCATGTCGATCTGCTGGGCCGGGCCGGTGATGGTGACCCGGGACAGCTCGGCGCGCATCGACACCTTGGCGGTCGACTTGGCGCCCCGGATGCCGCCGAGGGCGGCCGCGACGGCGTCGATGATGCTCGGGTCGGCGGCCGCGGCGGCGCCGAGGTCGGTGCCGACCGGCCAGGGGGCCCGGTGGATCGAGCCCTCCTGCCACCACGACCAGACCTCCTCGGTCACGTAGGGCAGGAACGGCGCCAGGAGCCGCAGCTGGACCTGGAGCGCGATCGCCAGCGTGGCGCGGGCCGAGGCCGTCGCCTCGCCGCCGTCCTCGTCGTAGGCCCGCTCCTTGACCAGCTCGAGGTAGTCGTCGCAGAACTCCCAGAAGAACTTCTCGGCCACCTCGAGCGCGGTGGTGTAGTCGTAGGCCTCGAACGCCTCGGTGGCGCGGCCGACCACGACCTCGAGCCTGCCGAGCAGGGCGCAGTCGACCGGGTCGCTGACCGCGTAGTGGTCGAGCGAGGTCGCGCCGACGCCGCCGAGCACGAACTTCGAGGCGTTGAGGACCTTCATGGCCAGTCGGCGGCCGACCTTCATCTGGCTCTCGTCGAAGGGGGAGTCGAGGCCGGGGCGCGCCATCGCGGCGCGCCAGCGGACGGCGTCCGCGCCGAACTTCTCGAGGATCTCGGTCGGCACGACGACGTTGCCCTTGGACTTCGACATCTTCTTGCGGTCGGGGTCGAGGATCCAGCCGGAGAGCATGGCGTGGGTCCACGGCACCCGGCCGTGCTCGAAGTGCGCCCGGACCACCCGGCCGAAGAGCCAGGTGCGGATGATGTCGTGGCCCTGCGTGCACAGGTCCATCGGGAACACCCGCCCGAACAGGTCGTCGTCGGTGCCCCAGCCGCCCGCGATGTGCGGGGTCAGCGACGAGGTGGCCCAGGTGTCCATCACGTCCGGGTCGCCGATGAAGCCGCCGGGCTTGCCGCGCTGGGACTCCTCGTAGCCGTTCGGCGCGTCGGTCGACGGGTCCACCGGCAGCTCGGCCTCGGACGGCATGAGCGGGTGGGCGTAGTCGGGCTCGCCGTCCGCGTCGAGCGGGTACCAGACCGGGAACGGGATGCCGAAGAACCGCTGGCGCGAGATCAGCCAGTCACCGTTGAGGCCGCCGACCCAGTTGTCGTAGCGGTGCTGCATGTGGGCCGGGATCCAGGTGATCTGGCCGCCGTCCTCGATGAGCTGGCGGCGCAGGTCGGCGTCGCGGCCGCCGTTGCGGATGTACCACTGGCGGGTGGCGACGATCTCGAGCGGCTTGTCGCCCCGCTCGTAGAAGTTGGCCATCCGCTGGGTCGGGGTGGGCTCGCCGTCGAGGTCGCCGGACTCGCGGAGCTTCGCGACCACGGCCTCCCGCGCGGAGAACGCGGTCTTGCCCTTGAGGTCCTCGTACGCCGCCGCGGCCGGCTCGTGGGAGAGCCACTCGGGCGTCTCGCGGGACATCCGGCCGTCGCGCCCGATGAGGGTGCGCACCGGCAGCTGCAGCTCGCGCCACCACATGACGTCGGTGAGGTCGCCGAAGGTGCAGCACATCGCGATGCCGGCGCCCTTGTCGGGCTCGGCGGCCTCGTGCGCCAGGACCGGGACCTCGACCCCGAACACCGGCGAGGTCACGGTGGTGCCGAACAGGTCGGCGTACCGCTCGTCCTCGGGGTGGGCGATCAGCGCCACGACGCTCGGGATCAGCTCGGGACGGGTGGTCTCGATGTAGATCCGATCAGCGCCGTCGGGCCGCCCAGGTCGAGCATGGAAGGCGACCCGGTGGTAGTGGCCGGCGTAATCGCGGGCCTCGAGCTCGGCCTGCGCCACGGCGGTCTGGTAGGTGACGTCCCACAGCGTCGGCGCCTCGGAGAGGTAGGCCTCGCCGCGGGCGAAGTTGCGCAGGAAGGCGCGCTGGCTGACGGTCTGGGCCGCCTGGCCGATGGTCGTGTAGTGCTGGTTCCAGTCGACCGAGAGCCCGAGGGTGCGCCACAGCTGCTCGAAGACCTGCTCGTCCTGCTCGACGAGCTCCTCGCAGAGCTCGATGAAGTTGGGCCGCGAGATCGGCACCTGCTTCTTCGGGTCCGGCTTCTCCGGCGGGGTGAAGTCGGGGTCGTAGGGGAGCGAGGGGTCGCACCGCACGCCGTAGTAGTTCTGCACCCGGCGCTCGGTGGGCAGCCCGTTGTCGTCCCAGCCCATGGGGTAGAAGACCGACTTGCCCTGCATCCGCTGGAAGCGGGCGACGAGGTCGGTGTGGGTGTAGGAGAAGACGTGGCCGACGTGGAGGCTGCCGCTCACCGTCGGGGGCGGCGTGTCGATGGAGTAGACGTTCTCGCGGGGCTGGGTCCGGTCGAAGGCGTAGGTGTCGTCCGCCTTCCAGCGGGCGCCCCACTTCTCCTCGAGGCCCTCGAGTGCCGGCTTCTCCGGTACGACGACGGCACGCGGGTCGGTGCTCGTCGTCTGCGGGGCCTGGGCCTGTGGGGTCTCGGTCATGCGGGAAATCCTAGGGTGACCTGCTCGAACGCGGGTAACCGGTTGCACCTTGCACCACTCCCGCCCCTACGCTGCGCCGCATGAGTGGCGCCGGGAGACCCGAGACCTACGCGGTCGAGGTCACCGAGGACCCCGCTGCGTTCCTGGCGGTGGCGGGCGACCTGCTTGCCGCGGAGCCGCTGCTGACCACCGTCGTCTCGACCGCCACCCAGCGGGCGCTGGTTGCCGTCATGGCCGGTGACCCGTCGCCCGACCACCCTCGCTGGTGGGCGTCGGTGCACGACCAGTCGGGCGCCGTGGTCGGGCTGGCGATGCGGACGGCACCGTTCGCGCCGCACCCACCGTTCGTGCTGGCGATGCCCGAGGCCGCGGCGCGCGCCCTGGCCCGGGCCGTGCTGGACCGCGGCGAGGACCTCGGCGGCGTCAACGGCAGCCTCCCCACCGCGCAGGTCGTGGCCGACGAGGCGGCCCGGCTGACCGGTCGCCGGGCCGAGGTCCACGAGCACACCCGGCTGTTCGAGCTCGGCGAGCTGGTCGAGCCGGCTCCCGTGCCGGGGCGGCTGCGGGCGGCGACGCCGGACGACGCCGGGCTGGCGCTGGAGTGGTTCAACGCCTTCGCCGCCGACGCCGCCGAGCAGGCGGGCCGGAGCGAGGCGACGTCGTTCGAGCACCACGACCTCGCGGACATGCTCCAGCGGATCGGGCAGCGCCGCGTCTGGTTGTGGCAGGACGAGGCGGGGGAGACCGTCCACCTGACCGGGCACGGACTGCCGGCGTACGGCGTGGCCCGCATCGGCCCCGTCTACACCCCGAGCCGGCACCGCGGCCGCGGCTACGCCAGCGCGGGCGTGGCGGCGGTGTCGCGGCAGCTGCGCGCGGAAGGGGCGAGGGTGTGCCTCTTCACCGACCAGGCCAACCCGACCTCCAACAAGATCTACGAGGCGCTCGGCTTCCGCCGCGTGGTCGACATGGCCAACCTGGTGCTGGTGCCGTGAGCAGCGGGTCACGGCTTCACCATGGTCCCGTGGTGGAGCAGCACTTCCCGGGTGCTGTACGCCACGGGGGGTGCGGGCGCGCCCACATGCCGTGGTGAAGCCGCAGCCGCGGCCTGCCCCCCGGCCGCGCGGTTTCGGCCCCGCCCCCAGCCGGTCTCTAGACTCGACGGGTCATGAGTGAGACTCCCTCCCCCCGGCTCGCGGAGACCTACGACGAGGTCGAGGACGCGCTGCTGTCGCGCTGGCCCGAGACCCGTCTCGAGCCCTCCCTCGACCGCATCCGCGCCTTCACCGAGATGCTCGGCGACCCGCAGCGCGCGTTCCGCACCATCCACCTGACCGGCACCAACGGCAAGACGTCGACGTCGCGGATGATCGACGCCCTGCTGCGCGCGATGGAGCTGCGCACGGGCCGTTTCACCTCGCCCCACGTGGAGCGGATGACCGAGCGGATCTCCGTCGACGGCGAGCCGCTGACCGACGATGAGTTCGTGCGCGCCTTCAACGACGTCGCGCCCTACACCCACCTCGTCGACGAGGACCAGCCCCACCCGCTGTCCTTCTTCGAGACGGTCGTCGGAATGGCCTACGCCGCCTTCGCCGACGCGCCCGTCGACGTCGCCGTGGTCGAGGTCGGGATGGGCGGCTCGTGGGACGCGACCAACGTCGTCGACGCCGACGTGGCCGTGCTGCTGCCCGTCGCGGTCGACCACTCCCGCTACCTCGGCGACAGCCCCGCCGCCATTGCGGTCGAGAAAGCCGGGATCATCAAGCCCGGCTCCGTCGCCGTCGTCGCCCACCAGCCGCCCGAGGCGGCCGAGGTCATCCTGCAGCGCGCCGCCGAGGTCGGCGCCACCGTCGCCCGCGAGGGCGTCGAGTTCGGCGTGCTGTCGCGGGTGCCGGCCGTCGGCGGCCAGATGCTCTCGCTCAAGGGCCTCCGCGCCCAGTACGACGAGGTCTTCCTGCCGCTCTACGGCGCGCACCAGGCGCAGAACGCCGCCGTCGCCCTCGCCGCGGTCGAGGCGTTCGCGCCCGACCGTGAGCTCGACGCCGAGCTGGTGCGTGCGGCGTTCGCCGAGGTGACCTCGCCGGGCCGGCTCGAGGTCGTGCGGCGCAGCCCCACGATCGTGCTCGACGCCGCCCACAACCCGGCCGGCGCGGAGGCGACCGCGGCGGCGCTGGAGGACTCCTTCACCTTCCACCCGCTGGTGGGCGTCATCGGCGTCATGAACGACAAGGACCACGAGGGCCTGCTGGCGGCGTTCGAGCCACACCTGGCCCACCTCGTCTGCACCCAGAACTCCACCGACCGGACCCTGCCCGCCGAGCAGCTCGCCGCGACGGCGCGCGAGATCTACGGCGAGCACCGCGTCTCCGTCGCGCCCAGCCTGGCCGACGCCATCGACCAGGCCGCCACCCTCGCCGAGGCCGGTCAGGTGTTCGGCGACGGGCTCGGCTCAGGGGCGGTCCTCGTGACCGGCTCGGTGGTCACGGTCGGCGAGGCCCGCCGGATGATCGCGAGGAACCAGTGAGCAGCGAGGGCGTGACGCCGGCGCCCGCCGCGGAGCGCTCCCCGAAGCGGGGGATGTGCGCGGCGATCCTCAGCCTCGAGGCGGTGACGCTCGGGCTGACCACGCCGGTGATGGTCACCATCGCCGACGTTCCGTTGCGCACGGCGCTGGTCGTCGGGCTCGGCCTCACCGTCGTGTGCCTGCTGCTGGCGGGGATGCTGCGCTCCGAGTGGGCCTACCGTGCCGGCTGGCTGGTGCAGGCCGCGGCCGTCGGCCTCGGCTTCGTGATCCCGCTGATGTTCTTCCTGGGAGCGGTCTTCGCCGGGCTGTGGGCCACGGCCGTGCTCCTCGGCAACAAGATCGAGCGCGAGCGCGCCGCCGCGTACGCCGCCCACGAGGCCCAGGCCCCCGACCGTCAGGACCCCGGGGCGGAGCCCCCGACCGGCGACGAGGGCTGAGCCGCGCCGGCCAGCGCCGCCACGAGGGCGGCCAGCGCGCGGTCGAGCTGTGCGTCGGTGCAGCCGCCGACGCCGAGGACGAGCCCGGTCAGCGCCGACGACCTGGTGTACTCGTCGAGCAGGGTGACCTCGAAGCCGGCCCCGCGGGCCGCCTCCCGCGCCGCCACGGCGCGGTCGTGGGGGAGGAGCCAGGTCGTGTACATGCCGGCGGGCGGGCCGGCCAGCTCGGCGTGCGGCGCGAGCGCGTCGACGACCCGGCCGATCCGGGCGGCGTACACGCGGCGCGCGGAGCGCACCACCCGGTCGACGTAACCGTCGCGGAGCAGCGACAGGAACGCACGCTGCACCGGCCACGGCACCGCCTCGTGGGTCACCGAACGGCGACGGTTGATCGCCTCGAGCAGGTCCGGCGGCGGCACCAGCCAGCCCAGTCGCAGGCTGGGGGCGACCGACTTCGAGGCGGTGCCGAGGTAGGCGACCCTCTCCCGGTCCAGGCTGGCGAGCGCCGGCACCGGCGCCACGTCGTAGCGGAACTCCGAGTCGTAGTCGTCCTCCACGACGACCGCCCCGGCGCGGCCGGCGGCGGCCAGCAGCGCCAGCCGGTCCGCGGCGGGCATCATCCGGCCCAGCGGGTGCTGGTGGGCGGGTGTCACGTACGCCGCCACCGTCCCGCTCAGGTCGGCCACCGGGGCGGTCGCCGGGAGGTCGACCACCGCGCGCCCGGCCGCGCGCACGGCCTCGACCGCAGCCCGGTAGCCGGGGTCCTCGACGGCCACGGGACCCGGGCGGAGTGCACCGAGCAGGTGGCGCAGCCCGTCGGTGGTGCCGGAGACCACGACGACCTCGTCGGGGTCGCACACGAGACCGCGGGTCCGTCCCAGGCGGTCGGCGAGGGCCCGGCGCAGCTCGGGAAGGCCGCGGGAGTCGTCGTACCCCCGCGGCGGCCGGGCTGCGGACACGTCGCGCCAGGCACGCCGCCAGCCGGCGGCGTGCGCGGGGTCGATCCACGGGGTGCCGGTGTCGAGCCGCACCCGCTCGTCGGTGCGGGGCGGACCGGCGGCCGGCCGCACCTCGGGGCGGGCGCCGCCGCTGGAGGAGACGAACGTGCCGGCCCCGTGGCGACCCTCGAGCCAGCCCTCGGCGAGCAGCTGGTCGTAGGCCTGCTCCACCACCGACCGCGAGACGCCCAGCTCCGCGGCGAGCCGACGGGTGCTCGGCAGCCGGTCGCCGACGGCCAGGGTCCCGTTGGCGACCAGGTCGCGCACCTGGCCGGAGAGCTGGCGGGCCAGCGGGTCGGCGTGGCCGCGGTCGAGCCGGACCGGGAGCGTGGCCTGCATCGCGTCTCCCCAAGTGGCCTGTTGAAGTGGATGATAAGTGGCCCGTGGAGACAGGCCACTTACGCGGCAGCATAGGCACGTGACCAGCCCGACCGCCAGCCCGACCGCCAGCCCGACCGCCAGCCCGACCGCGGTGCTGTCCCCGACCGACCGCACGACCGTGCGCCGGGGCCGCCACCGCGCCCGCACCGACCCTGCGGAGCTGCACGCCGTGCTCCGCGACGGCCTCGTCGCGCACCTCGGTCTGGTCCGCGGGGAGCACCCGGTCGTGCTGCCCACCGCCTACGCCGTCGACCCCGACGGGCCCGACGAGGGCGGCACCCTCTACCTGCACGGCTCGGTCGCCGCGGGCTGGCTCGGCGCGGCCACCGGTGCGACCGTCTGCGTGACCGTCACGGAGCTCGACGGCCTGGTGCTGGGTCGGTCCGGCTTCCACCACTCGATGAACTACCGCTCCGCCGTGGTGATCGGCCGGGTGCGGGCCGTGGAGGACCACGCGGAGCGGCTGAGGGCGCTCGACCTGATCGTCGACCACATGGTCCCCGGCAGGTCGGCCACCTTGCGGCCCGCCACGCGCAAGGAGCTCGCCGCGACCGCCGTCCTCGCCCTGCCGCTGCGCGAGGCGTCGCTCAAGGTCAGGGCCGGCGGCCCCGGCGACGAGCCCGAGGACATCGCGGCCGGCTCCTGGGGCGGCCACGTCCCGCTGCGCCGGGTCGCCTCCGCACCGGTCCCCGACGAGGACGCCGTGGGTCCCGCACCGGCCGACGTCACGGCACGGGCGGCCGCCTTCGGCTGGGAGGCGGGCCGCGGATAGGGTGCCGCCCATGACGCAGCGCACCCTCGTCCTCCTCAAGCCCGACGCGGTCCGCCGCGGCCTCACCGGCGAGGTGATCCGCCGGATCGAGGCGAAGGGCTACGTGCTCGAGCGGCTGGAGCTGCGCTCGGCCACCCCGGAGCTGCTCGCCGAGCACTACGCCGAGCACCAGGGCAAGCCGTTCTACGAGCCGCTGGTCGAGTTCATGCTCTCCGGACCCGTCGTCGCGATGGTCGTCGAGGGCCACCGCTGCATCGAGGGCGTCCGGGCGCTCGCCGGCGCCACCGACCCGACGGCCGCGCTGCCGGGCACCATCCGCGGCGATCTCGGTCGCGACTGGGGCCTCGCGGTCCAGCAGAACCTCATCCACGGCTCCGACTCCCCGGAGTCCGCCGAGCGCGAGATCGGGATCTGGTTCCCCACGGCCTGAGCACCGGCTGGCCCCCGGTCGGCTCGCGGCTGACCCCGGGCTGAGCCCCGGCTGAACGGCCCACCGGGGCCCGGACCGGCCCACCGGCCGTCCACCGTGACGGCCGCGGGCGGGGTGCTCCACAGCCCGGCCCTCCGGGCAGTTTCGGCGGTCTCCCGGTCGGGCAGTCTGCCGGCATGGAGCAGACCAGACCCGCACTGCCGCCGTTCCTCGCCGGGATGGTGGGGGCGCTGCGGCGCCGCCACCGCGACGTCGACGTCGTGCTGCTGCGGCAGCCGGACACGCCGGACGACGAGGTCGTCGACGAGGTCCGGGTGACCGGCACCGTCCGCCGCGTCGCCGAGGTCGCCCGGCTCCTCGCCGACGCCGACCCGACGCCCGGCGACCCCGCCGACGTCGGACTGGGCCTCGGCCCGCAGCCGGGGTCCGTGGTCGTGCGGGCCCGCACCTCCGCGGCCCGCGCCGACGGCGACGAGGGCCTCCAGCGGGTCGCCCGCGTGCTCGCCTGCGACGGCTGGTCGGTGCAGCTCTCCGAGGCCCACGACGACCAGCCGGCCCGCGTCGTGGCCCGGGCCGGGCGGCTGACCGTCCGTGCCGGCTGGGCACCCGCCACCGGCGCCTGGCTCTGCGAGGTCGAGGCGTCCCCGTTGCTGGTCGGCGACGACCGGGCCCGAGCCCTGGTCGCCTCGTGACCGCCCCCGGCCCCACTGGTCCCGCCGCGGCGCTCGAGCTCGTCCCGGTCGACGTCGTGCGGGTGGCCCGGGGGTGGGACGGCCAGCACCTCGACCTGTGGTCGGCCGCCCGTCGGCTCGCGGTCGCGCCCACAGGCGGGTTCACCCCGACCCTGCGCGGCGACGCCGCCCGGTTCGCCGCCGGCTGGGCCCGCGGGGTCGGCGACCTCGCCGCGGAGGCGGCCGCGCACGCCGCTGCGCTGCGCGACACGGTCGCCGACCTGCTCGCCACCGACCACCAGGTGTCCCTCCGGGTGCTCGCGCTCCGCGGCCTGCTGCGGGACGCGGCATGAGCCTGCCGCCCGTCCCGTCGTACGACGCGGACCCGGCCGCCGTCCGCGACTGCGCCGCGGTGCTGCTGGCCGCGTCGGCGCAGGTCGACGACCTCGGCTCGTTCGCGGCCGGGTCGGCGCAGGTGGCCGGCTGGACCGGGCTGGCCGCCGACGCCTACCACGCGGCGAGCCGCCCCACAGGCCGTCGCGGCGACGCCGTGTCCCTGGCGCTGCGCCACGTCGCACGACGGGTGGACGCCCACGCCGACGCGCTCGAGTCGCTCCGGGTACGCCGCGACGTGCTGCTCGACGAGCGCGCCCGCCTGGCCGCCGAGCTCGCCGACGTGCCCACCGCCACGGCCACGGGTGCGACGGCCGCCGTGCGCCGGTTCGCCGCCGATGTGGCCGGGTGGTCGGCCGACCTCGCCGCCGAGGAGGCCGGGATGCGCGCCGTCCTCACGAGGTTCGACCGGTTGGACGGGGCGCTCCGCCGGTTCGGCGACGCGGCCGATCCCGCGGACGCCGCGCTCTCCCGCCTGCCCGGCCACGGTGCCCCGCCGGGCGTGGTCAAGGCCTGGTGGGACGGCCTCGACGCCGCCCAGCGGCGGGCGGTCGTCGCGGCCGCGCCGGGAGCCGTCGGCAACCTCGACGGCATCCCCGCCCGGTGGCGCGACGCCGCCAACCGCGTCGCCCTCGACCGCGACCTCGCCGCCTGGGAGCTCCTTGCCGACCTCGGCCGGCTCGGCGACGACGAGGCTCGCTGGCTGGTCAACGCCCGCGCGGCCCACGAGGCCGTGGCCACTGCCCAGGCCGGCGTCGACCCGGTCACGCTGCAGCCGGTGCCGGCGCAGCTCCACCTCTACGACCCCCGAGCCTTCGACGGCGACGGGGCGGTGGCGGTCGCCGTCGGCGACCTGGACGTGGCCGACGACGTCGCGGTCGTCGTGCCGGGCCTCGGGTCCGACGCGGGCAGCGCCCCCTACCAGGCCGCCCGCGCGGTGACGCTCTACGAGTCCTGCCGGGTGCTCGACGCCTCGGCGACCCCGGCGGTGCTGGCCTGGGTCGGCTACGACGCTCCCGACAACGTCCCGTGGGACGGCGGGCCGGACGCGGGCTGGGACGGGGCCGGCGTCGTGCGCGAGGATCACGCCGCGCGCGGCGGCGAACGGCTGGCCGACGCCGTCGACGGGCTGCGTGCCGGGCGGGACGGCGAGCCCGCCCACGTGACCGTCGTCGGCCACAGCTACGGCTCGACGACCGCCGGCCACGCGGCCCACGACCACGGCCTGCCGGTCGACGACCTCGTCCTCGTCGGCAGCCCCGGCGCCGGCGGCGACACCGACCACGCCGCCGACACCGGCCTCGACCCGTCCCACGTGTGGGCGGTCGCCAACAGCCGCGACGCCGTCGCCGACCTCGCCAACCACGGCGCGTTCCACCTCGAGAGCCTCGCCGGAGGCGGTCTCGGCGACGACCCGGCGGAGGACGACTTCGGCGCCCGGCGCGTGCGCGCCGAGTCGACTGACCGTGCCGCCCTTCCCGGGCTCGCCGACCACGCCCGCTACTTCGACCACGACACCGAAGCGCTGCGCAACATCAGTCTGGTCGTCACCGGCGACCACGACGCGGTCACCCTGGCTGGCCCCGTGACCGATCCCTGGTGGGGCCCGCCGCACGACCCGGAGTGGCACCGCCCACCGGAGGCGCCCGACACGGACGGCCGTCCGTGACCGAGATCCGGAGCACGGCCTCTGCGGCGGCGGCCCTCGCCGTGCTCGCGGTGACCGCGACCGCCTGCGGCGGGGGCGGGGACCGGGTCGACCACACCGGCGCGGCCGTGCTCGAGCGGCAGCGTGCCGAGGTCCGTGCCACCGCGGTCGCGCTGGCGACCGACCTGTCCGGCGCCACCGGCGGCGAGGTCCAAAGCGCCACCGGCGACTGGGACGGCTGCGAACCCGCCTTCGCAGACCGGTTCGCCGGGGTGCGGTACGCCGCCACGGTCCGGCTCTCGCTGGCCGGCTGGGAGGTGCCGCCCCGGCAGCGTGCGGAGGTGCTGGCCGAGCTGCTCGGCGACCCGGCGGAGGGTGCCGGCGACACCGGCGCGCTGGTGCGCACCGCCCCCGACGGCCACGAGGCCTTGGTCGAGGTGACCGCCCCCTGCGTCGAGGTGCCGGCGGGGGAGCGGGACGCGTGGCTCGTCCGCGAGGAGCCGACCCCGGACCTGCCCGTCCCGGCCCGCGGTCGCTGACGCAGACCACGCGCCACGCTCGCGTGTCCTGCCGGGAGCGGGCGTCCTGCGCTCATACCCTCGTCCCAGGACGCACCACGCGCCCCACCTTCCCCAACCGGACGACCCGTGCGTCCGGCCGACCCGTCCCTCCGGGGGCGACGACCCGCGAGGCACCGGCATGGCGAACAGCTTCATCGGCCGCGACATGGCCGTGGACCTCGGCACCGCCAACACGCTGGTGTACGTCCGCGGCAAGGGGGTCCTGCTCGACGAGCCCAGCGTGGTCGCCCTCAACTCGTCCACCGGCGAGATCCTCGCCGTGGGCCACGAGGCCAAGCGCATGCTGGGCCGCACGCCCGACAACATCACCGCCATCCGGCCGCTCAAGGACGGCGTCATCGCCGACTTCGAGGCGACCGAGCAGATGCTGCGGTTCTTCATCCAGCAGGTCCACCGGCGGCGCTACTTCGCGAAGCCCCGCATGGTCATCTGCGTGCCGAGCGGCATCACCGCGGTCGAGCAGCGCGCGGTCAAGGAGGCCGGCTACCAGGCGGGCGCCCGCCGGGTCTACATCGTGGAGGAGCCGATGGCCGCCGCGATCGGCGCCGGCCTGCCGGTCCACCAGGCCACCGGCAACATGGTCGTCGACGTCGGCGGCGGCACCACCGAGGTCGCGGTCATCTCGCTCGGCGGCATCGTCACCAGCCTGTCCATCCGGACCGCCGGCGACGACCTCGACCAGGCGATCGTCGCCTGGATGAAGAAGGAGTACTCCCTCATGCTCGGCGACCGCACCGCCGAGGAGGTCAAGATGACACTCGGGTCGGCGTTCCCGCTGCCCGACGAGCCGGAGGCCGAGATCCGCGGCCGCGACATGGTCTCCGGGCTGCCGCGCACGGTCGTCGTGTCGAGCGCCGAGGTCCGCCAGGCCCTCGAGGAGCCGCTCCACGCCATCGTCGACGCGGTCCGCGCCACCCTCGACCAGACCCCGCCCGAGCTGGCCGGCGACATCATGGACCGCGGCATCGTGCTCACGGGCGGCGGCGGCCTGCTGCGCGGCCTCGACGAGCGGCTTCGCCACGAGACCGGCATGCCCGTCCACGTCGCCGAGGACCCGCTCACCAGCGTCGCGCTGGGCGCGGGCCGCTGCGTCGAGGAGTTCGAGGCGCTGCAGCAGGTGCTGGTCTCGGAGCCGAGGCGGTTCTGATGGGGTTCGGCAGCTCCGGCGGTAGGGGCCCCGGCGGAGGGCGCGAGCGCCGCTGGGGGAGCCTCGACCGGCTCGACGCCCGCCACCGGCCGTCGCGCGCCCTGCTCGTCGCGCTCGTCCTCGCCTGCCTCAGCGTCATCACGCTCGACTACCGCGGGGGCGCCGACTCCCCGCTGGAGCCCGCCCGACGGGTCGTGGGCGAGACGCTGGGCCCGGCCGAGACCGGCGTGGCCGCCGTCGTCCGCCCGTTCACGGCCGTGCCCGACTGGTTCCGCTCGAAGGGCGCGCTGCAGGAGCGGATCGCCGACCTCGAGGCGGAGAACTCCCGGCTGCTCGCCGAGACCCGCACCAGCGGCTACGACCGCCAGCGGCTCGAGCAGTACGACGGCCTCACGTCGACCGCCGCCGAGCTCGGCTACGCGCTCGTGCCGGCCCGGGTGGTCGGGCTGGGCCCCGCCCAGTCGTTCTCCCACACGGTGACCATCGACGCCGGCTCCGAGGCCGGCATCCGTCCCGACATGACCGTGCTCAACAACGACGGCCTCGTCGGCCGGGTGCTCCGGGTGACCAGCACGACCGCCACGGTGCTGCTGGTCGTCGACGCCGGCTCCGTGGTGGGCGGCCGGGTCGCCGACAGCATGGAGATGGGCTTCCTGCGCGGCCGCGGCGCCCTCGGCGACGCCGGCCGGCTCGACCTCGAGCTGGTCGACAACGCCGAGGTCCCCGCCAAGCACGCCACCGTCGTGACCTGGGGCAGCGAGGGCGGAGCGCCGTACGTCTCCGGCGTCCCGGTCGGCCGGGTCACCTCGGTCTACAGCGACCTGCGCCAGACCTCGCAGCGCGCCGAGATCGAGCCGTTCGTCGACTTCGGGTCGCTCGACCTGGTCGGCGTCGTCGTGCCGTCCGGCTCCACCAGTGACCGCTCGGTGGTCGAGGCCGACGGGAGCCTGCGATGACCTTCGTGAGGACGTTGGCGGCGCTGGCCGCGGTGTGCGTGGCGCTGGTGCTGCAGGTCTCGTTCTTCCCGCACCTCGCCTGGCAGGGCATCGTGCCCAACCTGGTGCTGCTGGTGGTCGTCGGCGCGGCCCTGACCCGAGGCGCCCAGTTCGCCGCCACGCTCGGCCTGCTCGCGGGCCTGCTGGTCGATCTCGCGCCGCCGGCCGACCACGTCGCCGGGCGCTGGGCGCTGGCGCTGGTGGTCGTCGGCTACGTCGCCGGCCGGGTCCGCCAGGACGTGCGACCCTCGGCCACCGCCGTGGTCGCCACCGTGGCCGCCTCGTCCTTCGTCGGGACCTCGGTCTACGCGCTGAGCGGGCTGCTGCTCGGCGACCCGGTCACCGGCATCGTCGCGCTGCTGCAGGTCATCGCGGTCGCCGTGGCGTGGGACGTGCTGCTGACCCCGTTCGTGCTGCCGCCCGTGATGGGCCTGTTCCAGCGGCTCGAGCCGGAGCGGGTGCCCGCCTGATGGCCGCCGCCCAGGGGCGGTCGGGCGGCAACCGCCGCAGCCGGCTGCGCATCCTCGTGATCCAGGTGCTGGTCTTCTCGCTCTTCGCCACGCTGTTCGCGCGGCTCTACTACCTCCAGGTCGTCAGCGGCGCCCAGTACACCGCCCAGGCCGCCAACCAGTCGGTGCGCGAGATCGTCGTGCAGCCCCAGCGCGGCCTCATCGTCGACGACATGGGCCGACCGCTGGTCACCAACCGGCCCTCGTGGGTGGTCTCGGTCGACCGGACCCTTCTCGGCAAGCTCTCCGACCGTCAGCAGCGCACCCTGCTCGACCGGCTCGGCACCGCGGTCGGGATCCCGACGCCGAAGATCCGCCGCAGCCTCGTCACCTGCGGCGCCGAGGGCAGCGTCGCCGGCGAGTGCTGGAACGGCTCGCCGTACCAGCCGGTGCCGGTCGCGACCGACGTGCGCCAGTCGGTGGCGCTGCGGATCCTCGAGCAGCCCGAGGACCATCCCGCCATCGTGGTGGAGCAGCAGACCGTGCGCTCCTATCCCCGCCCGTTCGGCGTCAACCTCGCCCACGTCCTCGGCTACCTCAGCCCGATCACGGAGGGCGAGCTCGACAAGGCCGTCGCCGACGGCGACCGCTCGGTCAACGGCGCCTCGTCGGTCGGCCGGGCCGGCGTCGAGAAGCAGTACGACGCCTGGTTGCGCGGCATGCCCGGCTACCGCAACGTCGCCGTCGACTCGATGGGCCGGGTGATCGGCGACGACAGCGAGATCGCGGGTCAGCCCGGCGACACCCTGGTCACCTCGATCGACGCCCGGGTCCAGGGAGTGGTCGAGAAGCAGCTCGACCTCACCATCCGCACCGCCCGCCAGACCCGCGACACCGTCACGGGCCGCAACTACGTCGCCGACTCCGGCGCAGCGGTCGTGCTCGAGGCCGACACCGGCCGGGTCGTCGCCATGGCCAGCCGGCCGACGTACGACCCAGGCCTCTGGGTCGGCGGCATCACCGAGTCCCAGCTTGCCCGGCTCTACTCCGAGGACGCCGGGACCCCGCTGCTGAGCCGGGCCACGCAGGGCCAGTTCGCGCCGGGCTCGACGTGGAAGCCGTTCATGACCGCCGGCGCGCTGACCAACGGCTACTCGACCGGGGCGCGGCTCAACTGCTCCTCGGGCTTCCCGGTCGGCAACCGCGTCTTCAAGAACTACGAGTCCGGTGCCTACGGCTACATCGGCTTCGACCGGGCCCTCGAGGTGTCCTGCAACACCTTCTTCTACCGGATCGGCTACGACTACTGGCGCCGGCTCGGTTCCGACGTCGACGACGTCGACGCCCGCGACCCGCTGGTCCAGGAGGCCAAGGACTGGGGCTTCGGCTCCCGCACCGGCATCGACCTGCCGGGGGAGGCCGCCGGCCGGATCGCCGACCGCAAGTGGAAGCTCGCATACTACGAGTCGATGAAGGACTTCTACTGCGGCATCGCCGGCAAGCCGCAGGACGCCAAGACCAGCGACTTCGTCTACAAGTTCGCGCGCGAGTTCTGCATCGAGGGTTACGCCTACCGCGCCGGCGACGCCGTCAACTTCGCCATCGGCCAGGGCGACACCATCGTCACGCCGCTGCAGCTGGCCCGGGCCTACGGAGCACTGGCCAACGGCGGCACCCTCTACGAGCCCCGCGTGGGCAAGGCGATCGTCGACCCGCAGGGGACGGTGCTGCGCCGCATCAAGCCCAAGGTCGCCGGCAAGGTCGACGTGCCCCGGCAGGTCATCGACTACATCGACCGGGCGCTCCTGGGCGTCACCCGGCAGGGGACGATGGCGTGGCGGATGGGCGGCTTCCCGCTCGACCGCGTCGTCGTCCGCTCCAAGACCGGCTCGGCCGAGGTCTACGGCAAGCAGTCGACGTCGTGGGTCGCGTCGTACTCCGACGACTACGTCGTGGTGATGATGGTCTCCCAGGGCGGCACGGGCTCCGGCACCTCGGGCCCCGCGATCCGCGCGATCTGGGAGGCGCTCTACGGCGTCGAGGAGGAGCAGGTCGTCCCCGCGCGTGCCGCGATCCCCGGCACGACGCCGCCGCAGGGGCTGCCCACCTTCCTCGACGACGGCTCGATCCTGCCGCCCAGCCGCTCCGGGAGCCGGCGATGAGCCGCGTCGTCGGGCGAGGCAGCCAGCCGACCCGCAGCCTGCGCGCCCCCGGCCTCGACTGGGTCCTCATGGCCGCGGTCGCCGCCCTGCTCGTGCTCGGCACGCTGCTGGTGTGGTCGGCGACCTCCACCCGCGACGAGCTCACCGGCGGCGACCCGTCGGTCTTCCTCCGCAAGCAGCTGGTCAACGTCGCGATCGGCGTCGTGCTGATGGTGATGGTGCTCGCCACCGACCACCGCTGGGTGCGGATCCTCGCGCCGCTGGTCTACGTCGCCTCGCTGGCCGGCCTGGTGCTGGTGCTGACCAACGGCGCCACGATCAACGGCTCCCGGTCCTGGATCCAGCTGGGCGGCATGTCCATCCAGCCGGCCGAGTTCGCCAAGCTCGCCGTCGTGATCGGCATGGCGCTGCTGGTGGCCGAGCGAGCGGAGGGCCGTCGGCGCGACGACGTCACCTGGGTCGACGTCACGGGCATGCTCGCCATCGCCGCGGTCCCCGCGGCACTGATTCTCGCGCAGCCCGACCTCGGCACCATGCTCGTGCTCTCCGCGACCGTCTTCGGTGTCGTCTCAGCCTCCGGGGCCGGCCGCCGCTGGCTGGTGCTGCTGGTGTCGGGCGCGGTCGCGGTGGCCACCGTCGCCGTGACGCAGGGGCTGCTCGAGGACTACCAGGTCGACCGCTTCATGGCGTTCACCAACCCCGACCTCGACCCGCGCGGCGCCGGCTACAACACCGAGCAGGCCCGGATCGCGGTCGGCAACGGCGGGCTGCTCGGCGAGGGGCTCTTCAACGGGTCCCAGACGCGGGCCGGCTTCGTGCCCGAGCAGCACACCGACTTCATCTTCACGGTGGCCGGCGAGGAGCTCGGCCTCCTCGGGGCCGGGCTGCTCATCGCGCTCCTGGGGCTCGTGATCTGGCGCGCCCTGGCGGTCGCCTTCCACAGCGACGACGTCTTCGGTCGCATCGCCGCGGCGGGGATCGCCTGCTGGTTCGGCTTTCAGGCCTTCCAGAACGTCGGGATGTGCCTCGGCATCATGCCGGTGACGGGCGTGCCGCTACCGTTCGTCTCCTACGGCGGAAGCTCGATGTTCGCCGGCCTCCTCGCCGTCGGCCTGCTCCAGAACATCCACCTCCGCTCCACGGCCTCGCTGCCCACCCGGCTCCTCGCCACACCGCGCGTCACCGTCCGCTGACGGCCGCCGGCGGGGCTCGACGGACCGGGTGCCGGCCCATCACTGCGCCCTCCGAACGGCCCGGGCGGGTCATGGCGCACCACCCCCGCCTTTGACACGGTGGAGGAGTGGCCCCCGCCGAGCTGCTGCAGGGCGCCGTCGAACGAACCGTCCTGTCAGGACACGAAGGGAAGTCGGGCGCAGGCCTCGAGCGCGTCCGGCTCGAGGACGGGCGCGTCCTCGTGGTCAAGCGGGTCGACCCCGACACCGACCTCACGCTGCGGCTCACGGGCGCGACGCTGGCCCGCGACCACGTGCTGCGGACCGCCGGCGTCCTGGACCGCCTGCCGTCCGGGGTGGCGCACGCGGTGGTCGACTCCTGGGTCGAGGACGGCACCACGGTGGTGGTGATGCAGGACCTGACGGGCGAGGTGATGACTTGGCGGGACCACCTCGACCGGGAGACCTCGTTGCTCGTCGTCGATCGCGTCGCCCGGCTGCACCGGGCCTTCCTCGGCACGGCGCCCAACGACCTCGTGCCCCTGGACCGGGTGCTGACCGTCTTCGCGCCACGCCGGGTCCGCGACGCCGCCGCCGAGGGCGACGAGCTGATGCAGCTGGCGCTGCACGGCTGGGAGCACTTCGAGGACCTCGTCGACGCCGACGTCGCGGGGCGGGTGCTGGCGCTGCTCGACGACGCCCATCCGCTGGCCGGCGCCCTGGCGCAGGGCCCGGTGACGCTGGTGCACGGCGACCTCGCCACGGTGAACATGGCTGTCCGCGGCGACGACCTCGTCCTGCTGGACTGGGCCCTGGCGACCGCGGCGCCGGGAGCGCTGGACATGGCGCGCTTCCTGGCGCAGTGCGCCTCCGTGTTGTCGCCGAGCCGCGAGGAGCTGCTCGCGACGTACGCCGGCAGGGCCGGCCCGGCCTACGACCCGCGGTCGGCCCGGCTCGCGGTGCTCGCCGCCCTGATGTGGCTGGGCTGGAACAAGGCGCTCGACGCAGCCGACAACCCCGACCCCGAGGTCCGTGCCCGCGAGCGGGCCGACCTCGACTGGTGGGTCGCCCGGGCGCGCAAGACGCTCGACGCCGAGTCGTTCTGACCGGCGCGGAGCCCCTCTCGGACAACTGGAGACGACACCCGAAGGAGGGACCGACATGGACCTCAACACCCTCTACCACCGCACGGTGGAGAGCTGGGCCGACCGCGTGAACGCCGTGAAGGCGGACCAGTGGGACGACCCCACGCCCTGCCGCGAGTGGAGCGTCCGCCAGCTCACCAACCACGTGACCGGCGAGGACCTGTGGACGTCGCCGCTGGTCAACGGCGCCACGATCGCGGAGGTGGGCGACCGCTTCGACGGCGACGTCCTCGGCGACGACCCGATCCGGACCGCTCTGACCGCCGCCGGCGAGGCCACCCGCGACGTCGCCCGCACCCTGCCGCAGCACGGCCAGGTGCACCTGTCGTGGGGCGACGAGAGCATCGACGAGTACGTCCGTCAGCTCGCCGCCGACCACCTGGTGCACGGTTGGGACCTCGCGGTCGCCACCGGGGGCGACCCCCGGCTGGACCCGGCGCTGGTCGCCGAGGTGGCAGCCTGGTTCGCCGCCTACGAGGAGCGCTTCCGGGGCGCCGGGGTGATCGGGCCGCGGGCATCGACGGGCGTCGACCCCCACGACCCGCAGGCGGCGCTGCTCAGCGCCTTCGGCCGCGACCCGTCGTGGGGGCCGACCCATGCCGGCCTGACCCGCTTCTCCGCGGCGTTCGGCCGCGGCGACGTCGACGCGGTGATGGCACTGACGACCGACGACTGCGTGTTCGAGGCGACCACGCCGGCCCCCGACGGGCAGCGCCACGAGGGCGCGGAGGCCGTGCGCGCGGTCTGGGAGGAGCTGTTCGCCACCACCCGGGACGCCTCCTTCACGGAGGAGGAGTCGATGGTCTGCGGTGACCGCGCGGTGCTGCGCTGGCGGTTCGACTGGACGGAGCCGGACGGCGCTCCCGGCCACGTCCGCGGCGTCGACGTGCTCCGGCTCCGCGACGGAAAGGTCTGCGAGAAGCTGTCCTACGTCAAGGGCTGACCTGCCACCAGTTCCCCCCGGGACGTCGCCGAGCTGCCACCAGTTGCCCCGGGAGACGGCCCGAGCTGCCACCAGTTGCCACCCGCGAGGGCGCGACGCGGGGGAGGCTGGTGTCATTGGGAGGCATGAGCACCCCCGACCCGATCATCGCCGAGTACGTCGACCAGGTCGCCAACCGCTTCGGGGCGCCCGGCCTGGAGGACCTCATCGCCGCCGCCCGGGAGAAGCTCGCCGAGGCGCAGCGGGCCCTCGAGGAGCTCGGCGGGCCCGACGCCTGACCCGCGGGGTCAGGGCTGGATCGTCAGGAAGACGAACGCCGCGAGCAGGGCGAGGTGCACGCCGCCCTGCAGCGGCTTCGCCCGCCCGGGCACGACGGTGAGCACGGCCACCGCGACCGTCGTCAGGAGCAGCACGATCTGCACCGGCTCGAGGCCGAGGTCGAGCGGGCCGTCGAGCCAGATCGAGGCGACGGCCAGCGTCGGGATGGTGAGGCCGATCGAGGCCATCGCCGACCCGAGCCCGAGGTTGAGGCTGATCTGGGTGCGGGCGAGCGCCGCGGCGCGGACCGCGGCGATCGACTCGGGCGCCAGGACGAGCAGCGCGATCACGACGCCGACCACGGCGCGCGGGAAGCCGAGCCCGTCCACACCGGCCTCGATCGCCGGAGAGGCCACCTTGGCCAGCCCCACGACGGCGACGAGCGCGACCAGCAGCAGACCGAGGCTCTGCAGGGCCGCCCGCGTCGTCGGCGGGTCGGCGTGCCCGTCCCCGTCCTCGTCCACCGGCTCCCGGGGCTCGGGGGAGTGCTCACCGTGGACGGGCAGGAAGAAGTCGCGGTGCCGGACGGTCTGGGTGAAGAGGAACAGCACGTAGAGCGCGAGCGACGCCACCGCCGCGAAGGCCAGCTGCGAGCCGGAGTACTGGGCGCCGGACGCCGAGGTGGTGAACCGGGGGAGCACGAGGCACAGGGACGCCAGGGCGACCACCGTCGCCAGCGCTGCGCCCGTGCCCTCGGGGTTGAAGACGGCGAAGCGGTGCCGCAGCGAGGCCACCAGCAGCGACAGGCCGACGATGCCGTTCAGCGTGATCATCAGCGCCGCGAAGACGGTGTCGCGCGCGAGGGTCGAGGTGGCGTCGCCGCCCGAGATCATCAGCGTCACGATGAGGGCGACCTCGATCACCGTGACCGCGACCGCGAGGACCAGCGAGCCGAACGGCTCGCCGACGCGGTGCGCGACCACCTCGGCGTGGTGGACCGCCGCGAGCACGGCCCCGATCAGCAGGGCGCCCACGACCAGCATCAGCGCAACCTCGGCGGCACCGTCGGGCTTGGCGTTCCACGAGGCGGCGAGCACCAGCACCGCGACCACCGGCACCACCGTCGTCCACCGGAGCTGCCCCACCGACCGTGCCACCCGCGCCGCCACCATGCCCCGAACCCTAGGGAACCGGGCAAGGCGCCCGCGCCCCGCTCGGGAGCGGCGTCGAGGAATCCACGCGGCCGCCCGGTCCGTCGTACCCTTGGAAGTCGCCCCGATCCCCATCTGCAGCAGAGGTGTTCTCGTCGTGTCCGTCGGTCCCGACCACCGCAGCGTCTTCCCGCGCCTGGAGCCCAAGCTCCCGCTGGTGCAGAAGCCGATCCAGTACGTCGGTGGTGAGCTCAACTCGACCGTCAAGGACTGGGACTGCGCGCCGGAGGGTCCGACCGTCCGCTGGGCGCTGATGTACCCCGACGCCTACGAGGTGGGCCTGCCCAACCAGGGCGTCCAGATCCTCTACGAGGTCCTGAACGAGCGCGACTGGATCGTCGCCGAGCGGACGTACGCCGTGTGGCCGGACATGGAGCGCGTCATGCGCGAGGGCGACGAGCACGGCCCGATCCCGCAGTTCACCGTCGACAGCCACCGTCCGGTCGGCGCGTTCGACGTCCTCGGCCTCAGCTTCTCCACCGAGCTGGGATACACCAACATGCTCACGGCGCTCGACCTGGCCGGCATCCCGCTGCACAGCGCGGACCGCTCCGTCGACGACCCGATCGTGCTCGCCGGCGGCCACGCGGCGTTCAACCCCGAGCCGATCGCCGACTTCCTCGACGCCGCCGTGCTCGGCGACGGCGAGGAGGTCGTGCTGGCGATCTCCGACGTCGTCCGCGAGTGGAAGCTCGAGGACCGCCCTGGTGGGCGCGACGAGCTGCTGCGCCGGCTCGCGGTCAGCGGCTCGGTCTACGTGCCGCGCTTCTACGACGTCGCCTACGCCGAGGACGGCACCATCGAGGCGGTCGTGCCGAACCGGCCGGGCATCCCCTTCCGGGTCCGCAAGCACACCCTCATGGACCTCGACGCCTGGCCCTACCCCGCCAAGCCGCTGGTGCCGCTGGCCGAGACCGTCCACGAGCGCTTCTCGGTCGAGATCTTCCGCGGCTGCACCCGCGGCTGCCGCTTCTGCCAGGCCGGCATGATCACCCGCCCGGTCCGCGAGCGGTCCATCGAGACCATCGGCAACATGGTCGAGAACGGCATCCGCAAGACCGGCTTCGAGGAGGTCGGGCTGCTCTCGCTGTCGAGCGCCGACCACACCGAGATCGGCGACGTCGCCAAGGGCCTCGCCGACCGGTACGACGGCTCCAACGTCAGCCTGAGCCTGCCGAGCACCCGCGTCGACGCCTTCAACATCACGCTGGCCAACGAGTTCTCCCGCAACGGCCGCCGCTCCGGCCTGACCTTCGCCCCCGAGGGCGGCAGCGAGCGGATGCGCAAGGTGATCAACAAGATGGTCACCGAGGAGGACCTGATCCGCACCGTCGCGACGGCGTACTCCCACGGCTGGCGGCAGGTGAAGCTCTACTTCATGTGCGGCCTGCCGACCGAGACCGACGAGGACGTGCTCGCGATCGCCGACCTCGCCAAGCGCGTCATCGCCAAGGGCCGCGAGGTCTCCGGCCGCAACGACATCCGCTGCACGGTCTCCATCGGCGGCTTCGTGCCCAAGCCGCACACGCCGTTCCAGTGGGCGGCGCAGCTCGACCACGAGACCACCGACGAGCGGCTCAAGAAGCTGCGCGACACGGTCCGCGAGGACAAGCGCTACGGCCGCGCCATCGGCTTCCGCTACCACGACGGCAAGCCCGGCATGATCGAGGGACTGCTCTCGCGCGGCGACCGCCGGGTCGGCGCCGTGATCGAGCAGGTCTGGCGCGACGGCGGGCGCTTCGACGGTTGGAGCGAGTACTTCTCCTTCGACCGCTGGGTCGAGTCGGCCGGGAAGGCGCTCGCCGGCACCGGCGTCGACCTCGACTGGTACACCACCCGTGAGCGGGAGTACGACGAGGTCCTGCCCTGGGACCACCTCGACTCGGGCCTCGACAAGGACTGGCTGTGGGCCGACTGGGAGGACGCCCTCGCGGTCGCCGACGGCTCCGCCGACGTCGAGGTCGAGGACTGCCGATGGACTCCCTGCTACGACTGCGGGGTGTGCCCGGAGATGAACACCGAGATCCAGATCGGTCCCACGGGCAAGAAGCTGCTGCCGCTCAGCGTGGTCTGACGGTCGCCGGGTAGCGCAGCTGGTCCTCGACGTAGACCGGGCGGGCGACGTAGAGGCAGATCGCCAGCAGCGGGGCGACCAGCGCCGTCATCAGCGCCAGCGGTGCCGTCCACCCGCCGGTGGCGTCGTGGAGCACGCCGATGGTGAACGGTCCGACCGCGGCCATCAGGTAGCCCGCCGACTGGGTGAAGCCGGACAGTGCCGCGGTGCCGTCGGGGGTCCTCGCGCGCAGCCCGATCAGGGTCAGCACCAGCGGGAACGTCGTCGTGGCGGCGCCGGTCAACACCGCCCAGAGCACGGCCAGCGACTGGGGCGCGACCATCAGGCCCACGTAGGCCACCGGGTAGCCGGACACCACCGTGGCCAGCAGCAGCCCGGGACGGTGGCTGCGCGCCAGCACCGCGGGCAGCCACAGCGACAGCGGGATGCTGGTGCCGGCCAGCAGTCCCACGAGCAGGCCGGCCTGCGTCGGCGAGAAGCCGGCGTCGCGCCACAGCTGGGCGAACCAGCCGAAGATCATGTAGGCCTGCATCGACTGCAGGCCGAAGGCGAGGCCCATGCCCAGACCGAGCGGGGTGCGCGCCACGTCGCCCAGCCGTACGGCGCGCGGCGCCCGCTCGAGCGTCCGGTCGTGGCCGGCCAGGTGCAGCCAGGGCAGCGCGGCCAGCAGGGCGAGCGCCGCCCACCCGCCCAGGCCCCACCGCCACGAGCCGGCGGCCTCCGAGACGGGCACGGTCGCCATCAGGGAGGCGGTCAGCCCGACCGACAGCGCGCCGGTGTAGAGCGCGGTCACCCGGCCCACCCGGTCGGGGAAGTGGAGCTTCACCAGCGACGGCAGCAGCACGTTGGCCATCGCCATGCCGGCCAGCGCGAGCAGCGACAGCACCAGGAAGACGACGGCGTCGGGCGCCGCCGCCCGGCCCGCGAGCCCCGCGACCAGGGCGAGCAGGGCGGCGAGCGTGACCCGGTGGACCCCGGCCCGCGAGGCGAGCGCGGGTGCCATCGCGCCGAAGACGGCGAACGCGAGCACCGGCAGGGAGGTGAGCAGACCCGCCTCCACGGCCCCCATGTCCAGGCCCGCGCGCACCTCGGCCAGCACCGGCCCGACCGAGACGGCCGCCGGCCGGAGGTTGAGCGAGAGCAGCAGCAGGCCGACCAGCAGGACGACGGTGCGGCGGGAGGGGAGAGATCGTGGCATCGCTTGGGCAGGATAGGCGCATGCGCCACGTCACCGACCGGCAGCGACGGGCCCGTCTGGCCCACCGGCACTGCCTGGCACCGGACAGCCGCGCAGCCGACGTGCTGGCGGCGACCCGGGCGATGACGGTGCTGCACGCCACCGAGCCGGCCAGCGTCCACCTCGCCCTGTGGGCCCGCGTCGCCGACGTGGCCGTGGCCGACGTGGAGCGCGCGCTCTACGAGGACCGGACGCTGGTGAAGCAGCTGGCGATGCGCCGCACGCTGTTCGCCTTCCCGCGCGACCTGCTCCCCGCCGCCTGGGGCAGCGCCTCGGCCCGGGTCGCCACCGCCGAGGCGGGGCGGCTCGCCCGGGAGATCGAGAAGGGCGGGCTGACCGCCGACGGCGAGGCATGGGTCGAGACGGCGCGGAAGGCCGCCCTCGACCGGCTCCGAGGCGGCGAGGAGCTGACCGCGACCGAGCTCCGCGAGCAGGTCCCCGAGCTGGCCGGCCAGCTCACCTACGGTACCGGCAAGTCGTGGGGCGGGACGATCTCCGTCGCCCCGCGGGTGATCGGCCAGCTCGGCGCCGAGGGTGCGGTGGTCCGCGCCCGGAACGGCGGGCACTGGCGCACCTCCCGGCCCCGCTACTGCCTCATGGAGGACTGGCTCGGCGAGCCGGTGTCACCGCTCCCGGAGCGCGAGGGGTACGCCGAGCTGGTGCGGCGCTGGCTGTGGACCTTCGGCCCCGGCACCGAGACCGACCTGCGCTGGTGGCTCGGCAGCACCGCCGGCGCGGCCCGGCGGGCGCTCGCGGACGTCGGCGCGGTCCCCGTCCGTCTCGACGCTCACGGCGACCGGAGCGAGGACGGCTGGCTCCTGCCCGACGACCTCGACGACATGCCGGAGCCGGAGCCCTGGGCCGCGCTGCTGCCGGTCCTCGACCCCACGGTGATGGGGTGGAAGCAGCGCGACTTCTACCTCGGGCCCCACGCCGGTGCGCTGTTCGACAGCAACGGCAACGCCGGGACCACGGCGTGGCGGGACGGCCGGGTCGTCGGCTGCTGGGTGCAGGACGACGACGGCACCGTGCGGGTGGTGCCCGTGGAGGACCTGGCCGCCGACGCCCGCCGCGCCCTCGACGCAGAGGCGGCGCGGCTGACCGGGTGGCTGGGCGGCGACAAGGTCGTCACCGTGTACTCGTCCCCGGCGATGAAGGCCGCGCGCCGCTGACGGCTTAACCTGTGCGGATGCCCGACCAGGTCAAGCGGAACCAGCCAGAGCAGCAGGCCCCGCCGGTGCAGCGGCTCCGGATCCGCTACACCAAGCGCGGCCGGCTCCGTTTCACCAGCCACCGTGACTTCAGCCGCGCCTTCGAGCGCGCCGTGTTCCGTGCCCGGATCCCGATGGCCTACTCGTCCGGCTTCAACCCGCACCCGCGGATCTCGTACGCCAATGCCGCGCCGACCGGCTCGGCGAGCGAGGCGGAGTACCTCGAGATCGGGCTCGCCGAGAAGGTCGACCCGGCCGCGGTCGCGTCAGCGCTGGACGAGGCCATGCCCGACGGCCTCGACGTGGTGCAGGTCGTCGAGTCGCCGGGTGGGGCGCTGGCGGACCTGCTCCAGGCCAGCCGCTGGCAGATCGAGCTCGGCAGCGCCCCGGCGGACGCCGAGGCGGCCGTCGCAAAGTTCCTCGCGACCGATTCGGTGCTCGTCGAGCGGATGACCAAGAAGGGGATGCGCGAGTTCGACTGCCGCGCCGCCGTGGTCTCGCTGACCGTCGACGAGGGGGAGCGGGGAGCGGTGCTCCGCCTGGTGCTGCGCCACGCGGTGCCCGCCGTGCGGCCCGACGACGTCCTCTCCGGCGTGGCCGCCGCCTCCGGCGCGGACCTCGGGCCCGCGCTGCTGCTCACCCGGCGGTCCCAGGGGCCCCTCGACGAGGCCACCGGCGAGGTCGGCGACCCGCTCGACGCGTCGGCATGACGCCGTAGGGCGTCTCGTGTGCGATACTCGCCACGGTCGATGAGGTGACGACGACCTCCTCCGGCAGGGCGCGTGGTGCCCGGCCCGGAGGTCACCGCCCGCATCGTCCCGACGACGTTCTCGCCGGACCGCACGCTCGGCCCGGCACAGCGAGCACGACTCGTCGCCAGACCGCGACGCGGCCGGGCCGGAGCCGGTGACAGGGGTTCCGCCACAGTCCGGGGGACTACGGCCCAGCGACCGCGGCAGGTGAGCGGGGCGTACCCGTTGACGCACCACGCGGAGGGTGTCGCCGCCACACGAAGGCTTCACGCCTGCGGCGCCGTACGACGGGCCGCGGCGTACGACACGCCCGGGCGCTCACGCCACGGGCCTAGGAGAGCAGCATGCTCGAGGATTCCCAGTCCACCGACGTCACCGACGCTCCCGCCGAGGCGGCCCCGGAAGCCGCCCAGGACGGCGCGGCCGCGAAGAAGACGGTGAAGAAGACGACGCGCAAACGCACCACCAAGAAGACCGCGGCCGCCCCGAGCGAGGGCGACGCCCCGCAGGACGGCGAGACGACGGCCCCGCAGGAGACCGCGGAGGTCGCCGCCGAGGAGTCGCAGGCCGAGGAGGCCGCGCCGGCGAAGAAGGCCACGAGGAAGGCCCCGGCGAAGAAGACGACCAAGAAGACGGCCGCCAAGAAGACCACGGCCGCGGCCGACGAGGCTCCGGCCGCTGACGTCCAGCCGGTGGCCCAGGAGGGCGAGGCCGCCGAGCCCGCCGACGAGGCACCGAAGAAGCCGGTGAAGAAGGCGACCGCGAAGAAGGCGGCCGCGAAGAAGACCACCACCCGGAAGTCGACGGCGAAGAAGCCGGCGGCCGAGCCCGACACCGAGCCCGACACCGAGCCCGACACCGAGCGCGGCACCGAGCTCCCGGCCGACGAAGCCGCCACGGCGGAGTCCGCCGAGCAGCCGGCCGCGACCGAGCAGGCCGCCGGTGCCGGAGGCGCCGCGGTGCTGTTCCAGGTCCCCGACGCGTCGGCCGCCGCGCCGCGGCGCCGTCGCCGCTCGGGCCCCGCCGACACCGCGACCGACACCGCGACCGACACCGCGACCGACACCGCGACCGACACCGCGACCGACACCGCGACCGACACCGCGACCGACACCGGCGGGACCGCCGCTGCGGACACCGAGGCACCCGGGGACGAGGCCGGCGAGGCCGAGCAGGCCGGCAAGTCCACGAAGTCCGGCAGGTCCGGGAAGTCCGGCAAGACCAAGAAGGTCGAGGACAAGGCCGCCTCGGCTGACGACACCGCCGCCGCGGTCGGTGACGAGACCACCGAGGACCAGGCCGAGGACCAGGCCGAGGAGAAGGGCGACGAGCAGGCCGAGGAGGGCGCCGGTGAGGGCACCGGCACCCGTCGCCGCCGTCGTCGCGGCGGCCGCCGCCGTCGCCGGTCGAGCGACAACGGCGAGGCCTCGACGGACGCCTCGGACGAGGACGAGGGCGACGGGTCCGGCGACGGGTCCGGGACCGGCCCCGCCGACAAGGACGCGGACAAGGACGGGGCCCAGGGCGAGGGCTCGTCGCGCCGCCGTCGGCGTCGCCGCCGCGCCGGCGAGGACTCCGACGACGCCGGGGACGACCCCGAGAACACCGTCACCAGGGTCCGGAAGGGCCGCTCGGCCGAGGACCAGATCACCGCGGTCTCCGGCTCGACCCGCCTCGAGGCCAAGAAGCAGCGTCGCCGCGAGGGTCGCGAGGCCGGCCGCCGCCGCGCCCCCATCGTGAGCGAGGCGGAGTTCCTTGCCCGCCGCGAGTCCGTCGACCGGGTCATGGTGATCCGGCAGCGCGAGGACGTCACCCAGATCGGCGTGCTCGAGGACAAGGTGCTCGTCGAGCACTACGTCGCCCGCGAGTCGCAGACCTCGCTGATCGGCAACGTCTACCTCGGCCGGGTGCAGAACGTGCTGCCCTCGATGGAGGCGGCGTTCATCGACATCGGCAAGGGCCGCAACGCGGTGCTGTACGCCGGCGAGGTCAACTGGTCGGCGCTGGGCCACAAGGAGGGCCAGCCCCGCAAGATCGAGTCGGTGCTGTCCTCCGGCCAGTCCGTGCTGGTGCAGGTCACCAAGGACCCGGTCGGGCACAAGGGTGCCCGGCTCACCAGCCAGATCAGTCTCCCCGGCCGGTTCCTGGTCTACGTCCCCGACGGCACCACCTCGGGCATCTCGCGCAAGCTCCCCGACACCGAGCGGGCGCGCCTGAAGTCGCTGCTCAAGGAGATCGTCCCGGACAGCGCCGGCGTGATCGTGCGCACCGCCGCCGAGGGTGCGAGCGAGGACGAGCTGACCCGCGACGTCGAGCGGCTCAAGGCGCGCTGGGAGGACATCGAGAAGAAGGCCAGGGGCAACGCCCCGCAGCTGCTGTACGGCGAGCCGGACCTGACGCTCAAGGTCGTCCGTGACCTCTTCACCGAGGACTTCAGCAAGCTCGTGATCCAGGGCGACGACGCCTGGGACACCGTCCAGGGCTACGTCTCCCACGTGGCGCCCGACCTCGAGGACCGCCTCGAGCGGTACGACGCCAACGATGGCCGTGACATCTTCTCGGCGTACCGCGTCGACGAGCAGATCGCCAAGGGCCTCGACCGCAAGGTCTGGCTCCCGTCGGGCGGCTCGCTCATCATCGACCGCACCGAGGCGATGACGGTCGTCGACGTGAACACCGGCAAGTTCACCGGCTCCGGGGGCAACCTCGAGGAGACGGTCACCAAGAACAACCTCGAGGCGGCCGAGGAGATCGTGCGCCAGCTCCGGCTGCGCGACATCGGCGGCATCATCGTCGTCGACTTCATCGACATGGTGCTCGAGTCCAACCGGGACCTGGTGCTGCGCCGGCTGGTGGAGTGCCTCGGCCGCGACCGCACCCGCCACCAGGTCGCCGAGGTCACCTCGCTCGGTCTGGTGCAGATGACCCGCAAGCGGATCGGCACCGGCCTGCTCGAGGCGTTCAGCGAGTCCTGCGAGCACTGCCAGGGCCGCGGGCTGCTGGTGCAGGACATGCCGGTCGAGCCCCGCAAGGGCGGCGACGACGAGTCCCGGCGCGGCGGCCGCCGTCGCGGCCGCGGCAAGGGCGGCGACGACCAGCCCGGCAACCAGCAGCAGGGCCAGCAGTCCGGCGACGGCGGGAACGGCAAGGGCGCGCCCTCGCCGAAGGACGTGGCCGCGATGGCCCGCCACGACGAGCACGACGAGCAGCCCCCCGAGGAGAAGGCTCGCGAGGAGAAGGCCCAGGACGAGCAGTCCCGGGACGAGAGGCCGCGCGAGGACCGGGCCCGCCGCGAGCGCAAGCCGCGCGACGGGCAGCCCCGCGAGGGCAAGCAGCGCGAGGACCAGCAGCGCGAGGACCAGCCCCGGGACGAGAAGCCCCGCGAGGACGAGCAGCCCGCGGCCGCCCCGGAGCCGGCCCCTGCCCTCGCGGCAGCCTCCCCGGAGCCTGCCGAGCAGCCCGAGCAGCCCGCAGAGCCGGCTCGCCCGCAGGTCGTGACCCGGACCCGCACCCGTCGTAGCGCCAGCCGTCCGGCCGGGGCGACCACCGCGGCCCAGCCGGTGGTCCTCGAGCCGGTGACGGTCGCCGCGACGCCGGCGCCCGCTGCCGCGGACGGTGCCGCGCGCGAGGAGGCCCCGGCCGCCGAGGCGCCCCGCCCGCAGGTCGTCACGCGCACCCGGCGCCGTACGGCGAGCCGCCCGGCCGGTCCGCCGTCCGGCGAGGCGAGGGCCGACAGTGCCGCGGGCGGAGCCCCGGACAGGGCCGCTGACGACGCGTCGGACCACCCGACCGTGGAGCACGTGCCGGTCAAGCGCAAGGGCTCGCGCAAGCGCTGACGGGCGCCCGGTACCCCCTGAGCGGCTGCTCGGCACCGCGCCGGGCGCCCACCCCGGGGCGGTGCCGACGGCCGTTTTGCGGAGGGGAGGGCGGGTCCGTACTATTGACCCTCGGTGCGCCGTCCGTGTGCACCCTCCCTGCCCGGCATCCCGTCCTCTGCCACGAGGACTGCGGCGTGCGGCAGGCACAGACGTTGAACGCAAGGAATTGACGAAGGAGACCGCGGTGTACGCGATCGTGCGCGCAGGCGCCACTCAGCAGAAGGTTGCCGTCGGCGACGTCATCGAGATCGACAAGGTCGCGACGGCGGTCGGCGAGACCGTCACGCTGCCCGTGGTCATGGTCGTCGACGGCGAGAAGGTCACCGCGACCGGCCTCGACAAGGCCGCCGTGACCGCCGAGGTCCTCGGCGGCACCAAGGGCCCGAAGATCGTCATCCAGAAGTACAAGAACAAGACCGGCTACAAGAAGCGCCAGGGTCACCGCCAGAAGTACACCCAGGTCAAGGTCACCGACATCACCGTCTGACCGTCTGACCCGGACGGCTTCCCAGACCCGACACACGCACCGAAGGACTCGAAATGGCACACAAGAAGGGCGCGGCCTCGACCAAGAACGGTCGCGACTCGAACGCGCAGCGGCTCGGCGTCAAGCGCTTCGGCGGCCAGGTCGTCAACGCTGGCGAGATCCTCGTCCGCCAGCGCGGCACCCACTTCCACCCGGGCTCCGGCGTGGGCCGCGGTGGCGACGACACCCTGTTCGCCCTCGTGGGCGGCGCGGTCGAGTTCGGCACCCGTCGGGGCCGCAAGGTCGTCAACGTCGTTCCCGGCGAGTGACCTGACGACCGTCACAGCTTCCTTCGAAGGGCGTCCTGCCAGCAGGACGCCCTTCGGCATTTCCGGACCCCGGCCGCCCCACGGTGGCGGCGTCCGCAAGACTCGACCCACACACCCAGGCACCGGAGGACAGTCATGGCCATCCCCACGTTCGTCGACCGCGTGACGCTGCACGTCGCCGCGGGCCGTGGGGGCAACGGCGTGGCGTCCGTCCACCGCGAGAAGTTCAAGCCCCTCGGCGGCCCCGACGGCGGCAACGGCGGCCCCGGCGGCTCGGTGATCCTGCGGGTCGACCCCGGCGTCACCACCCTGCTCGACTACCACCACAGCCCGAAGCGGCGCGCCGAGCACGGCGGTCACGGCGCGGGCGGCCACAAGAACGGCGCCCACGGCTCCGACCTGGTGCTCCCCGTCCCCGACGGCACCGTCGTCTCCGACACCAAGGGCAACGTGCTCGCCGACATGGTCGGCCCCGGCACCGAGATGGTGGTCGCCACCGGCGGCCGCGGCGGGCTCGGCAACGCGGCGCTCGCCTCGACCAAGCGGAAGGCGCCCGGCTTCGCGCTCCTCGGCGAGCCCGGCGACGAGCTCGACATCGTCCTCGAGCTGAAGGTCGTCGCCGACATCGGCCTCGTCGGCTTCCCCAGCGCCGGCAAGTCCAGCCTCATCGCCTCGATGTCGCGGGCGAAGCCCAAGATCGCCGACTACCCCTTCACCACCCTGGTGCCCAACCTGGGCGTGGTCACGGCGGGCGACACGACGTTCACCGTCGCCGACGTCCCCGGCCTCATCGAGGGTGCCAGCGAGGGCCGCGGGCTGGGTCACGACTTCCTGCGCCACATCGAGCGCTGCGCGGCGCTGGTCCACGTCATCGACACGGCCAGCATCGAGCCCGGCCGCAACCCGGTCGACGACCTCGACATCATCGAGAACGAGCTCTCCCGGTACGGCGGCCTCGAGGACCGTCCCCGGCTGGTCGCCCTCAACAAGGTCGACGTGCCCGACGGGCGGGACATCGGCGAGATGGTCGTCGACGACCTCGAGGAGCGGGGCCTGCAGGTCTTCCCCGTCTCCGCCGCCTCGGGGGAGGGGCTGCGCGAGCTGACCTTCGCGATGGCCCGGATCGTCGAGGCCGCCCGCGAGGCGAAGCCCGTGGTCGAGCCGACCCGCATCGTGATCCGGCCGCAGACCGCCGACGGCGGCACGGGCTTCACCGTCACCGCCGAGCCGGAGGGCTGGCGGGTCCGAGGCGAGAAGCCCGAGCGCTGGGTGCGGCAGACCGACTTCAGCAACGACGAGGCCGTCGGCTTCCTCGCCGACCGGCTCAACCGCCTCGGGGTCGAGGAGCGGCTCATCGAGCTCGGCGCCCTCGAGGGCGACACCGTGCTCATCGGCCACCCCGACAACGCGGTCGTCTTCGACTTCAAGCCCGGGATCGAGGCCGGCGCCGAGATGCTCGGTCGCCGCGGCGAGGACCAGCGGTTCGACGACTCCCGGCCGGCCGCGCGGCGCCGCCGTGAGATCGACGCCGCCATGGAGGGCCGCGAGGAGGGCGAGACCCGCGCCGACGTCGCCCGGCGCCTCGGCCACGGCCACGGCCCGAAGGCGTACGAGATCGGCTCGGCCGACGACCCGGACCGCGACCTCCGCTCCGACTCCGACGACCCGGACGACACCGGGGCGTGAGCGGGGTGGGGCAGCGCCGGGAGGTCCTCGACGCCCGGCGGATCGTGGTCAAGGTGGGCTCGTCCTCCCTCACCACCGCCGCCGGCGGGATCGACCCTGCCCGGGTCCGCCAGCTCGTCGAGGTGCTCGTCGCCACCCGCGCCCGCGGTGCCGAGCTGGTGCTGGTCTCCTCCGGGGCCATCGCGGCCGGGCTGGCCCCGCTCGGGCTGGCCCGCAGGCCGCGCGCGCTGCCGGCGCAGCAGGCCGCGGCGTCGGTCGGTCAGGGGCTGCTGGTCCACCGCTACACCGAGGAGCTCGCCCGGCACGGCATCGTCACGGGCCAGGTGCTGCTCACCAACGACGACGTCACCCGCCGCTCCCACTACCGCAACGCCTACCAGACCTTCGCGAAGCTCCTTGAGCTCGGCGTGCTGCCGGTCGTCAACGAGAACGACACCGTCGCCACCAGCGAGATCCGGTTCGGCGACAACGACCGGCTCGCGGCCCTGGTCGCCCACCTCGTGCACGCTGACCTGCTCGTGCTGCTCTCCGACGTCGACGGGCTGTACGACCGCCACCCGTCCGAGCCGGGGACGAGACTGCTGCCCGAGGTCACCTCGGAGGAGGAGCTGGCCCGGGTCCGCATCGGCAAGGCCGGCGCCGCGGGCGTCGGGACCGGCGGCATGCAGACCAAGGTCGAGGCCGCCCGGATCGCGACGGGCGCCGGGATCCCGGTCGTGCTGACCGCCGCCGACCAGGCCGCTGCCGCGCTCGCGGGCGGCCCCGTCGGCACGCTGTTCCACTCGACCGGCCGGCGCCGCCCCACCCGGCTCCTGTGGCTCGCCCACGCGACCGAGCCCCGGGGGAGCCTGGTGCTCGACGACGGCGCGGTCAGCGCCGTCACCCAGCGTCGGGCCTCGCTGCTCGCGGCGGGCGTGACCGGAGTGACCGGCTCGTTCGTGGCCGGCGACCCGGTGGACCTCGTCGATCCCGAGGGCCGCTCCGTCGCCCGCGGCCTGGTGAACTTCGACGCCGAGGAGCTCCCGGCCCTGCTCGGCCGCTCCTCGCACGACCTCAAGCGCGAGCTCGGCTCGGCGTACGAGCGCGAGGTCGTGCACCGCGACGACCTCGTCCTGCTCTGAACCGGCGGCCGGACGGTCGGTTGGGCGCAGCGACCGCCCGCGCCGTACGCTGGTCGTTGCGATGCCCACGATGCCCGGAATGTCCGTCTACCTCGATCACGCCGCCACGACGCCGATGCTGCCGGCGGCCGTCGAGGCGGTGACTGCACAGCTCGCCACCACGGGCAACCCGTCGTCGCTGCACGCCTCCGGCAGGCTCGCGCGCCGCGTCGTCGAGGAGTCGCGGGAGCGCCTGGCGCAGGCGCTGAACTGCCGCCCCGGCGAGGTGGTCTTCACCTCCGGCGGGACCGAGTCGGACAACCTCGCGCTGAAGGGCCTGTTCTGGTCGCGCCGGCGCGCCGATGCGCGCCGCACCCGCATCCTGGCCACCGCCGTCGAGCACCACGCCGTGCTCGACCCGCTGCACTGGCTCGGCGACCACGAGGGCGCCGAGGTCGAGCTGCTGCCCGTCGACCGTGCCGGGCGGCTCGACGTCGCGGCCCTCGAGGCCGCGATCGAGCGGGACCCGGAGTCGGTCGCCCTCGTCTCGGTGATGTGGGCCAACAACGAGGTCGGCACGCTGCAGCCGATCGAGGCGGTCGTGGCCGCCGCGACCTCCCACGCCATCCCCGTCCACACCGACGCAGTCCAGGCGGTCGGCAGCGTCCCGGTCGACTTCGCCGCCTGCGGCGTCGACGCCCTCACCCTGACCGGCCACAAGGTCGGCGGCCCGTACGGCGTCGGCGCGCTCGTCGTGCGCCGCGAGGTCGAGGTCACGCCGCTGGTGCACGGCGGCGGCCAGGAGCGCGACATCCGCTCCGGGACCATCGACACCCCCGCGATCGCCGGCTTCGCCGCCGCGGTCGAGTGGGCCGTCAAGGAGCAGGCCGACCACGCGGCCCGGCTCTCCGCGCTGCGCGACGACCTGGTCCGCCGGGTGTGCGGCGTCGTCCCCGACGCCCGCCCCAACGGGGACCCGGCGAACCGGCTCCCCGGCAACGCCCACCTGACCTTCCCCGGCTGCGAGGGGGACTCGCTGCTGATGCTCCTCGACGCCCGGGGCATCGAGTGCTCCACCGGCTCGGCGTGCTCGGCCGGCGTCCCGCAGCCCTCCCACGTGCTGCTCGCGATGGGCGCCACCGACGAGGAGGCCCGCAGCTCGCTGCGGTTCTCGCTGGGCCACACCACCACCGCCGCCGACATCGACGCGCTCGTCGACGCCATCGGCCCCGTCGTCGACCGGGCGCGCGCCGCGAGGCGGTGACGGCACGATGAAGGTCCTCGCCGCCATGTCCGGTGGCGTCGACTCGGCGGTCGCCGCAGCGCGCGCCGCCGAGGCCGGCCACGACGTCACCGGGATCCACCTCGCCCTCTCGCGCAACCCCGCGTCGTACCGCAGCGGCGCCCGGGGCTGCTGCACGATCGAGGACGCCAACGACGCCCGCCGCGCCGCGGACGTCATCGGCATCCCCTTCTACGTGTGGGACCTCAGCGACCGCTTCCACGAGGACGTGGTCGAGGACTTCATGGACGAGTACGCCGCCGGCCGGACGCCCAACCCGTGCCTGCGCTGCAACGAGAAGATCAAGTTCGCGGCCGTTCTCGACCGCGCGCTCGGCCTCGGCTTCGACGCCGTCGCCACCGGCCACTACGCCCAGCTGCGCACCGGCGACGACGGGCTCATCGAGATGCACCGCGCCGTCGACCAAGGCAAGGACCAGTCCTACGTGCTCGGCGTGCTCACCCAGGAGCAGCTCGCCCACTCGCTGTTCCCGCTGGGCGACTCGACGAAGGCCCGCGTCCGCGAGGAGGCGGCCCGCCGCGGGCTGCTCGTCGCCGACAAGCCCGACAGCCACGACATCTGCTTCGTCGCCGACGGCGACAACGCCGGCTGGCTGCGCGAGAAGCTCGGTGACCGGGCCCCCAACCACGGTGGCGACATCGTCGACGACGCGACGGGGGAGGTGCTCGGCCGGCACGACGGCACCTACGGCTTCACCATCGGGCAGCGCAAGGGGCTGCGGATCGGCCGGCCGGCGCCCGACGGCAAGCCCCGCTTCGTGCTCGACATCGAGCCCGTCAGCGGCACGGTCACCGTCGGCCCGCGTGAGGGGCTCCAGGTCGACCGGCTCACCGGGGACCGCCCCCGCTGGTGCGGCACCGTGCCCGACCGGCTCGAGGGGACCGTCCAGCTGCGCGCCCACGGCGACGAGCACCGCGCTGTGGTGACAACCCGCGCCACCGACGCCGGCCCGCAGGTCGACGTCGAGCTGCTCGACCCGGCGTACGGCATCGCGCCCGGGCAGGCGGTCGTCATCTACGACGGCACCCGCGTGGTCGGCTCCGCGACCATCACCGCCACCGCCCGCACCCGCACGGGGTCGCAGCGTTGAGCGGCGACGAGGGGACCGGCGCCCCGGCACGCGCAGTGGCGACCGGCGTCGGGTCGATGCCCGGCGACGACGACACTGCGTACGCCGAGGCGCTGCGGGTCGTCCTCGGCGAGCTTGCCGCACCGGACGGCCTGCCGCACCTGCCCGAGCTGCCGACGCGCAGTGCCGGGTCGACCATGACCGGCCGCGCGCTCGCGGTGGTGGAGGGCCTCGCCGCGGACCTGCAGCCGGCCGGCTGGCGGCTGACCGACCGCGAGGGCGTCGACCAGCGCCGTGCCCGCAGCCAGCTCTCGCGCGACCTCGACCAGCTCGAGGAGCAGGCGCAGGGGCTGACCGGCGCGTTCAAGGTGCAGGTCGCCGGGCCGTGGACGCTCGCGGCCACGGTCGAGCGGCCGCGTGGGGACCGCGTGCTCGCCGACCACGGCGCCCGGCGCGACCTCGCGCAGTCCCTCGCGGCCGGCCTCGAGGGGCACCTCGCCGACGTGCGCCGGCGGCTGCCGGGGGTGGACCGGCTGGTCGTGCAGGTCGACGAGCCGACGCTGGCCGCGGTGCTCGCGGGCAGTGTGCCGACGGCGTCCGGCTTCCACCGGCACCGTTCGGTCGACCAGCCCGAGGCGTCCGCGGCCCTGACCTGGGTGCTCGACGCCGTGACCGCCGCTGGCGCCGAGCCGTGGGTGCACACGTGCGCCGCCGGGACGCCCCTCGGTCTGCTGCGCGGGGCGGGCGCCCGCGGCCTGTCGGTCGACCTGGCGCTCGCGTCGCCGGCCGACCACGACGTGCTGGCGACGGCCCTGGAGGCGGGGGAGACCGTGGCCCTGGGCGTGCTGCCCGGCGTCGACCCGGACCACCGGCCGTCCGACCGCGAGACCACCGAGCAGGTGCTGCGCTGGCTCGACATGCTGGGGCTCGACCCCGCGGCCTGCGGGGGCCGGCTGGTCGTCACCGCCTCCTGCGGGTACGCGGGAGCCTCGCCGGCCTGGGTGCGTGCGGCGCTCACGACCCTCCGGTCGACGGCCCGCAACCTCTCCTGACCCGAACGCCGACCCGCCCGAAACTTTCGGCCGGGTCGGCGTTGTCGGTGGTCGAGCAGCGCGCAGCGCGCGTGTCGAGACCCGGGCGGGTCGGCGTGAAGTGCGGGCGCGGTCAGACGTGCGCGCCGCCCTGCGGACCGTCGGTGGCCAGCTCGGTGTGCCTGACGTCGAGGAAGGTCCAGATGATCGCGGAGGCAAGCAGGATCATCCCGGAGCCGACGAGGAACGCGCTGGTCGCGCCGTCGGTGAAGCTGGCCTGGAAACCGGCCGCCTCGAGGAAGGTGACCGACGTGCCGGGGACCGTCGCGGCCGGGTCGAGCCCGGCGCCCTGCACCGCGCCGGCGAGCTGCGGGCCGACCTGGTCGACGCGCTGGTTGGTGAAGTGCAGCGCGACGGTGCTGAGCGTGGCCAGCCCGAGGGCGCCGCCGACCTGCTGCATGGTGTTGAGCACGCCGGAGCCGATGCCGGAGTCCTCGGCCCGCACGTGGTGCACGGCGGTGAGGGTGAGCGGCACGAACGTGAGCCCCATGCCGAAGGACATCATCACGATGAACGGCAGGATGGAGGTCCAGTACGTGACGTCCGCGCCCACGGGCTGGCCGGTCGCGAGCGCCTGGACGACGGCCGAGGGCGAGTCGGCGACGTCGAGCCGGGAGAAGCCGAACAGGGCGGCGGAGGCCAGCAGGGTGCCGGTGCCGGCGATGAACCGCGGGGCGATGCGGCCGACCAGGTTGGAGGACACCCCGGCCCCGAGGACGATGCCGACCGAGAACGGCAGGAATGCGAAGCCGGTGCGCAGCGGGCTGTAGCCGACCAGCTGCTGGATGAAGAGGCTGAGGAAGAAGAACATCGCGAACATCGCGGCGGGCACCAGCATCATCACCACGAAGCTGACGGCGCGCGTGCGGTTGCGGAAGATCCGGATCGGCAGCAGCGGGTGCTCCACGCGCGCCTCGATGGCCATGAATGCGGCCAGCAGCAGGGCGCCGCCGACCAGCGCCGCCAGCGTGCCGGGGTCGCCCCAGCCGTGCTCCGCCTCGCCGGCCCGGGTGAGGCCGTAGACGATGCCGAGCAGGCCGAGGGTGCCGGTGAGCGCGCCCGGGATGTCCAGCTCGCCGTGGTGCGACTCGGACTCGGCGAGCAGGCGCGGCGCGAGCAGCGCGGCGACCAGGCCGATCGGGACGTTGATCAGGAAGGTCAGCCGCCAGCCGCTGAAGTCGACGCCGGCCAGGCCGTCGAGCCCGGTCAGCCAGCCACCGAGGATCAGGCCGACGGCGGCACCGGCGCCGGACATCGCGGCGTACACCGCGAACGCGCGGTTGCGCTGCGGACCGGCGGGGAAGGTCGTCGTGATGAGCGCCAGGGCGGCCGGGGAAGCCATGGCCGCCCCGAGGCCCTGCAGCCCCCGGGCCGCCAGGAGGACGGGCTCGCTGGTGGCCAGTCCGCCGAGCAGCGAGGCCACCGCGAAGACCACGAGGCCGGTCATGAAGATCCGTCGGCGGCCGTACAGGTCGCCGAGCCGGCCGCCCAGCAGCAGCAGGCCGCCGAAGGCCAGCGCGTAGCCGGTGACGATCCAGGAGAGGCCGGACTGCTCGATGCCGAGGTCGGCGCCGATGAAGGGCAACGCGATGTTGGCGATCGTGGCGTCGAGCACCACCATCAGCTGCGCGACGGAGATCAGCACGAGGGCCCACCCGAGGTGGACGTGCTGGCCGGGCGTCCTCGCCTCGGCTCGGGTCGTTTCGGTCATGGGTGCGGGTCCTTCGGGTTCGGGACGGGACGTCAGGGGCGGTGGCTGCCGGCCGTGGCGGCAGGCAGGATGATCTGGTCGACGACGCGGGCCACCCGCTCGGGGGTGGGCTCCTCGCCCATCAGGAAGGCACGGTGGAGCAGGATCCCGGCGAGGGCCGGGCCGAAGAGGGAGGGGTCGAGGTCCGGCCGGACCTCGCCACGCTCGATCGCGCGCTGGTACACCGCGCGGGAGACGGCGAGCTTGGGCTCGATGACGCGGCTGCGGAACTCGCCGGCCAGCTCCTCGTCGCGGTGCATCGCCGTGAGGACCGCGGAGAAGACCACCACGGCGCGCGGGTCGAGCATCCCGCCCGCCCCGCAGAAGACCTCGAGGAGGTCGCCGCGCAGGGAGCCGGTGTCGGGCGCCTGAGGCGTGCCCTTCTGGGCGAGGAGGGCGTCGATCACGAGGGAGGCCTTGGTGCTCCACCGCCGGTAGAGGGTCGCCTTGGAGGCGCGTGCCCTGGTCGCGACGGCGTCCATCGTCAGCCGGTCGTAGCCGACGTCGGAGAGCACCTCCAGGGTCGCCCCGAGGATCTCGAGCTCGCGATCCCCCTCGACCCGCGGCCGGGTGTGGGTCTCGCTCGAGGCACTGGGGGGCATGACGGCTCCTGCTCCGGGGTGGCGTTGGATGAAACGAAACAGTTTCGTTCCATCGCCAACCACGGTAGGGCAGGGGTTGTTCCCGGCTCCACCGGGTTTCCTCGTCGGTCTGGACCGGGGTCGTCGCTCAGCGGCCGAGCAGGTCCAGCACTCCCTCCGCCGCCACCCGGTTCCAGTCGCCGACCCGCCGCAGCATGTAGTGCCCGACCGCACCCATGTCGTGCAGGCGGGCGGAGGAGGCGATGCGCGAGGCACGGTCGACGTACTCCGCCGTGGCCCGGTACGACGTGATCCGGTCCCGGCGGCCGTGGACGGCGAGCAGGTGGCGGCCCGCCAGCGCCGCCACCGGCTCGCCGGGCGGGAACCACGGCGCCAGACCGACGACGCCGAGGACGCCGTCGTGGTCGGCGACGTGGACGGCGGTGCGGGCCCCCATCGAGTGACCCAGCAGCACGACGGGGACGTCGCCCAGCTCGCGCCGCGCCTGGTCGAGTGCCCACCGGGCGTCGGTGACGGGGTCGGTGCCGTTGTTCCAGCCGCGGTGCCGGAAGCGCACCAGCCAGGTGGCGGCGCCGGCGTCGTGGGCCGCGGGCGTGATCGCGTCCTGCACCGCTCGCGCGCGCTGCCAGGAGGCGCTGCGGCCGTCGACGACCGCCCGGGAGCGGGCCTTGCCGCCATGCAGGACCAGCACCAGCGCGCGGGGGCTGCCGGCCGGGTCGTTGCGTCGCAGCGAGGGCAGGGGGGCTTCGGTCACGGAGGTCTCCACGGGACTGGTTCGGAGCCGACGCCCGTGCCGGATGGCCGGGGGAGCAGGTGCGGGCCGGACGGTCGGCGCCACCCGGCAAGATACCGCCATGACTTCGAGTCCCGACGTGGCGCCGGCCGACGCTCGCGAGGAGCACCAGCAGCTCGCCGAGGACGTCGAGGAGGCGCGTTGGCGCTACTACGTCCTCGACGCGCCGACGCTCTCCGACGCCGACTTCGACCAGCGGATGCGGCGGCTCGAGGAGCTCGAGGAGCAGTTCCCCGAGCTGCGCACGCCCGACTCGCCGACCCAGAAGGTCGGGGGAGCGGTGTCCACGGAGTTCACGGCGGTCGACCACCTCGAGCGCATGGAGAGCCTCGACAACGCCTTCTCCTACGACGAGCTCGACGCCTGGCACGCCCGCCTGTCGCGCGACGGTGTCGACGACCCGGCGCTGCTGTGCGAGCTCAAGGTCGACGGGCTCGCAATCAACCTGCTCTACGAGGACGGCCGGCTCGTCCGCGCGCTGACCCGCGGCGACGGCCGCACCGGCGAGGACGTCACCCCCAACGTCCGGACCATCGAGTCGGTGCCCCACCGGCTGGCGGCGAGCGAGCAGTTCCCCGTGCCCCGGCTGGTGGAGGTCCGCGGCGAGGTGTTCCTGCCCGTGGAGGGCTTCGAACGGCTCAACGAGGCGATGACCGAGGCCGGCAAGCCGGTGTTCGCCAACCCGCGCAACGCCGCGGCGGGCTCGCTGCGCCAGAAGGACCCGCGGGTGACCGCGACCCGCCCTCTCGGCCTGGTCTGCCACGGCATCGGCGCGCGCGAGGGCTTCGAGCCTCGGGCACAGTCGGAGTCCTACGACGCGCTGGCCGCCTGGGGCCTGCCGGTCTCCGACCGGGTCCGGGTGCTGCCCTCGTTGGTGGAGGTCCGCGAGTTCATCGAGTACTACGGCGAGCACCGCCACGACGTCGAGCACGAGATCGACGGCGTGGTCGTCAAGGTCGACGACGTCTCGCTGCAGCGCCGGCTGGGCTCGACCAGCCGCGCGCCCCGCTGGGCCATCGCCTTCAAGTACCCGCCGGAGGAGGTCAACGCCAGGCTGCTCGCGATCGAGGTCAACACCGGCCGCACCGGTCGCGTCACGCCGTTCGGCCGGATGGAGCCGACCCGGGTTGCCGGCTCCACGGTCGAGATGGCCACCCTCCACAACGCCCACGAGGTCCGCCGCAAGGACGTCCGCCCCGGCGACACCGTCATCCTGCGCAAGGCCGGCGACGTGATCCCCGAGATCGTCGGGCCCGTGCTCCCACTGCGCCCCGAGGGGCTGGCCGAGTGGGTGATGCCCACCGAGTGCCCGGCCTGCGGCACGACGCTGGTGCAGCAGAAGGAGGGCGACAAGGACCTGCGCTGCCCCAACCACCAGAAGTGCCCCGCCCAGGTCCGGGAGCGGGTCTTCCACGTCGCCGGCCGCGGGGCCTTCGACATCGAGGGACTCGGCTACGAGGCGGCCGTCGCGCTGCTCGAGGCCGGTGTCATCGAGGACGAGGGCGACGTGTTCTCCCTCGACGAGGAGGCGCTGCGGCGCACCGAGCTCTTCACCCGGGCCGCGAAGAAGACCGAGGGGGAGGGGCGGGTCCTCTCCGCCAACGGTCAGCGCCTGCTCGGCCACCTCCACGACCGCAAGGACGTGCCGCTCTGGCGGGTGCTCGTCGCGCTCTCCATCCGCCACGTCGGACCCACGGCGGCACGCGCGCTGGCCCAGGAGTTCGGCTCCATGGAGGCGATCCGCGCCGCGACCGAGGAGCAGCTCGCCGCCGCCGAGGGGGTCGGCCCCACGATCGCCGAGTCGGTGATCGAGTGGTTCGAGGTCGACTGGCACCGCGCGATCGTCGACAAGTGGGCGGCCGCCGGCGTCTCCATGGCCGACGAGCGGGACGAGTCGGTGGCCCGCACGCTCGAGGGCCTCACCGTGGTGGTGACCGGCTCGCTGGTCGACTTCAGCCGCGACTCCGCCAAGGAGGCCATCCTCGCCCGCGGCGGGAAGGCTGCCGGGTCGGTGTCGAAGAAGACCGACTTCGTCGTGGTCGGCGAGAACGCCGGCTCCAAGGCGGACAAGGCCGAGCAGCTCGGCGTGCCGATGCTCGACGAGGACGGGTTCAAGCGGCTGCTGGAGCACGGCCCGGATGGGGTCTGAGAGCAGTCCCGTGAAGGCCGGGACGGGTGTGGCGCGCGGGTGAGCGCCGTTGCGTCGTCGATGTGACCGCCCCGGGGAGCCTGTCTAGACTGCCCGGGATGTCCGGAAAGCACGTGAAGATCCGGGCGTGGCGTCGCGGGGGAGGCACGCCCTGGCTCCCAGTTCTCCTCGGCCTCAGCGCATGGGCGCTGGTGGCCCTTGTCCTCGTCGCGGGCACCCCGCGCGCCCTCGAGGCGCAGCTCGGCGGGTCCGCGCCGTCGAGCCCGTCGGCGGTCGCCCCCGACTCCGCCCCCGACGAGTCGGACGACGCGGCCGACCGGGCGGAGTCCTCCCCGCTCGCAGCCTTCGCCGGGGTGCCCACCCTCACCGGCGAGGCCGCGATCGAGGGCGGCTCGTCGTCGGACGCCGACCCGACCGACGAGGATTCGAGCACCGACGACTCCACCCGCGGCCGGTCCGCCGGGCCCACGGACGACTCGGGCTCCGACACGGGATCTGACACTGGGCCTGAGACTGGGCCTGAGACTGGGTCCGACACGGGGACCACGACCGGGCCGTCGTCCGAGCCCACCCCGAGCGACGAGCCGGAGCCGGCCGGCGAGAGCCCGTCGGACGAGCCGTCCACGAGCCCGACGGACGGCACGGAGGAGTCGCCGTGGCAGCAGGCACCCGGTGAAGCCAACGGCCACGACAAGGGCAACGGCCGGGGCAACGGCCCGGGCAGCGGCGGCTCCGGCTCCTGAGGCGGGCGCACCGCGAGCTCCAAGGCGGCCCGAGGTGGCCCGGGTGTGACGCACGTCGCAACCGGCGCAGGTTTGAGCAGGTCCCCGCCGGTCCACACTCCGCTGGGTGTCCGGAAAGCATGTGAGTCGTCGGCCCCGTCGCGCAGTCGTCGTGCCCCGGGGTCCTGTCGTCCTCGGCGCCGGCGCGCTGCTGGCGCTCGGTCTCGCCGTCGGCGACCCCCGCCCACCCGCTGGTGACCCCGAGGCGTCCTCGCCCCTGGGGACCGTGCCCCCGGACACCGACGCCGGCTCGCCGGTCGCGGGCGACCAGGTCCCCGTGCCGATGGGCCAGGACCGGGCGGTGTCGTTCCTGCTCACCTCCTTCCCCACGTCGCGCGGTGCTGAGGCCCCCGCCACGGAGCGCGCCACCTCCCCACGCGATGCGTCGACCCGGGGTGACGACTCGCTCGGCCGCCCTTCGAGCGGGGCGACCGACGGACCGGGCACCTCGACCGGCTCCGACCCGGCAGGCGGGCAGGCCCCCGGCAGCGCGTCGGCGCCCACGGACGGCGATGCCCCGGCCGACGACGAGCCTTCCGGGACCCAGGAGCAGCCCCCCGCGCCGTCCGGCAGCGGGTCGGGCGGCCAGGGTGGTGCCGGTGGCTCGGGTGGCCAGGATGGCTCGGGTGGTCAGGACGGCTCGGGCGACGAGGGCGGCTCGGGCGACGGTGGCGGCTCCGGCATCGGGGACGTCACCCAGGGCGTGCTCGACCTCCTCGAGCTGAATCCCTGATCCGGTCCCGCGTGCCGCGGGAGCTCAGCGACCGAGCAGGGCGAGCGCCTCGGGGTGGTCCCGCAGTCGCGCGTGCAGCGCCGCCCACAGGCCGGCCACGGTGTGGGCGGGGCTACCCCGTTGCGCGAGCACGTCCTCCAGCCAGCCGCGCGTCTCCTCCAGCACGGACGGGTCCTCGGTGAGCAGCGCCCCGACGAGGCTGTCGACGACATGGGGGACGAACGTCGTCAGCACGGCACGCCAGTCGTCGGGCGTGTCGTCCAGGCTTCCGGGCGCAGTGCCCCAACCCCCGCGGAGTGTGGCGACCACGTCGCGTGCCACGTCGTCCGCGACCGAGATCACCGACCGGGCCTCGACGGCCGAGGGATGACGCAGCGGCGGTGCCGCCGTCACGTGCCGCGGCAGGGAGGCCAGCAGGTCCGGGATCCGGGCCGGGTCCGCCGCGTGAGCGGTGGCGCCGAGCCGACGGGCGCGGACGCCGGCCGCGTCGAAGGCCCGGCCGCCGAGCACGACGGGGGTTCCCGTGCCGCGCACCGCCTCGACGTGACGACGCACGCGGGGCAGCGACGAGCTGAGGGAGGCACTGAGCAGCGCGGCGCGCGGGCCGTGGTCGACGATGTGGCTGACCAGCTGGTCGCGCGAGACGCTGGCGCCGAGGTGGTCGACGCGGAGCCCTGCCAGTCGCAGGCGCTGCGCCACCACCAGGGCGGGCATGGCGTGCCACTCCCGCTCGACGCAGGCGACCACGACCAGCGGTCCGCCGACCGGCTCCGGGACGTGGGTCGCCAGCAGTCGCACGACCGCCTCGCCGGCTGCGGTGGCGGCGTGCTCGCGAGCGACGGTCCACTCGTTGCGGGCCCAGAGACCGCCGACGCAGACCTGTCCCTGGACGACGAGGTCGAGCAGCGACCCGGGGTGGGCGCCGGCCGCGAGGGCCTCCTCGGCCACGCGCCGGGCCGCGTAGTCGTCGCCCACGCTCACCGCCTGCCAGTACGCCGACCGGGTGCGCTCGTCGATCGTCCCGGCGTCGGCGGTCACGGGACGTCCGGACGGTTCTGGACCGCGACGACCGCGATGTCGTCGTGCCGACGGTCGCCCAGGTGGTCGTGGACCGCCACGGCGATGGCCTCGACCATCGCCTTCGGGGCGAGGCCGGCCACGTCGTGCAGGACGCGCCGCAGCCGGGCGTCGCCGAAGAGCTCTTCCGCCCCCCGGGCCTCGGTCACGCCGTCGGTGTAGAGGAGGAGGGTGTCGCGCGGCTCCAGCGCGACCTGGGACTCGGCGTACTCGCTGCCGTCGAGGAGTGCCAGGGCCAGTCCCGAGTTCTCGAACGCCTCGACCGAGCCGTCGGCCCGGACGACCAGGGCCGGGGGGTGCCCGGCGTTGGCGATCTCGACGTGGACCCGATCGCCCTGACGGCGCAGTCGGGCGCACACCGCGGTGGCGAGCCGCTCGGAGAGCTCCTCCGACTCGTTGACCAGGACGCGGTTGACGAGTCCGAGCACCCAGCCCGGGGCGCGCTCGACCATCGACGAGGTGCGGACGGCGTTGCGGATCCGCTTGGCCGCGACCGCTGCCTCGACGCCCTTGCCCGTGACGTCGCCGCACAGCGCCGTGGCGTCCTCGCCGGTGCCGAACACGTCGAAGAAGTCACCCCCGACGTCCTCGGACTGGTGGGCGACGCGGTAGTAGGTCGCGACCTCGAGGCCGGGCAGCGAGGGGGTCTCGACCGGGGCGAGCGAGCGGCGCAGCACGGAGGCGACGTACCGGCTCTCGGCGACTACGAGCGTGGCGTCGAGGCCGACGGCGATGCGCTCGGCGAGGTCCTCGAGGAACGAGTGGGAGCCGGAGAAGCCGAAGCCGTGGCGGCGGCCGAGCACGAGGATGCCGAGCGAGCGGCCGCGGGCGACCAGCGGGATCACGACGAGCTGCTCTCCGCGCACGGCGTCGACCGCGTCCTTGACCGCGTCCTCGGGGAAGAAGGCCGCCAGCGCCTCGCGGCGACGGGCGCCGGAGGACGGCAGCACGACGTCCTCGACGGTCTCGCGCTGCATCGTCCGCTCGAACGCCTCGACCGGGTCGTCGACCCAGCGCGTCGACGTCGTCACGGGCTCGTGCCCGTTCACGGCCGCGGCGGTGAGCTGCCAGGGACCGGTCCGCACGACGGCCTGCGCGACGTCGACCATCTCCTCCTGGAGCAGCGAGACCAGCGACTCGAGGGTTCGCTCGGGGTTCTGCACCGCGGAAGCGGTGCGCGAGGCGCGCAGCAGGAACTCGGCGCGGCTCACGGCCTGGGCGAGTCGCGCCCGGGGTTCGGACAGGCGAGGGTCAGCGAGCAGCCTCGCATGGCTCTCACGGACCGACGTAGACACACTGACCCCCAGCGCGGACGCGTGTCCCGGCCCTGGCTGACCTGGGAGCGTTCACGTGTCTGTCGCGACTATAGGGGGTCACCGGCCCGCCGTCCGGGCCCCGGGGCAGCCGCCTCGCCCGAAGGGGTGAGGGCCGGGCGGGCGCTCCCCGGCAGCAGTGGGGGCGCGTGCCCCACCTAGGATGATCGCCATGCCCGAAACCCCTGGATCGCCCGGCGCAGCGCGCGTCGAGATCACCCGGGCGGAGGTGGCGCACCTCGCCGACCTCGCCCGGATCGACCTGTCCGACGCCGAGCTCGACCACCTCGCCCCGCAGCTGAGCGTGATCCTCGAGTCGGTCGCCTCGATCAGCGAGGTCGCCGGCGTGGACGTGCAGCCCACCTCCCACCCGCTCCCGCTCACCAACGTCTTCCGGGAGGACGTCGTGACGCCGGGCCTGACCGCCGAGCAGGCGCTTGCCGGCGCGCCCGAGGCCGAGCAGCAGCGTTTCAGCGTGCCGAGGATCCTGGGAGAAGAGCAGTGAGTGGAGCCATGGACCTGACTCGCAAGACCGCCGCGGAGCTCGCCGACGCGCTCGCCGCCGGCGAGACCAGCTCGGTCGAGATCACCCGCGCCCACCTCGACCGCATCGCAGCCGTCGACGGCGCCGTGCACGCCTTCCTCCACGTCGACGCCGACGGTGCGCTGGCCCAGGCCGAGGCGGCCGACGCCCGCCGCCGCGACGGCGACCCGACCTCGCCGCTCGACGGCGTCCCGGTCGCCGTCAAGGACGTGCTGACGACCGAGGGGCTGCCCACCACGTGCGGCTCGAAGATCCTCGAGGGCTGGGTTCCGCCGTACGACGCCACCGTCGTCCGCCGGCTCAAGGACGCCGGCCTGCCGATCCTCGGCAAGACGAACATGGACGAGTTCGCGATGGGCTCGTCCACCGAGCACTCCGCCTACGGCCCCACCCACAACCCGTGGGACCTCGACCGGATCCCCGGCGGCTCCGGCGGCGGGTCGGCCGCGGCGCTGGCCGCGTTCGAGGCGCCGCTCGCCATCGGCACCGACACCGGCGGCTCGATCCGCCAGCCCGGTGCCGTGACCGGCACGGTCGGCGTGAAGCCGACGTACGGCGGGGTCTCCCGCTACGGCCTCGTCGCGTTGGCCAACTCGCTCGACCAGGCCGGCCCGGTCACCCGGACCGTGCTCGACGCCGCCCTGCTCCACGAGGTCATCGGCGGCCACGACCCGCTCGACTCCACCAGCATCGACCGGCCGCTGCCCGACCTGGTCGGGGCCGCGCGCCAGGGCGCCACCGGCGACCTGACCGGCGTGCGCGTCGGCGTCGTCAAGGAGCTCGGCGGCGAGGGCTACCAGAGCGGCGTGCTCGCACGCTTCCAGGAGTCGGTCGACCTGATGGTCAAGGCCGGCGCCGAGGTCGTCGAGGTGTCCTGCCCGAACTTCGTGCACGCCCTCGCGACCTACTACCTGATCCTGCCGGCCGAGGCGTCCAGCAACCTCGCCAAGTTCGACGCCATGCGCTACGGCCTGCGCGTCTGGCCCGAGGGCATCGACAGCCCGTCGGCCGAGGAGGTCATGAAGGCGACCCGCGACGCCGGCTTCGGCGACGAGGTCAAGCGCCGCATCATCCTCGGCACCTACGCGCTGTCCAGCGGCTACTACGACGCCTACTACGGCCAGGCGCAGAAGGTCCGCACGCTCATCACGCGCGACTTCGAGGCCGCGTTCGAGCAGGCCGACGTGCTGGTCTCGCCGACGGCGCCGACGACGGCGTTCAAGCTGGGCGAGAAGCTCGACGACCCGCTGGCGATGTACCTCAACGACCTCGCCACCATCCCCGCCAACCTCTCGGGGGTGCCCGGCATCTCGGTGCCGAGCGGCCTCGCCGACGAGGACGACCTGCCCACCGGCATCCAGGTGCTCGCGCCGGTCATGGCCGACGACCGGGTCTACCGGGTCGGCGCCGCGCTGGAGACCCTGCTGGCCGATCGCTGGGGCACGCTCCTCGACCGCGCCCCCGACCTCGCCTCGACCACGAGCGGAGCCCGCTGATGACCGCCACGCTGCTCTCCTTCGAGGAGGCGCTCGAGAAGTTCGACCCGGCGATGGGCCTGGAGGTCCACGTCGAGCTCAACACGGCCTCGAAGATGTTCTGCGGCTGCCCGACCGAGTTCGGCGCGGAGCCGAACACCCAGGTGTGCCCCACCTGCCTCGGCCTGCCGGGCGCGATGCCGGTGGTCAACGGCACGGCCGTCGAGTCGGCGATCCGCATCGGCCTGGCGCTGAACTGCCACATTGCCGAGTGGTGCCGGTTCGCCCGGAAGAACTACTTCTATCCGGACATGCCGAAGAACTTCCAGACCTCCCAGTACGACGAGCCGATCGCGTTCGACGGCTGGACCGAGGTGGAGGTCGACGGCGAGACGTTCCGCATCGGCATCGAGCGCGCCCACATGGAGGAGGACACCGGCAAGTCGCTGCACGTCGGCGGCTCCACCGGTCGCATCCACGGCGCGAGCCACTCGCTGGTCGACTACAACCGCGCCGGCATCCCGCTGATCGAGATCGTCACCAAGCCGATCCTCGGGACGGGCGAGAAGGCGCCGCTGGTCGCCAAGGCGTACGTCGCCCAGCTCCGCGACCTGCTGCTCGGCCTCGGCGTCTCCGACGTCCGCATGGAACAGGGCTCGCTGCGCTGCGACGTGAACCTCTCGCTGGCGCCGAAGGGCTCCGACGTCCTCGGCACCCGCACCGAGACCAAGAACGTCAACTCGCTGCGCTCGGTCGAGCGCGCCGTGCGCCACGAGATGCAGCGCCACGCCGCGATCCTCGACGGCGGCGGCTCGATCGTCCAGGAGACCCGCCACTGGCACGAGGACACCGGCATCACCACAGCCGGTCGTGAGAAGTCCGACGCCGAGGACTACCGGTACTTCCCGGAGCCCGACCTGGTGCCGGTCGCCCCGTCGCGGGAGTGGGTCGAGGAGCTGCGCGGCAGCCTCCCCGAGCCGCCCCACCAGAAGCGCGCCCGGCTCCAGCAGGAGTGGGGCTTCTCCGACCTCGAGATGCGCGACACCGTCGGCGCGGGCGCCCTGGTGCTGGTCGAGGAGACCATCGCCGCCGACACCACCCCGCAGGCCGCCCGCAAGTGGTGGCTGGGCGAGATGGCGCGTCGCGCCAACGAGGCCGGCGTCGAGCTCACCGACCTCGCCGTGAAGCCGGCGGACGTGGCGCGGGTCCAGGCGCTCGTCGACGAGGGCAAGCTCAACGACAAGCTGGCCCGCCAGGTCTTCGACGGCCTGCTCGCCGGCGAGGGCACGCCCGACGAGATCGTGGCCGCCCGCGGCCTCGCCATCGTCTCCGACGACGGCGCCCTCGGCGCCGCGGTCGACAAGGCCATCGCCGACAACCCCGACGTCGCCGACAAGATCCGCGACGGCAAGCTCGCCGCGGCCGGCGCCCTCATCGGCGCGGTCATGAAGGAGATGCGCGGCCAGGCCGACGCCGGCCGGGTGCGCGAGCTGATCCTGGAGAAGCTCTCCTGACGTCCTGACCACCTGACACCTGTGCGGTGGATCCGGCGTGCCTCGTACGCCGGATCCGCCGCACTGTCGTTCTTGGCCCGGCTGAGGGCCCAGGGCGGTGACCGACCGTGGTCGAGCCCGTCGAGACCCGGCGAGGTCGGTGCGGCGATGGTCTCGACGCGCTCGACCGGCGTGGGTTGCGGCCCGGCTTCCGTCCACAACCGAGGGCGGCCGATGACGTCTCCACAGGTCGAACTGGCGTTCGAAGACGTGTCGGTGGTGGCGCCTAGTGTCTGGGTATGTCGATCCGGCCGCTGCATCCCACGCACCTGGTGCTGGCGTGCACGGAGGCGATCGACAAGGAGCTCGACCGGGTCGCCGAGGTGGACCCGGCCTACATGCGGACCGAGGACCAGGCCGCGGCGCTGACGGAGCTGTCCGCGCTGGCGGCGCGGGTGGAGGAGCTGAAGCTGCGGGTGCTCGCGAACGCCGACGAGGTGGCGCTGGACTCGGGTGCGCGGTCGGCGGCGGCGTGGCTGGCCAACGCGACCCGCACCGACGCCGGCCGCGCGCTGGGGGCGGCCCGGCTGGCCGAGGCGATCACCGGCAGGTGGTCCCGGGTCGGGCAGGGGCTCGCGCAGGGGTCGGTGAATCCGGCCCAGGCGCGGGTGCTGGTGGCCGCGCTCGACGACCTGCCCGCCGACCTCGACCCGGAGGTCGTGGCGCGGGCGGAGGAGTACCTCGTCGGTCAGGCCGCCCACTTCGCGCCGAAACAGCTGCGGGTGCTCGGCGCGAAGGTGCTCGAGGTCGTCGCCCCCGAGGTGGCGGAGGCGGCGGAGCGGGACGCGCTGGAGCGGGCCGAGGCGCACGCCCGGCGCCGCACCAGCCTGACGTTCCGGCGACAGGGCGACGGCACGACCGAGATCCATGCCCGGGTGAGTGATGCGGTGGCGGGGCGGCTCCGGACCTACCTGGACGCGTACTCCAGCCCACGCCAAGCAAGTGGCGACGAGAAGGTCCCGCGCGACCGGCTGCTCGGGGAGGCGTTCGGTGCGCTGCTCGAGCACCTCGACCCCGCGAGGCTGCCGCGGCACGGCGGCCGCGCCACCACGGTGGTGGTGACGATCGATCTCGACCAGCTCCGCGCCCGGCTCGGTGCCGCCGGGCTCGGGACTGGCGATCTCGTGTCCGCGTCGGAGGCGATGCGGCTGGCCTGCACCGCGGACCTGGTCCCGATGGTGCTCGGCGGCAAGGGCGAGATCCTCCACCAAGGACGGGCGAAGCGGCTGTTCACCGACGCCCAACGCCTCGCGATGGCGGTGCGCGACAAGACCTGCCGCGCGGCCGGCTGCACCATCCCCGCGACCTGGTCCGAGGCGCATCACAAGCACGAGTGGGCCCTGGGCGGCCGGACCGACCTCGACGACGGGGTCAGCCTGTGCTCGTGGCACCACCACCGCGCCCACGACCCGGCGTACACGACGGAGTTCCACGCATCCGGCGACGTGCGGTTCCACCGCCGCAGATAGGCGGCATCGGCCAGTACGTGCGCGGTGACGTCCGGCCACCTCGTACGGACCGCGGCGCGGGGGAGCGCGAAACCGGGGTAGTGTGCCGCTCGCACACATCAATCACGCCCGTCGCAGGGGGAAGCCGGTCCAAGTCCGGCGCTGACCCGCAACCGTAGGCGGTCCTTCGGGGCCGCGAGCCGGAACACCCGCGACGACGCGTCCTGAACACATCGCTGTCGAGGAAAGCAGCGGGTGGACACCCGGTCCGGGTCGCCTCCCGCTGTGCAGCGGGAAGGATCTTCATGCGTCACGTCCTCCGTCCGGTCGCGGCTGTCGCCGCCGGACTGATGCTCGCCACCACCCTCGCCGGGCCGGCCGCCGCCGCGGCCGACGACCGCAGCGGCCGCTGGCTCAAGCAGCAGCTCACCGGCGGCCTGGTGCACAACAACCAGTACGACTTCGACGACTACGGCCTCACCGCCGACCTCGCCCTCGCGCTCGACGCGATCGGCGGTCAGCGCAAGGCCGAACGTAAGATCCGTCGCGCCATCGCGCCCCACGTCGACAGCTGGACGACCGGCGCCGACTGGGGCTCCTCCGACGTGTACGCCGGCTCCGTGGCCAAGGCGGTCGTCCTCGCCCAGGCGACCGGCGGCGACCCGACCCGGCTCGGCGGCAAGGACCTCGTCCAGCGCCTCGAGGGCCTGGTCAGCAACGTGCCCGGGCAGGTCGGCCGCATCGAGGACGAGACCACCGGCACCGACTACGCCAACACCATCGGGCAGGCCTTCGCCGCGCGTGGTCTGGCCCGCGCCGGCTCCGACCGCGCCGGCGACGCCCTCCGCTTCCTGCTCCAGCAGCAGTGCGACGCGGGCTACTTCCGTCTCGCCTTCGCGCCCAAGGCGGCCCCCGACCAGTCGTGCGACGGCGGCGACGCGGCGTCGTCGGCACCGAGCACCGACGTCACCGCGCTGTCGGTCATCAACCTGCTGGAATCGGGCCGCAAGGGCAAGGTCGTCCGGAACGCGGTCAACGACGCCGTCTCGTGGCTCAAGCAGCAGCAGAAGACCAACGGGAGCTTCGGCGGAAGCGAGGAGGGCAGCAACACGAACAGCACCGGCCTCGCCGCCTGGGCGCTGGGTGAGCGCGGCTCCTGCAGGCCGGCAGTCAAGGCGGCCGGCTGGGTCGACAAGCTGACCGTCGGCCGTGGCCAGGCGGGCACGCCGCTCGCGGGCGAGACGGGCGCCATCGCCTACGACCGCGCCGGCTACCGCACGGCCAAGCAGGACGGCATCACCGTCGAGGCCGAGGACCAGTGGCGGCGTGCCACCACCCAGGCCGCGCCGGCGCTGTCCTTCCTGACCGTCGAGCAGTGCCGGAACCGCTGACCGTGCTTCGCGCAGCACGCAGCGCCGGCCGGCAGGCAGCCAGCCGTCTCGTCGCCGCGGGGGTCCTCGCGGCGGCGAGCCTGGTGCTCGTCCCGATGCCGCCGGCGTCGGCGGCGACCTGCGCCACCGGTGCGGGCGTGTCCGTGGTCGTCGACTTCAACGGCGCGGGCGGCGGCACCGAGACCGACTGCGTGGCCGAGGGCGGCGGCGACGTCGCGTCAGCCATCGCCGAGGTCCACCACGACCTGACCCGCACCCAGCAGTACCCGGGCGTCGTCTGCAAGGTCGACGGCCTGCCCGCCGACGCGGAGTGCCGCACCATGCCCCCGGCGGACGCCTACTGGGGGATCTTCTGGTCCGACGGCAAGGGCGGCTGGGTCTACTCCAGCGAGGGCATCGACAGTCTCGAGGTCCCCGACGGCGGCTCCCTCGGCCTCGTCTGGCAGGACGGCGGCACGCAGGACCAGCCGAGCGTCGCCCCGCCGCAGCACAACGCCTCCGGCGGCAGCGGCGGCTCCGGCGGCTCCGGTGGTTCCGGCGGCGGCTCCGCCGGCGGATCAGGCTCCGGCGGCTCCACCGGCGGCACGACGGGCTCGGCCGGTGGCGCTCCCAGCTCGGCGTCGCCGTCGCCCTCGGCGAGCGCTGCGCCGAGCGAGGGCCCGAAGCAGCGGGCCGGTGGCGACGGCAGGTCCGACGGCAGGTCCGACGGCAGGTCCGACGGCAAGACCGACCGCGGCAAGGGCGACCGCAAGGACCGGAAGGCCGAGTCCAGGACGAAGGACGAGGACCCCTCGCCCTCGGCCGAGCTGACCCCGGCCGACGACGACGCCGTCGCGGTCGGCGACCCGCCCTCGGCTGACGGCGGCCTGCCCACCTGGGTGGCCCCGGTCGGCATCGCCGGGCTCTTCGGCGTGGCCGGCGTCGTCGCCCTCCTGCGTCGGAGGCAGGCGGCCTGATGGTCCGCCCACGGCTGCGCCGAGACCTGCACCCCGTGGCCTGGTGGGTGTGGGCGATCGCGCTCGCCGCGGCGGCGTCGTTCACCACCAACCCGCTGGTGCTGCTCCTCGTGCTGGGAGCGGTCGCGGTGGTGGTGGCGGCGCGCCGCGGTGACCAGCCGTGGTCGCGATCGTTCCGCATCTACGTCTGGGTCGGCGTCGTGATCGTCGCCATCCGGGTCGCGTTCCGGATCGTCTTCGGCGTCGAGGGCGGCACCGTGCTCCTCGACCTCCCCGAGATCCCGCTGCCCGGCTGGGTGGACGGGGTCCGGCTGCTGGGGCCGCTCACGCTTCAGGCGCTGCTGGCCGGCCTGTACGACGGGCTCCGGCTGGCCACCATCGTGATCTGCGTCGGCGCCGCCAACTCCCTGGCCAACCCGAAGCGGCTGCTGCGCTCGGTGCCGCCCGCCCTCTACGAGGTGGGCACCGCCCTGGTGGTGGCCGTCACCGTGCTCCCGCAGTTCGCCGACAGCGTCCGCCGGGTGCGAGCCGCGCAGGGGCTCCGAGCCGGCGCGACCAGCCGCACCGGGCGGTTCCGGCGCACCCTCGTCCCGGTGCTCGAGGACGCGCTGGAGCGGTCGCTGGCCCTCGCGGCGGGGATGGACACCCGGGGCTACGGCCGGTCGGGTGCCGCCACGCCGGCGGAGCGGCGTCGTACCGGCGCCCTCATGCTGTCCGGGGTCGGCGGTCTCTGCGTGGGGATCTACGCGGTGCTCGACACCACCGCGCCGCGCTACCTCGCCGCGCCGATGCTGCTCCTCGGCGTCCTGGCCGCCGTTGTCGGCATCGCCAGCGCCGGTCGCCGGGTCCGGCGTACCCGCTACCGCGCCGACCGGTGGCGCGTCGAGGAGGTCCTCGTCGCGGCCTCCGGCCTGCTCGCCGGCGTCGCCGCCTGGTCGCTCGCCGACCGCCGCCTCGACGTCGTCCACCCGACCCTCGACGCCGTGCCGCCGATGACCCTGCTGGCCCTCGCGCCGGCCGCCCTCGGCCTGCTGGGCGGGTTGTGCGCCCCCGCGCCGCCGCTGGCAGACTCCACCCCCCAGTCCACGCTCCAGGAGGTCCCCGCATGATCGAGCTGCGTGGACTGACCTTCGGCTACGGCACCCGCCCGGTGCTGCGCGACGTCGACCTCACGGTCGCCGAGGGCGAGCTCGTCGTGGTCTCCGGACCCACCGGCGTCGGCAAGTCCACGCTGCTGGGCGTGGTGACCGGCCTGGTGCCCCGCTTCAGCGGCGGGCAGCTCACCGGCGACGTGCTGCTCGACGGCCGCAGCATCGTCCACACGCCCCCGCGCGAGCGCGCCCACGTCGTCGGGTACGTCGGCCAGGACCCGGCCGCAGGCTTCGTCACCGACACCGTCGAGGAGGAGCTGGCCTACGGCATGGAGCAGCTCGGGCTCGCCCCGGACACCATGCGGCGCCGCGTGGAGGAGACGCTCGACCTGCTCGGCATCGCCGACCTGCGCAGCCGCGACCTGCGCACCCTGTCCGGCGGGCAGCAGCAGCGGGTGGCGATCGGGTCGGTGCTCACCATGCACCCGCGGCTGCTCGTGCTCGACGAGCCCACCTCCGCGCTGGACCCGACGGCGGCCGAGGACGTCCTCGCCACGCTCACCCGGCTGGTCCACGACCTCGGCGTCTCGGTGCTGATGGCCGAGCACCGGCTCGAGCGCGTCGTCCCGTTCGCGGACCGGATGTGCCTGATGCCCGGCGACGGCCGGGTCCGCGTCGGCGAGCCCGCCGACCTCCTCGCCGACTCGCCCGTCGTGCCGCCCATCGTCGAGCTCGGCCGGCTGGCCGCGTGGCAGCCGCTCCCGCTCACGGTCCGTGACGCCCGGCGCCGGGCGCGGACCCTGCTGCCCGAGCTCGGCGACCCCGCGCCCGTGGCTGCGGTGCTCGACACGCCCCACGTGCTGACCGGCCGCAAGCTGCGAGTGGTGCACGGCCGTCGGGTGGCGCTCCGTGACGTCGACGTCACGCTCCGGGAGGGCCGCGTCACCGCGCTGATGGGCCGCAACGGCTCGGGCAAGTCCTCGCTGCTGTGGGCGGTCCAGGGGAGCGGTCGCCGCGACTCCGGCTCGGTCCTGGTCGGGCACGGCTGCGGACGCGGCGGTGGGCTCGACACCGGTGACGACCCCGCGTCGCTGGAGCCGGCGCGCCGTCGCGAGGTCGTCGGCCTGGTGCCGCAGACCGCCGGCGACCTGCTCTACCTCGAGACCGTGGCCGAGGAGTGCGAGGCCGCCGACGGCGGCACCGGCCGCTGCCGGGAGATCCTCGACCGGCTCGTCCCCGGCCTCGACCCGGCGCGGCACCCCCGCGACCTGTCCGAGGGGCAGCGCCTCGCGCTGGCCCTCGCGATCGTGCTCACCACCGAGCCCCGCGTCGTCCTCCTCGACGAGCCGACCCGCGGCCTCGACTACACGGCGAAGCGCGCGCTGGCCCAGGTGCTGCGCGACCTCGCTGGCGAGGGGCGTGCGGTCCTGGTCGCCACCCACGACGTGGAGTTCGTCGCGCAGGTCGCCGACGACGTAACCGTGCTGGCGGAGGGCGAGGTCGTGTCGGCCGGCGAGACCCGGACGGTCGTCGCCCAGTCGCCGGCGTTCGCCCCGCAGGTCACCAAGGTGCTCGGGCCGCCGTGGCTGCGGGTCGACGAGGTGGCCGAGCGGCTGGGGGTCGGGTGAGCACCGCCCGCGCCATCTCCCTGGGCAGCCGGTCCGCGCTGGTGCTCGGCCTGGCCTCGGCCGCCGGCCTGCTCATGCTGACGTGGCCGCTGTTCGTCCAGGTAGACCCCGCCGCCGGCACCAGGGTCGACCCGCCGTTCGTCTTCCTGGCGCTGCTGCCGGTGATCCTCGCGGTGGTGCTGGCCGAGGTCAGCGAGGGCGGGCTCGACCCGCGGGTGCTGGCCGTGCTCGGCGTGCTCAGCGCGGTCAACGCGATCCTGCGCGGCGTGTCCGCCGGCACCGGCGGCATCGAGCTGGTCTTCTTCCTGCTGATCCTCGCGGGGCGCGTGTTCGGTGCCGGGTTCGGCTTCGTCCTCGGCTGCACGTCGCTGTTCGCCTCGGCGCTGATGACCGCCGGGGTGGGACCGTGGCTGCCCTTCCAGATGCTGGTGGCCGCCTGGGTCGGCATGGGCGCCGGCCTGCTGCCGCGCCGCGTGACGGGGCGCGCCGAGATCGCGATGCTCGTCGTCTACGGCGTGGTGGCGGCGTACGCCTACGGCCTGCTGATGAACATGTGGGGCTGGCCGTTCGTCGCCGGCGTGCAGGTCAGTGGGTACGACGGGGCGCTGGCGTACGTGCCGGGTGGGCCGCTCGCGGAGAACCTGCAGCGCTTCCTCGTCTACACCCTGCTGACGTCCACCGGGTCGTGGGACACCGGCCGCGCGATCACCAACGCGGTGGCCATCGCCGTGCTCGGTCCCGCGGTGCTCGCCACCCTGCGCCGGGCCTGCCGGCGTGCGCTCGTCGTCCCCGTGCTGCCCGAGCCGCTGCGGCGGTAGAACGGCGTGGCCCCGATCGAGCGACCCTGGCCGGGCTCGACGGACGGCCGACGGGGTTCAGGGCACCACGCCGCCGCGGACCCGCGGGAGTGGTGGCGGGCCGTGCTCCACCAGCCGCCACACCGCATCGAGATCGAGGTGTTCCTCGAGTGCGTCGGCGATGGCGTCGAGCCTGCACTCCCTGGCGGCGGCGAACGACACCTCGCCGGCCACGGGTCCGCCGTGCCCCACCAGCTCGGCGGCCACGTCGAGCCAGGCGGCGCGGAAGGCGTCCGCCTCCAGGCACCCGTGCCACATGGTGCCGAACACGCCGCCCTGTCGCGTCCCGCCGGGGAACTCGTCCCCCGAGTCGACCTTCACGCGACCGTGGTGGACCTCGTAGCCGGACACTGCCGCCCCGAGGGAACGGCCGGCCGTCGTCGCCAGCACCTTGTCGTGGCTGAAGGTCGTCGTGGCGTCGAGCAGCCCCAGTCCTGGCACGCGCGTACCTGCTGGGCCCTCCACTCCCTCGGGGTCGGCGACCTCACGGCCCAGAATCTGGAAGCCGCCACAGATGCCGAGGACGACGCCGCCGCGGGCCGCGTGGTCGAGCACGGCGAGGTCCAGCCCTCGCGCCCGCATCCACGTCAGGTCGGCGATCGTCGCTCGCGTTCCGGGGATCACCACGACGTCCGCGGACGCGAGCGAGCGTGCGTCCGCCACGAACGTGACGTCGAGACCCGGTTCGATGCACAACGCGTCGAGGTCGGTGAAGTTGCTGATGCGGGGCAGTCGCACCACCGCGACCTGTAGTCGTGCTGCCGGGCGCTCGTTGGCTGACGCACGCTCCGGCACCGCCAGCGAGTCCTCGGAGTCCAGCCACATCCCCGCCAGCCACGGCACCACTCCGAGCACCGGGCGGCCGGTGAGCGAGGTGATGGTGTCCAGCCCGGGACGCAACAGGCCCAGGTCCCCGCGGAACCGGTTCACCACCAGGCCGGCGACCAGCGCCTGGTCTGCCTCGTCGAGCAGCGCGAGGGTGCCGTGCATCGCCGCCAGCACGCCGCCACGGTCGATGTCCCCGACCAGCAACGCCGGCATCCCGGCGTGCCGGGCGAGGCCCATGTTGACGAAGTCGTGGGCCCGCAGGTTGATCTCGGCCGGGCTGCCGGCCCCCTCGCAGACGACGACGTCGTATCGGGCGGCGAGGTCGTCGAAGGCGTCGTACGCCGCCCGCGCGAGGTCTGCACGACCGCCGGCGAACTCGCCCGCCTCGAGGTTCCGCGCCGGCGCACCCATCACCACGACGTGGCTGCGGAGGTCGCTGCCCGGCTTGAGCAGCACCGGGTTCATCGCTGCCTCGGGCCTAGCGCGCGCGGCGAGCGCCTGGATCCACTGCGCGCGCCCGATCTCGGCGCCATCCGCGGTCACCATCGAGTTGTTGGACATGTTCTGCGCCTTGAACGGCGCCACCCTCACGCCGCGCCGCGCCAGCGCGCGGCAGAGGCCAGTCGTGATGACGGTCTTGCCCGCGTCCGAGGTGGTGCCGAGCACCATCAGCTGGCCCCTCACCGCAGCGACCCTATCGGGGGCAGCAGGGCAGTCGTCGCAGCAGGGGTAGAGTGCCCCTGCTCCCGTCCCACGGGAGTGCCACGGTGCTCAGTGAAGTCCGGTCGATCCCGGCGCTGTCCCCGCAACTGTGAAGCCGGCCGCCTGCGGCCGGACGAGCCAGGTCACCTGACCCGTGGTCCCACGCAACTGGCCTCGGACGAAGGTAGTTCGTGCGGCAACGGCCCTTGGTGGCGCGTGCGGCCCGACGACTCTCGTCCTCCGCAGTCCGGAGGATGCTGTGCACACGAAGATCTCCCCGCGCCCCCAGCGGCGCGTGTCCCCGCCCCGCGTCCTGCTGCTGGGCCTGCTGATCGGCCTGGTGCTCGCAGGCTGCGGCGGGGTCGACACCGTGGACGAGGCGACAGGCACCGCCTCCCCGGCTGGTGACCAGTTCCCGGTCACGGTCGAGTCCGGCCCCCAGGGTGCGGGCACCGACATCACCCTCGACGCCGAGCCCGTCTCCATCGTCTCGCTGAGCCCGACGGCCACCGAGATGCTGTGGGCTGTGGACGCCGGCGACCAGGTGGTCGCCGTCGACGACCAGTCGGACTACCCGGAGGACGCCCCCAGGACGAAGCTGTCCGGCTACGAGCCGAACGTGGAGGCGATCCTGGAGTACGAGCCGGACCTGGTGGTCGCGGCCGACGACACCGGCGACCTCGTGGCCAACCTGGAGAAGGCGCGAGTGCCCACCCTCCTTCTGCCTGCCGTCGACGACCTCGAGGGCGTCTACGAGCAGATGGAACGGGTCGGCGTGGCCACCGGCAACAGCGACGAGGCGGCCGCAGCCGTCTCGGAGATGAAGGACGGGATCGAGCAGGCGCTGGCGGACGCTCCGGACGCCGAGGGGGTCACCTACTTCCACGAGCTCACCCCGGACCTGTACACGGCGGCGAGCGGCACCTTCATCGGTGAGATCTACGGGCTGTTCGGGCTGGAGAACATCGCCGACGAGTCCAGGTCGCGGGACGAGTACCCGCAGCTCTCCCAGGAGTACGTCGTCCAGGCCGACCCCGACCTGGTGTTCCTGGCCGACGGCCAGTGCTGCGACGTCAGCGTCACGGACGTCGGCGAGAGACCCGGCTGGGCCCAGATGTCCGCCGTGGCAGACGGGCAGGTCCACGTCGTGGACGAGGACGTGGCCAGCCGGTGGGGGCCGCGGATGCTCGACTTCGTGCAGCAGGTCAGCCGGATCCTGGACGAGCGTGAGACCGCACTGGCCGGCTCGGCGGGCTGACCGACCATGACCGTCGACCTCGCCGGAGGCGCGCAGCGCGCGACCGGGCGCGAGCGCGCCGCGGGCCGCTCCGCCGCCCGGCCGCGCCTGCGGCGCGCCAAGATCGGCCTCGGCGTGCTCGCCTGCCTGGCGGCTGCCCTGGTCGCATGCCTCGTGGGCCCGGCGGGCCTCAGCGCGTCCGGCGTGCTCCTCGAGCTGCTCGACGCCGTGCCCGGTGTGGAGGTCGACTCCGGGATGACGCTGACCCAGCAGGCCATCTTCTGGGAGATCCGGCTGCCGCGGGTGGTGCTCGGCGTGCTGGTCGGCGCCATGCTCGCCGCGGCCGGGACGGCGTACCAAGGCGTCTTCCGCAACCCGCTCGCCGACCCGTACCTGCTGGGTGTCTCCAGCGGCGCCGCGCTTGGCGCGACCATCGGGATCGTCGCCGGGGGCGGCGTCGGACCGGTCGGCATCCCGCTGCTGGCGTTCGCCGGGGGGCTGCTCGGCGTCGCGGCGACGTACATGCTCGGCAGCACGGTGGGTGGCGGACGGGGCGCCGTGGTGATCGTGCTGGCCGGTGTCGCGGTGGGGTCCTTCTTCAACGCGATCCAGAACTTCGTCCAGCAGCAGTACGACGACTCGCTGCTCTCGGTCTACTCGTGGATGCTCGGCCGGCTCAGCACCGACGGCTGGTCCGACGTCGTGATCGCACTGCCGTACGTCGTGCTCACCTGCACCGTGATCCTGCTCCACCGTCGGGTGCTCGACGTGATGGCGGTGGGCGACGTCGAGGCGGCGAGCCTCGGCGTCGACCCGGCCCGCGTCCGGCTGCTGCTGGTGGTCACCGCCACGCTGGGCACCGCCGCGGTGGTCAGCGTGAGCGGGCTGATCGGCTTCGTGGGCATCGTGGTGCCGCATGCCGTGAGGCTGCTCTTCGGCGCCGCGCACCACACCCTGCTGCCGCTCGCGCTGCTGCTGGGTGCGGCGTTCCTGGTCCTCGCAGACGTGGTCGCCCGCACCGCGCTGGCGCCGGCCGAGGTACCGATCGGCGTGGTCACCGCCATGGTGGGGGCGCCGTTCTTCCTGGTCGTGCTGCGACGACACCGGGGGGCGCTGTGAGCACCCCGCTGACCACCTCCAGCCTGCCCGGCGCCGGTGGCTCGCCCGCGCTGGAGTGCCGCGGAGTGTCGGTGGTGCGCGGTGCCAACCGGGTGGTGCGCGACGTCGACCTCGTGGTCGGGTCGGGTGACTGGGTCGCGGTGGTCGGACCGAACGGCGCGGGCAAGACGTCGCTCCTGCACGCCGTCGCGGGCCTGATCCCTGCAACCGGGGAGCTGAGCGTCGGGGGCATCGACCCGGGCGTCGCCCCGCGCCGCCAGGTGGCCCGGGTGGTCGCCCTGATGCCGCAACGACCCGTGGTGCCCGAGGGCACCACGGTGCGGGAGCTGGTCGCGCTCGGCCGCACGCCGCACCGGGGCCGCTTCGGCACCGAGCGCGCGGCCGACCGTGTCGCCGTCGAGCGGACGCTCGAGCGGCTCGAGCTCGGCGACCTCGCCGACCGGCCGGCGCTCGGACTGTCCGGCGGCGAGCTGCAACGGGTCGTGCTGGGTCGCGCCCTCGCCCAGGAGCCGCGGGTGCTGCTGCTGGACGAGCCCACCAGCGCGCTGGACATCGGCCACCAGCAGAGCGTGCTCGACCTGGTCAACCAGATGCGGCTTCAGGACGAGCTGACGGTCGTCGCCGCCATGCACGACCTCACGCTGGCCGGCCAGTACGGCCAGCGGGTGGTGCTGCTGCACCAGGGCCGGGTCGTCGCCGACGCGAGTCCGCACGAGGTGCTGCGACCGGTGGCGCTGGCGGAGGTGTACGGCGCACGCGTCGAGGTCCTCCAGCGGGCCGCCGGCCCGGCGGTGCTGCCGCTGCGGGGGGAGCGATGAGCGGCGCACCGGCGGCGCGCACCCTGGTGCTGGGCGGGGCCCGGTCCGGCAAGTCCCGCCACGCGCAGCGACTCCTGGCCGGCGAGCCCGAGGTGCTGTACGTCGCGCCGGGACCGGTCCCCGACGACGCCGACTCCGACTGGGCCAACCGGGTTGCCCGGCACCAGAGCGACCGCCCCGACGGCTGGACCACCCTCGAGACGACCGGCGTGGCCGCCGCGCTGGCGTCTGCCCGCTGCCCGGTGCTCGTGGACTGCCTCGCCACGTGGCTCGCCGCGGTCATGGACACCGCAGGTGCGTGGCAGTCGGTGGACGGAGACACGCACTGGCAGGGCGGCGTCGAGACCGAGGTGAGCCGTCTGCTGGACGCGTGGCAGTCGACGACGGTCCCCGTGGTCGCGGTCAGCAACGAGGTGGGGTTCGGCGTGGTGCCGGGCACCCGCTCCGGTGTGTTGTTCCGCGACGCCCTGGGTCGGCTCAACCAGCAGGTCGCCGACCTGAGCGACGACGTACGCCTGGTGGTTGCCGGGCGGGTCCTCCGACTTGAAGGGGAACGGGCATGACGAGCGCAGCGAGGATCGACGGCGACGCGGCGGAGGCCGCGCGGGCCAGGGTGGACGGGCTGGCCAAGCCACTCGGTGCCCTGGGCCGGCTCGAGGACGCGATGGTCTGGCTGGCCGGGGTGCAGGGGACGGCCTCGCCGCGCCCGCCGGCCGAGGTGGCGGTCGTCGTCTTCGCCGGTGACCACGGCGTCAGTGCCGACCGGGTCGTGTCCGCCTATCCGCGCCAGGTGACCGGGCTGATGGTCCGTGAGTTCCTGCGCGGTGGCGCCGCGGTGAACGTGCTCGCCCGGGCGCACGGCGCGCGGGTGCAGGTTCTCGACGTCGCCGTCGACGACGACCTCACGGGCACCCCCGAGGCGGTTCGCCGCCACAAGGTGCGCCGCGGTTCCGGAGCCATCCACCGCGAGGACGCCCTCACTTCGGACCAGGTGGAGGAGGCGCTGCACGCCGGTCGCACGGTGGCCGACGAGGAGATCGACGCCGGTGCCGACCTGCTGGTGCCCGGCGACATGGGGATCGGCAACACCACGGTGGCGGCGGCGCTGGTCGGCACCGCGCTGGGGCTCGAACCCGCCCAGGTGGTCGGCCGCGGCACCGGCGTCGACGACGCCACCTGGCGTGGCAAGCGCGACGTGGTGGCCGCTGCCATCGAGCGCGGCCGCCCGTACCGCGAGGACCCGGCGGCACTGCTGCGCACGATCGGGAGCGCCGACCTGGCGGCGGGGGTCGGGTTCCTGGTCCGCGCCGCCGAGCGAGGCACGCCGGTGCTGCTCGACGGCGTGATCTCCGGTGCCTGCGCGGTGCTGGCAGACCGGATGCTTCCGGGTGCGCGGGCATGGTGGTGCGCCGGGCACCGCTCGACCGAGCCTGCGCACCGCCTCGCCCTCGAGTCGCTGGGGCTGGCTCCGTTGCTCGACCTCGATCTCCGGCTCGGCGAGGCGAGCGGGGCACTGGCGGCGCTGCCGCTGCTGCGGACCGCCGCGACGCTGCTGGCGGGGATGGCAACACTCGACTCGGTGACCGGGGCGGCGGCGATGGCCGAGTGAACGCCGTCGCCGCCGGTGCGCGGCTCGCGGTCGGCACGCTCACGGTGATGCCGGTGCGGCCACCGGCTCGCGTCGACCGGCGGGTCGGCGGGATCGCGATGGCGTTGGCCCCGCTGGCGGTCGTGCCGGTGGCGGCCGGCGCCGGGCTCGTGGTGTGGTTGGGAGACCTCGTCCAGGCGCCGCCCCTGCTCGTGGCCGTGGCGGTGGTGGCGGTGCTGGCCCTCGGCTCCGGGGGGCTCCACCTCGACGGCCTCGCCGACAGCGCCGACGGGCTGGCCGTGCCCGGTGACCGGGACCGGCGGCTGCAGGTGATGCGGGCCGGGGACGTCGGGCCGGTGGGTGCCGTGACCCTGCTCCTCGTGGTGCTGGCCCAGGTGGCGGCGCTGGCCGACGTCGTCTCCCGAGGCGAGACCGTCGCGGCAGCGGGGAGCGTCGTCGTGGCCGTGGTGGCCAGCCGGGTCGCCGTCACAGCCGCCTGCACCCACGGCATCCCCGCTGCGCGGGACGACGGACTGGGCAGCGCGGTCGCGGGGACCGTGCCCGCACCTGTCACGGTGGTGGCGCTGTCGGTGGTGGCCGTCTGCGCGTTCGCGGTCGACGGCGGTCACGGCCTTGCGGGTGTGGCTGTGGCCGGCGTGGCCACCACGTTGCTGCTGCTACGGGCGCGGAGCCGTCTCGGGGGTGTCACCGGGGACGTGCTGGGTGCCTGCGTCGAGCTCGCGCTGGTCGGCTACCTGGTGGCCCTGGTGGTCCTCCCGGGCTGACCGCTAGCCCGGGTCGACCACCAGGATCCGGTCGTCGCTGGGAGCGGGGTTGCCGCGGCCGTCGCGGTTGGACGTGGTGAGCCACAGCGTGCCGTCCGGGGCGGCCACGACCGTGCGGAGCCGGCCGTACTCGCCGACGAAGAAGTCGGTGGGGTCCGAGGCCTTGCCGCCCGACACGTCGATGCGCCACAGCCGCTGGCCGCGCAGCGCCGCCAGCCACAGGTGGCCGTCGAGGTGGGCGAGCCCCGACGGGGAGGCCTCGGAGACCTCCCACACCACCTGTGGGTCGGTGAGGTCCCCGCCCTGGCCCGGGCCCTCAGTCATCGGCCAGCCGTAGTTGGCTCCGCCCTCGACCAGGTTCAGCTCGTCGAAGATGTTGGAGCCGAACTCCGAGGCCCAGAGTCGGTCGCGGTCGTCGAACGCGAGGCCCTGCACGTTGCGGTGGCCCCACGACCAGACGGGGGAGTCGGGGTCGGGGTTGCCGGGGGCGGGTTCGCCGTCGGGGGTGATCCGCAGGATCTTGCCGCCGAGCGAGTCGAGGTCCTGGGCGAGCTCGGGCTGGCCGATCTCGCCGGTGCTGGCGTAGAGATAACCGTCGGGGCCGAACTCGAGGCGGCCGCCGTCGTGGATGAAGCCGTTGGGGATGCCGGCGAGCACGACCTCGAGCGACCCCAGCCGGTCGTCGCGGAGCCGGCCGCGGAGGATCCGGTTGTCCTCCGGCGTCGTCACGTAGAGGAAGACGGTGCGGTCCTCCTCGAAGTCGGGGGAGACCGCGACGCCGAGCAGCCCGGCCTCGCCCTGGGGGGCGGCCTGGCCGACGGTGCCGGCCACGGTGACGTCCCCGTCCCCGGACACGATCAGGACGCGGCGGCGGTCGCGCTCGGTGACGACGGCCCGGCCGTCGGGCAGGAAGTCGAGGCCCCACGGCACGGCCAGCCCGTCGGCCACGACCCGTACGACGCGAGGCGGGCCGGCCGGCTTCTCGGTCGCGTCGTCGGTCGGGCTGCCCGAGGGGCTTCCGCTCGCGGGGTCGCCGGTGGGAGTGGGCGACGACGGGGTCGCGGTCACCGTCGTCGACGGCTCCGGGGCGGTGTCGGAGCAGCCTCCGAGCAGGAGCGCGCCGACCAGCAGCCCGGCCGACCAGCGACCGGGGCGCGAGGCGGGCACCCGCACCTCAGGCCCCGTCCAGGGCTTCCCCGACCGGACCGGCGTCGTTCCCGCCGTCCCATCCGTCCTGCTCGTCCTCCGGCTCGTCCTGCTCGGCGTGGACACGGTCGAGGAACTCGCGCAGCAGGTCGTGGACCTCGTGCGAGCGCTCCATCTGCAGGAAGTGGCTGCCGCACAGCTCGACGTACGTCGCGTCGGCGAGCCGCGCCGCGGCGGTGGCCATGTGGCGCGGGCCTGCGAGCAGGTCCCAGGTCCCCGCGACCAGCATCACCGGGACGTCGATGTCGCGCAGCGACACCCGGGCGTGCTCGCTGGTGCGCAGGGCGAGGTGGAAGTACCACTCGACCGGGGTGGCCAGGAACTCCCGCACGGCACGTGCCGTGAGGTCGGGGTCGGTGACCGGCAGCATGAAGCCGGTGTGGCTGAGCAGCGTGATGGCGTGCCGGCCCACCGGGAGGCGGGTGGTGACCGGCGAGATGACCCGGCCGCCCAGCTTGAGGGCGCGGGCGGCGTTGACAGTGAGGGCGCGCGCAGCGATCCGCGGCAGCCGGAGCGGGCCCAGCATGGTGGAGAACGTGTCGCCGGGCACCCCGGCGACCGCGAAGAGGCCCCGGACCCGCTCCGGGTGGCGGACCGCGAGCTCGAACATCGTGTTGACGCCCATCGACCAGCCGAGCAGGACGGCCCGGTCGATGCCGAAGTGGTCCATGACGGACAGCGCGTCCTCGACGAACTCCTCGATGCCGACCCGCCTCGGGTCGGTCGGGCGGTCGGAGCCGCCGGTGCCGCGGTGGTTCCACGACACGACCCGGACCTCGCAGTCGGGCGCGAGCAGCGACGGCCAGGTCCACGGGTTGGTGCCGAGCCCGTTGCAGAGCACGACGGTGGGGCCGTCCAGCAGGCCGTCGGGGTCGTTGGTCCAGGCGCGCAGCCGGGTGCCGTCGTCGGACAGCACGTCGTGGAACGTCACGGCCCCGTCGGTCTCGGGGGCCTCGGGCCCGGGGATGTCGGGGGTGGGCCGGGGGGCAGGCATGCCCGAATTGTGCCCGAGCGGCCGTGGTGGGTGGGACAGGTGTGGTGGAGCCCACCGCGGCCCGGCACGGGGACCCACGACGAGCGACTCGTCGGCCTTCAGCCGCGAACCACCCCCGCCGCTGCGCCACGGGAGCCGGCACGCGCAGTCCTCGGTGCGCGCGACTGGCCCCCGTAGCGGGCGGCGAACAGCTCCTCCACTTCCTGGTGCTCCCGGCGCCGCTGCGTAAGGGCGCTCGAGGCGATCATCGCGTTGCGACGCGAGCCCTGCTGCGAGGACTCGGCCCAGCGTCGGACCACCCGGAGGTCGAGGAACGGAAGGAGCACGGGCACGACGCTAGGAGCCGACTGCGACACCTTGGTCAAATGCACGTGACGATCGTGTGAACTGGGTCACTTCCTGTCAAGGGCCTGCCGGGCAAAGACTTCGATCCGGATCGCCCGCCCGCTGGTCGTCGGTCAGTCGGGAGCGGGCTCGGTGATCACCCGACTGGACCGGGTGGCGCCGACGCTGGCGACCACGACGCACGCCATCGCCAGCCACTGCGTGGGCGAGAGCAGCTCCTGGAGCACGATGATGCCGGCCAGCGCGGCGGCCGCCGGCTCGAGGCTCATGAGGATCCCGAAGACGGCCGGCCGGATCCGGCGCAGCGCCGTGATCTCGAGGCTGTAGGGGATGACGGAGCTCAGCAGCCCGACCGCGGCGCCGAGCAGCAGCAGCCGCGGGTCGAGGAACGTCGTACCGGCGGTGGCGAACGCGGCGGGCGTGAGCAGGACGGTCGCCACCACGCTGGCGACGGCGAGACCGTCGAGGCCCGGCCAGCGCCGCCCGGTCTGTGCGCTGAGCAGGATGTACGCCGCCCAGGCGGCGCCGGCGACCACCGCGAACAGGACACCCAGCAGGTCGAGGTCCGCACGCTCGAAGCCCAGCAGCAGCACCCCGAGCCCGGCGAGCCCGACCCAGGCGAGGTCGCGGGGCCGCCGGGAGCCGAGGGTCGCGACCGCGAGTGGGCCGATGAACTCGATGGTGACCGCGAGCCCCAGCGGGATCCGGGCGAACGACTGGTAGATCGCCCAGTTCATGGTGCCGAGGCTCAGGCCGAAGCCGAGGGCGACCATCCAGTCCGCCCTGGTCCGGCCGCGCAGCACGGGCCGCGCGATCGCGGCGAGCACGACGGCGCTGGTGACCAGCCGTAGCCAGACCATGGCCGTCGGGGTGATCTCGTCGAACAGCGTCTTGGCGACGCCGGCGCCGAACTGCACCGAGAGGATGCCGCCCAGCACCAGCCAGACCGGTGAGATTCGCGCGCGCACCGGGTCAATCTAGGTGGACCGACCCCGGGGGCCGGGATGGCCCCGACGGATCTGGTCACCGTCGGTGGACGGTGTGAGGATGCCGTCAAGGGGGCTGCGCCCGGGATTGCGGCACGAGCGACGAGCGACGCGAGACGAGGACGGGAGAGCGATGGGCACGATCGTGATGGCGGGGACGCGCAAGGGGATGTGGCTCGGCTCGTCCGACGACGCCCGCGAGGACTGGCACTGGACCGGCCCCCACTTCGACATGGAGGAGGTCTACTCCTGCCTCGTCGACACCCGCGGCGAGCGGGTCCGGCTGCTGGCGGGCGCGTCCTCGAGCTGGCTGGGGCCGCAGGTGTGGCGCTCCGACGACCTCGGCGCGACCTGGCATGAGACCCCGGGCGGCGCGGTCCGCTTCCCGGAGGGCACGGACGCGACGGTGTCCCGGGTCTGGCAGCTCGCCGCCGGCGCCGAGCCCGGAGTCGTCTGGGCCGGGACCGAGCCCGGCGCGGTCTGGCGGTCCACCGACGCCGGCGAGACGTTCGCCCTCGAGCGCAGCCTGTGGGACCACCCGCACCGCCCGGAGTGGAGCGAGGGCTACGGCGGGCAGGCGTTCCACACGGTCCTGCCGCACCCGACCGACCCCGCCTCGGTCACCGCCGCCATCTCGACCGGCGGCGTCTACCAGACCAACGATGGCGGTGCCTCGTGGGAGCCGCGCAACCAGGGGATCCGCGCGGAGTTCCTGCCCGAGGGGCAGCAGTACCCCGAGTTCGGCCAGTGCGTCCACAAGGTCGCCCGGCACCCGTCGCGACCCGACCGGCTCTTCCTGCAGAATCACGGCGGCGTCTACCGCTCCGACGACCACGGCGCCTCCTGGCAGTACATCGCCGACGGCCTGCCCTCCGACTTCGGGTTCGGGCTCGCGGTCCACCCCCACCAGCCCGACACCCTGTACGTCTTCCCGATCGGCGGCGGCGACCGCCGCTACCCGCCGGACGCGCGGGCGCGGGTCTGGCGGTCCCGTGACGCGGGGGAGTCCTGGGAGGAGCTGGCCAAGGGCCTGCCGGACACCTTCTACGTCGGCGTGATGCGGGACGCCCTCTGCGTCGACGACCACGACCTCGCCGGGGTCTACTTCGGCGCCCGCAACGGGTCGGTCTGGGGGTCCGCCGACGAGGGCGACACGTGGCGCGCGCTCATCGAGGACCTTCCCGACGTCCTGGTCGTCCGCGCTGCGAGGATCGGCGCATGAGCTCCTACGAGGTTGCCCGCTCCACCACGATCGCCGCACCGCCGGCCGAGGTGCAGGCCCTGGTCGACGACTTCCATGCCTGGACCCGCTGGTCGCCGTGGGAGGACATCGACCCCGACGTCCACCGCACGTACGCCGGCCCCGATCGCGGCGTCGGCGCCCGCTACGCGTGGAAGGGCAACCGCAAGGCCGGCGAGGGCGCCATGGAGGTCATCGCCTCGACGCCCGAGCGGGTCGAGATCGACCTCGCCTTCCTCAAGCCGTGGAAGGCCACCAGCGACGTGGCGTTCGAGCTCGCCCCGACCGCCGGCGGCACCGAGGTCACCTGGCGGATGCGCGGCGAGCAGACCGGCCTCGCCGGTGTCATCGCGCGGCTCCTGCCCATGGAGAAGATGCTCGCCAAGGACTTCGACAAGGGCCTCGCCCGCCTCAAGGCCGTCGCCGAGAACGCCTGACCTTCTCGGGTTTGCCGGATAGTTCGTGACGTTCGGGTCGCCCGGAGCCCGGATCTGTGACCCGGACGTCACGAACTATCGGTGCCGACGGCCCGCGGTCGCGGAGTCTCAGCAGCCGCGGACCCACGGCAGCCGGCCGGCCGCGGTCAGTAGGCTCCTCGCATGGCCGACGAGCAGCAGACCTCTCCCACTCAGCCGGACATCAAGCCCCGCTCCCGCGACGTCACCGACGGCCTCGAGCGGGCCGCCGCCCGCGGCATGCTGCGCGCGGTCGGGATGGGTGACGAGGACTTCGCGAAGCCGCAGATCGGCGTGGCCTCGAGCTGGAACGAGATCACCCCCTGCAACCTGTCCCTCGACCGGCTGGCGAAGGCCGTCAAGAACGGCGTGCACGCCGCCGGGGGCTACCCGCTCGAGTTCGGCACCATCTCGGTCTCCGACGGCATCTCGATGGGTCACGAGGGCATGCACTTCTCGCTGGTCTCCCGCGAGGTGATCGCCGACTCGGTCGAGACCGTGATGATGGCCGAGCGGCTCGACGGCTCGGTGCTGCTCGCCGGCTGCGACAAGTCGCTGCCCGGCATGCTGATGGCCGCTGCCCGGCTCGACCTCGCCTCGGTCTTCCTCTACGCCGGCTCGATCATGCCCGGCCAGGTCGACGGCCGCGAGGTGACGATCATCGACGCCTTCGAGGCCGTCGGCGCCTGCATGGCCGGGAAGATGACGCGCGAGGAGGTCGACAAGATCGAGCGGGCGATCTGCCCGGGCGAGGGCGCGTGCGGCGGCATGTACACCGCCAACACGATGGCCTCCGTCGCCGAGGCGCTCGGCATGTCCCTGCCGGGCTCGGCCGCGCCGCCTGCCGTGGACCGCCGTCGCGACGGCTTCGCGCACCGGTCGGGCGAGGCGGTCGTGGGCATGCTGCGCCAGGGCATCACCGCCCGCCAGATCATGACGAAGGAGGCGTTCGAGAACGCCATCGCCGTCGTGATGGCGCTGGGCGGCTCGACGAACGCCGTCCTCCACCTGCTCGCGATCGCCCGTGAGGCCGAGGTCGACCTCACCCTCGACGACTTCAACCGCGTCGGCGACCGGGTCCCGCACCTCGGTGACCTCAAGCCGTTCGGCCGGTTCGTCATGAACGACGTCGACAAGATCGGCGGCATCCCCGTCGTCATGAAGGCGCTCCTCGACGCCGACCTCATGCACGGCGACTGCCTCACGGTCACCGGCCGGACCATGGCCGAGAACCTCGAGGCGCTCAACCCCGCCTCGGTCGACGGGGAGGTCATCCGCCGGCTCTCCGAGCCGATCCACGCGACCGGCGGCCTGACGATCCTCAAGGGCACGCTCGCCCCGGAGGGCGCGGTCGTGAAGTCCGCAGGCTTCGACGAGTCCGTGTTCGAGGGCACCGCCCGGGTCTTCGACGGCGAGCGCGCCGCGATGGACGCGCTCGAGGCCGGCCGCATCGTCGCCGGCGACGTGGTCGTCATCCGCTACGAGGGCCCCAAGGGCGGCCCCGGCATGCGCGAGATGCTCGCCATCACCGGCGCCATCAAGGGCGCCGGGCTGGGCAAGGACGTGCTGCTGCTGACCGACGGCCGTTTCTCCGGCGGCACCACCGGCCTCTGCGTCGGGCACGTCGCCCCCGAGGCGGTCGACGCCGGCCCCATCGCCTTCGTGCGCGACGGTGACCGGATCCGGCTCGACGTCGCCGGCCGCACGCTCGACGTCGACGTGGACGACGAGGAGCTGGCCGCGCGTCGCGAGGGGTGGACGCCGAACGAGCCCAAGTACACCCGCGGCGTGCTCGGCAAGTACGCCAAGGTGGTGCAGAGCGCCGCCCACGGGGCGATCTGCGGCTGACGGCGCCCTCGAGCCGACCGGGCGACCGGGGGAGCGGCGCGCCCACAGGTGGGATAGAAACGTCCCGTGGCCCCGACCGACCCCGCTGACCTGGATCCCGCAGCCCTCGACCGGGCGGACCCGCTGGCCCACCTGCGCAAGCGGTTCGTGGGCGCGGAGACCCCGCTCGTCTACTTCGACGGCAACTCGCTCGGCCGGCCGCTGCTGCAGACCGAGCGGACGCTGGCCGACTTCACCACCGGGGAGTGGGGCGAGCGGCTGATCCGCGGCTGGGACGAGCGCTGGTTCGACCTTCCGCTGACGATGGGCGACCGGCTCGGCCGGGTGTGCCTCGGGGCCGCGCCGGGCCAGGTCTCGATCGGCGACTCCACGACCGTGCTGCTCTACAAGCTGGTGCGGGCCGCGGTGGCCGCCCGCCCGGGCCGCGACGAGATCGTCATCGACCGCGACAACTTCCCGACCGACCGGTACGTCGTCGAGGGCATCGCCGCCGAGCGTGGCCTTCAGGTCCGGTGGGTCGACGTCGACCCGGAGGCGGGCGTCACGGCGGAGCTGCTCGCGGCGGCCGTCGGCGAGCGCACGGCGGTCGTGGTCCTCAGCCACGTGGCGTACCGATCTGCGTGGCTGGCAGACGGCGCCGAGCTCACGCGCATCGCCCACGACGCCGGCGCCCTCATGCTGTGGGACCTCTCCCACTCGGTGGGCTCCGTGCCGCTCGCGCTGGACGAGTGGCAGGTCGACCTCGCCGTCGGCTGCGGCTACAAGTACCTCAACGGCGGCCCCGGCGCGCCCGCCTTCCTGTACGTCGCCGAGCGCCACCTCGACTCGCTGACCCAGCCGATCCAGGGCTGGATGGGGGCCCGCGACCCGTTCCTGATGGGGCCCGTCTACACCCCCACCCACGGCGTCCGGCGGTTCCTCAGCGGCACCCCGCCCATCGTCGGGATGCTGCCGATGGGAGACATGCTGGCCTGCCTCGAGGAGGTCGGCATGCCGGCCGTGCGCGAGAAGTCCGTGGCCCTGACGTCGTACGCCGTGGAGCTGGCCGACGAGCTGCTCGCCGACCTCGGCGTCACGGTCGCCTCGCCCCGTGACCCGGCGCGCCGCGGCGGTCACGTCACGCTCCACCACCCCGCCATGCGCGAGGTCGTGGCCGCGCTGTGGACCCGCGACGTGATCCCGGACTACCGGGACCCCGGCGGCCTCCGGGTGGGGCTGTCGCCGCTGTCGACGTCGTTCGCGGAGGTGCGGACCGGCCTCGAGCGGGTCAGGGAGCTGCTCGCCGAGCTGGCGGACGACTGACCGCCGGCTCGTCCGCGGGCTCGCCGGCCGGAGCCGGCGCCATCCGGCGGTCCAGGGAGACCGCGCCGGCCAGCAGCGCCACGAACAGGCCCGTGATCACGACGCAGGTCACCGCCACCGCGGCGGCGCCGCCCTCGGCCGGGTCGAGGAACGGGTAGGGGTACCACCCGGTCAGCGCCCCGACCGCCAGCGTCCACGCCAGCCAGCCCACCGGCCACAGCAGCGCCAGCGCCGCGGTCCGGGCCGAGAAGCGCGGACGCGGCCCGGCGAGCAGCCACCCGGCGATGGCCAGCAAGGGCACGGCGAGGTGCAGCAGCTTGTCGGCCACCAGCGAGGCGCCCTCGAGGTCCAGCAGCGGCCGCAGCAGCACGAAGTGCACCAGTCCGGTGACGGTGATGCCGACCAGGCCGGCGAGGCGGAGGACCCGCCAGCCGTCGCCGTCACGGGTGGGGTCCCGCGCGAGGGTGACCGCGGCGACCGCGACCAGCAGGTTGCTCTGGATCGTGAAGTAGGAGACCAGCCTCCCCATCCGGGTCCAGAACCCCGGCGGGTCCACCTCCACCAGCGTGGCGGCGCCGCTGGCGCTGAGCACGAGCTGCAGCAGGAGGGCGGCCACGGCGACGACGGCGGTGACCAGGTGCAGGGACCGGGCCGGGCCCACGCGGAGGGGGACTGGTGCGAGCGACATGGCCGGCAGCCTAGGAGTGCGGGGTGCCGGCTCGCACGGCTTCGCGAGGGGTGTCGGCGGGCGTCCCCACGTGGCAGGGTGACGGCCATGGACCAGCGGCTGAGCTTCGTCACCCTGGCGGTGCGCGACCTCGGGGCCACGCGCGCCTTCTACGTGGACGGGCTCGGCTGGAAGCCGGCGTTCGAGGAGCCGGGCGAGGTGCTCATGTTCATGGCGGGGCCGCAGCTGGTGCTGTCGCTGTGGGCCGAGGCGGCCTTCGAGGAGGAGGTCGGCCCGATCGCCCGAGGCGACGGCGTGCAGCCGTTCACGCTGGCCCACAACGTGGCGACGCGCGAGGAGGTCGACGAGGTGCTCGCCCTCGCCGGCCGGGCCGGCGCCGACCCGGTGCGCGACGCGATCGACCGCGACTGGGGTGGCTACTCCGGCTACTTCGGCGACCCGGACGGCTTCCGCTGGGAGGTCGCGTGGAACCCCGGACCAATCGGACAGGAGGTGCTGCCGTGACCGACGCGCCAGACACAGAGGGACAGCCGGATCCGAAGCGCGTGCTGACCACCGCCGAGGTGGCCGCGGAGCTGCTCGAGGACTGGGCGGTGCTGCTCCGCACCCTCGGCGGCTGCTTCCTGACCGGCGGGTTCCAGAAGGGGCTGCCCCTGGTCGCCGCGATCGGCGAGATCGCCGAGGAGATGAACCACCACCCCGACGTCGACCTGCGCTACGGCGCGGTGCACGTGCGCGCCACCAGCCACGACGTCGGTGGCATCACCTCGCGCGACGTCGAGCTCGCCCGGCGGGTCAGCGAGGCCGCGGGCCGGCTCGGCGCCGAGCCCGACCTCGCGCGCGTGCAGTCCCTGGAGCTGGCGCTGGACACCCCCGACCATGCGAGGGTGAAGGACTTCTGGGCCGCGCTGCTGGGGATGAGACCGACCAGGGACGTCGACGACGAGGTCAGCGACCCGTCCGGCGTGCTGCCCACGCTGTGGTTCCAGCAGACCGACCCGCACGAGGCGCCCCGGCAGCGCTTCCACCTCGACATCACGGTGCCGGCCGACCTCGCGGAGGGCCGCGTGCGCGCGGCGCTCGAGGCTGGTGGGACACTGGTGAGCGACGAGCGGGCGCCCGCGTTCTGGGTGCTCGCCGATGCCGACGGCAACCGGGCCTGCGTCTGCACCGCCCTGGGGCGCGACAACTGACCGACCCGTCGCGGACGACCCGGTGACCCGCACCACGTTCAGGGACACATCGTGGGACAGCCGTCCCGAATGCTGGGACGCCTGACAGAATCGGGTTGACGGCAGCGAGCCGGACGACGACGGTTGGTCGCATGCGCACGGACATCCTTGTACGCACGCGACGCGTGGGTTGAGTCAGACGACGACCCGTCCACGCGTCACCCCTCGTTGCCCGCTCGGGCCGAGGGGTTTTTTGTTGGGCTGATGAAGTGGGACCAGGTGGCTCTTCGACGGAGAGCCGGGAGCGAGCAGGAAGCAGGGCGATGAGCGAGACCACGGGCACACCGGTCACCGGGGCCCAGAGCCTGATCATGTCGCTGGAGGCGGCCGGCGCCGAGAACGTCTTCGGCATCCCCGGCGGCGCGATCCTGCCGGCGTACGACCCCCTCATGGACAGCCGGATCCGTCACATCCTGGTGCGCCACGAGCAGGGGGCCGGCCACGCCGCCCAGGGGTACGCCGCCGCGACGGGCAAGGTGGGGGTCTGCATGGCGACCTCCGGCCCCGGGGCGACCAACCTGGTGACGCCGCTGGCGGACGCCCACATGGACTCGGTCCCGCTCGTCGCGGTCACCGGCCAGGTCGGTGCCAGCATGATCGGTACCGACGCCTTCCAGGAGGCGGACATCCGCGGCATCACGATGCCGATCACCAAGCACAACTTCCTGGTCACCGACCCGGCCGACATCCCGCGGACCGTCGCCGAGGCGTTCTACATCGCCTCCACCGGCCGCCCCGGCCCGGTGCTGGTCGACGTCGCCAAGTCGGCGCTGCAGGCGACCACGTCGTTCGAGTGGCCCACCGAGCTCAGCCTCCCCGGCTACCGCCCCGTCACCCGGCCCCACAGCAAGCAGATCCGCGAGGCCGCCAAGCTGATCCTCGAGTCGCGGCGCCCGGTGCTCTACGTCGGCGGCGGCACGATCCGCGCCGGGGCGTCGAAGGAGCTGCGGGTCCTCGCCGAGCTCACCGGCCTCCCCGTCGTCACCACGCTGATGGCCCGGGGGGCCTTCCCCGACTCCCACCCCCAGCACCTCGGCATGCCCGGCATGCACGGCACCGTCGCCGCGGTCGCGGGGCTGCAGCGCAGCGACCTGATCATCAGCCTCGGCGCCCGGTTCGACGACCGGGTCACCGGCAACCTCGACTCGTTCGCGCCCGGCGCCAAGGTCATCCACGCCGACATCGACCCGGCCGAGATCGGCAAGAACCGCGCCGTCGACGTCCCGATCGTGGGCGACTGCCGCGAGGTCATCAGTGACCTGGTCGTGGCGCTCGAGGCCGAGGCAGCCGCCGGCAACACCGGCGACTACGAGGGCTGGGTCGACTTCCTGGCCCGCATCAAGAAGAAGTACCCCCTCGGCTACGACGCGCCCGCCGACGGCACCCTCGCCCCGCAGTACGTCATGGAGCGGCTCGGCGCGATCGCCGGCCCGGAAGCCGTCTACTGCGCGGGCGTCGGGCAGCACCAGATGTGGGCCGCGCACTTCGTCGGCTACGAGAACCCCAACACGTGGCTCAACTCCGGCGGCCTCGGCACCATGGGTTACGCCGTCCCGGCGGCGATGGGCGCCAAGGTCGGTCGGCCCGACACGACGGTGTGGGCGATCGACGGCGACGGCTGCTTCCAGATGACCAACCAGGAGCTCGCCACCTGTGCCATCAACAACATCCCGATCAAGGTGGCGGTGATCAACAACGAGTCGCTCGGCATGGTCCGGCAGTGGCAGACGCTCTTCTACAACGAGCGCTACTCCAACACCGACCTGCACTCCAAGCGGATCCCCGACTTCGTGAAGCTGGCCGAGGCCTACGGCTGCGTCGGCCTGTCCTGTGACAGCCCGGCCGACGTCGACGCCACGATCCGCAAGGCGATGGAGATCGACGACGCGCCGGTCGTGGTCGACTTCCGGGTCCACCGCGACGCCATGGTGTGGCCGATGGTGGCCGCCGGCACCAGCAACGACGACATCAAGTACGCCCGCGACCTGGCCCCCCAGTTCGACGAGGTCGAGGACGACTGGGAGGTTCGAGCATGAGCAAGCACACCCTGAGCGTGCTCGTCGAGAACAAGCCGGGCGTGCTGGCCCGCATCGCCGGGCTGTTCAGCCGCCGCGGCTTCAACATCGACTCGTTGGCCGTGGGCCCGACCGAGCACGAGGAGATCTCGCGGATGACCATCGTGGTCAACGTCGCGGACTCCCCGCTCGAGCAGGTCACCAAGCAGCTCAACAAGCTGGTCGAGGTCATCAAGATCGTCGAGCTCGACGGTCCGGCCTCCGTCAACCGTGAGCTGCTGCTGGTGAAGGTCAAGGCCGACACCCAGACCCGCGGCCACGTCCTGGACGCCGTCCAGCTGTTCAAGGCGCGCGTCGTCGACGTCGCGCCGGACGCCGTCACGGTGGAGATCACCGGCAACTCCGAGAAGCTCGCCGGCTTCCTCAAGGTGCTCGAGCCCTTCGGGATCCGCGAGCTCGTCCAGTCCGGGATGGTCGCCATCGGCCGCGGCTCCCGGTCGATCAGCGAGCGGACCCTGCGGCCCGTCCCGATCCCCGCCCCGCCGGCCGTCAACGGCTGAGCACAGATCCACCCCGAACCCCCAGCGTCACCCCACCAGAAGGAGAGAGCCCCCGTGGCTGAGATGTTCTACGACGACGACGCCGACCTGTCCCTGATCCAGGGCAAGAACGTGGCCGTCCTGGGCTACGGCAGCCAGGGCCACGCCCACGCCCTGTCGCTGCGCGACTCCGGCGTCGACGTCCGTGTCGGCCTGCCCGAGGGGTCGAAGTCGCGCGAGAAGGCCGAGGCCGAGGGCCTGCGCGTCCTCACCCCGGCCGAGGCGGTCGAGGAGTCCGACGTCATCGTCATCCTCGCCCCCGACCACGTGCAGCGGAAGCTGTACGCCGAGGCGGTCGAGCCCAACATCACCGCCGGCGACACCCTCGTCTTCGGCCACGGCTTCAACATCCGCTTCGGCTACATCACCCCGCCGGAGGGCGTCGACGTCTTCATGGTCGCCCCCAAGGGCCCCGGCCACCTCGTCCGTCGGGAGTACGTCGACGGCCGCGGCGTCCCGGTGCTGGTCGCCGTCGAGAAGGACGCCTCCGGCAAGGCCTGGGACCTCGCGCTCTCCTACGCGAAGGCCATCGGCGGCCTGCGCGCCGGCGGCATCAAGACGACGTTCACCGAGGAGACCGAGACCGACCTCTTCGGCGAGCAGGCCGTGCTCTGCGGCGGCGCCAGCCAGCTGGTCATGTACGGCTTCGAGACCCTCATCGAGGCCGGCTACCAGCCCGAGGTCGCCTACTTCGAGTGCCTCCACGAGCTGAAGCTCATCGTCGACCTGATGTACGAGGGCGGCATCGCCAAGCAGCGGTGGTCGGTCTCCGACACCGCCGAGTACGGCGACTACGTCTCCGGTCCGCGCGTCATCACGCCGGACGTGAAGGAGAACATGAAGGCCGTCCTCGAGGACATCCGCAACGGCGCCTTCGCCAAGCGGTTCATCGACGACCAGGACGCCGGCGCCCCCGAGTTCAAGGAGCTGCGCGCCAAGGGCGAGCAGCACCCCATCGAGACCACCGGCCGCGAGCTCCGCAAGCTGATGGCGTGGGTCAAGAGCCACGACTCCGACTACACCGAGGGCACCGCCACCCGCTGAGCCCCCGCCGAGCTGCCACCAGTTTCCGCGCACGCGGACAACTGGTGGCAGCTCGGCGCCATTTCTGGGGGAACTGGTGGCAGCCCGCGGAATAGGTGGGAGCGGTCCGGGGTTGCCCGGACCATGCGCATCGACATCTGGTCCGACGTGGTCTGCCCGTGGTGCTACGTCGGCAAGCGACGGCTCGAGGCCGCGCTCGCCGACTTCGGGCACGCCGATGAGGTCGAGGTCGTCTGGCACTCCTTCCAGCTCGAGCCCGGCGCGCCGACGGCGCCCACGCAGTCGCTGGCCGAGCACCTCGGCCGCAAGTACGGCGGTGGCCCCGACGCGGGCCGGCAGATGATCGACCGGATGGAGGCCGTGGCCGCCGAGGCCGGCCTGCTGTTCGGGCTCCACCGCGCGCTGCCGGTCGGCACCGGTGACGCCCACCGGCTGCTGCACCTCGCGCTCGACGAGGGCGGCCCCGCGCTGCAGGGCCGGCTCAAGGAGGCCCTGCTGTCGGCGTACTGCGTGGAGGCGCGCAACGTCGCTGACCACGACGTCCTGCGCGACGTGGCCACCGGCGCCGGCCTCGACGCCGCCCGGGTCGACGAGGTCCTCGGCTCGCACGCCTACGCCGACGCCGTGCAGACGGACATCGACCAGGCCCACGCGTACGGTGCGAGCGGCGTCCCGTTCTACGTCGTCGACGGCCGGTACGGCGTCTCCGGCGCCCAGCCGTCCGAGACCTTCGCCGCGGTGCTCCGGCGCGCGTGGGACGAGCGGGTCCCCAGCCTCCAGCTCGTCGGCGACGCGGGCTCCGCGGACGGCGAGGTGTGCGGCCCCGACGGCTGCACCCCCTGACCCGACGCTCCGCTCAGCGGAGCACGTCGTCGGCGACCACCCTGCCGCCGGCGAGCGTGACGCGCCGGTCGACGCCGACCTCCTCGAGGAACCGCCGGTCGTGGCTCACCACGACCAGCGTGCCGTCGAAGCCCGCGACCGCCGCCTCGAGCTGCTCGACCGCGGCGACGTCGAGGTGGTTGGTGGGCTCGTCGAGCACCAGCAGGTTGACCGCCCGGGCCTGGAAGACGGCCAGCAGGGCGCGGGTGCGCTCGCCGAGGGACAGGCTGCGTGAGGGGCGGTCGACGTGCTCGGCGCCGAGGCCGAACTTCGCCAGCAGGGTGCGCACCTCGCCACGGTCCGGGGCCGTGCTGGCGCCATCAGCGAGCTCACGCCGGACCACCTCGACCACCGGGTCGTCGGTCTCGAGGAGCCGGCGCCGCTGGTCGACGACGCCGACCCGGACCCGGCCGCCGAGGGCCTGGCGCCCCGACACCGGCGCGAGCGTCCCCAGGAGCCCCGCCAGCAGCGTGCTCTTGCCGCTGCCGTTGTCGCCCGCGAGGGCGAGCCGCTCGCCGCGCGCGAGGACGAGGTCGACCGGCCCGAGCCGGAAGTCGCCGCGCTCCAGCACCGCCGCGTCGAGCGTCGCCACCACCTCCGCGGACTCAGGACCCGCCGCGAGCGAGTAGCGCAGCTGCCACTCCTTGCGCGGCTGCTCGACCACGTCGAGCCGCTCGGCCGCCCTGGACAGCCGTGCCGACCGGGCCCCCTGCCGGTCGGCCCGGGCCCGGAACTTCTCGCGCGCGTGCTTGTCGTCGCTGCCCTTGAGACCCAGCGCGACGCTGCGCCGCCCGCGCTCGGCCCATCCCGCGCGTTGTCGGGCCTGCTGCTCGAGGTGGTCGCGCTCCCCGGCGTACTGCTCGTAGGCCTCCCACGCCTGGCGCCGCCGCAGCGCCCGCTCCTCGGCGTACGCCGACCAGCCGCCGGCGTGGTGGTGCACCGTGCCCTGGGGCAGGTCGAGCTCCACCACCCGGGTGGCGACGGCGTCGAGGAAGGCGCGGTCGTGGCTGGCGACCAGGACCGGGCCGCGGTGCCCGGCCACCACCTCCTCGACGAGGGCCGTGCCGCGCGCGTCGAGGTCGTTGGTCGGCTCGTCGAGCAGCAGCACGTCGTGGCGGCTGAGCAGGACCGCCACCAGCGTGGCGCGGGCGGCCTGACCGCCCGACAGCGAGCCGAGCGGCCGGTCCGGGTCGACGTCGAGGCCGGACCGGGAGGCCACCTCCGGCAGCCGCTCGTCCAGGTCGGCGGCGCCGAGGCCAAGCCAGCGCTCCAGAACGTCGGCGTACTCCGCGTCCGCGCCCGGCGATCCCGCGGCGAGCGCGTCGGCCGCGGCCTCCAGCCGGGCGTCGGCGGCCGCCACGCCGGTGCGCCGGCGCGCGTAGTCGCGCAGCGACTCCGCCGGGTCGGGCGGCACCTGGGGGAGCCAGCCGAGCGTGGCGTCGGCGGGGGAGAGCCGCACCGCGCCGGACTCGAGCGGGAGCTCCCCGACGAGGGTGCGCAGCAGGGTGGACTTGCCGGAGCCGTTGGGGCCGACGAGGGCGACGACGTCGCCGTCGGCGACGACGAGGTCGAGGCCGTCGACGAGCGTGCGCGGGCCGGCGGCGACCACGAGGTCGCTGAGGGCGAGGGTGGTGGACATGCTGCTCCTGGGGCTGACGAGGGACCGCGCGGTGCGCGGCGGGGCGGCGTCAGGAGTGGTCCACGCCCCGGACCCTAGGCGGCGGCCCGGGGTCTCCGCCACGGGTTTTCGGGACGCCACCGGCCGGCACCGTCCGGGCCGGGCGTCGGTCGCTGGGACGGCCGCGCGCCCGAGCCTCGTGTCTTGTACGCTGGCCGGGCGCACAGCGTCGTGCCCCGCCCTGCTCCCCAGCCGGAGCTGGAGCCGTCCCACTCCACCGACCATGATCGAGGGAACCGCTGTGACCAAGCCTGTCGTCCTGATCGCCGAAGAGCTCAGCCCGGCCACCGTCGAGGCGCTGGGCCCCGACTTCGAGATCCGCCAGTGCAACGGCGCCGACCGCGCCGAGCTGCTGCCGGCCATCGCGGACGTCGACGCGATCCTCATCCGCTCCGCCACGAAGGTCGACGCCGAGGCCCTCGCGGCCGCGAAGCGGCTGACCGTCGTCGCTCGTGCGGGCGTCGGCCTCGACAACGTCGACGTGAAGGCCGCGACCCAGTCGGGCGTCATGGTCGTCAACGCGCCGACGTCCAACATCGTCTCGGCCGCCGAGCTCGCCGTTGCGCTGATGCTGGCCGCCGCCCGCCACGTCTCCCCGGCGCACGCCGCCCTCAAGAACGGCGAGTGGAAGCGCTCGAAGTACACCGGCATCGAGCTCTACGAGAAGACCGTCGGCATCGTCGGTCTCGGCCGCATCGGCGTCCTCGTGGCGCAGCGGCTGTCGGCGTTCGGCATGAAGGTGATCGCCTACGACCCCTACGTCCAGGCGGGCAGGGCGGCGCAGATGGGCGTGCGGCTCGTCGACCTCGACACCCTGCTCGAGGAGGCCGACTTCATGTCGGTCCACCTGCCCAAGACCCCGGAGACGCTGGGCCTCATCGGCGAGGAGCAGCTCCACAAGGTCAAGCCGTCGCTGGTGCTGGTCAACGCCGCCCGCGGCGGGATCGTCGACGAGGCCGCGCTCTACGCCGCGCTCAAGGAGGGCCGCGTCGCCGCGGCGGGCCTCGACGTGTTCGCCAAGGAGCCCTGCACGGACAGCCCGCTCTTCGAGCTCGACAACGTCGTCGCCACCCCCCACCTCGGTGCCTCGACCGACGAGGCCCAGGAGAAGGCCGGCGTCGCCGTCGCCCGCTCGGTGCGCCTCGCGCTCTCGGGCGAGCTCGTGCCCGACGCGGTCAACGTCCAGGGCGGCGTCATCGCCGAGGACGTGCGCCCGGGCCTGCCGCTCACGGAGAAGCTCGGCCGGATCTTCACCGGCCTCGCCGGCGAGGTCGCCGTGCAGCTCGACGTCGAGGTGCGCGGCGAGATCACCGAGTACGACGTGAAGGTGCTCGAGCTGGCCGCCCTCAAGGGCGTCTTCTCCGACATCGTCGAGGACCCGGTCTCCTACGTGAACGCGCCGCTGCTCGCGGCCGAGCGCGGCACCGCCGTCCGACTGGTGACGGAGCCCGAGAGCCCCGACCACCGCAACCTGATCACCCTGCGCGGCACCCTCGCGAGCGGCGAGCAGGTCTCGGTCAGCGGGACGCTGATCGGCATCTCGCAGCGGGAGCGGCTGGTCGAGGTCAACGGCTTCGACATGGACATCGAGCCCACCGACCACCTCGCGTTCTTCACCTACGAGGACCGGCCCGGCATGGTCGGCACGGTCGGCGGCATCCTCGGTGAGGCGGGCGTCAACATCGCCGGCATGCAGGTCTCGCGCGACCAGCAGGGCGGCCACGCCCTCGTTGCGCTGTCGGTCGACACCGCCATCCCGCACGACACGCTCGCCGAGATCGAGCACGCCATCAACGCGATCTCGGTGCGGGGCGTCGACCTCGACTGAGGCTCCTCGGGGGGCTCCTCGAGCCTCCTGGGCCCCGCGCCACGGCGCGGGTTCGGTGACCGGGACGTGAGCGGCATCACGTTCCGGTAACGAACCCGCGCCGTGCCGCATTTCGCCGCTCTTCCGACGGACGATGCCTGCGGCGCGCTCGGGGCGCCGTGTGGGCCCCGGGTGCGTTCCTATCCGAATCCGACGGATGAGTCGTAGACAGGAATGCACGTGTCCCACTTCCAGAAGCGCAGTGCCCGGGCGGTCGCCCTCACCGCTGCAGCCGGCGTCGTCGCCGGCGGACTGCTGGCGGCCTCGCCCGCACCCGCGTCGCCGACCACGGCACCGCCCACCGAGCACGGCAACGACCACGCCCACTCCCACGAGCCGAAGCACCCGCTGAAGATCAAGGCCAAGCGCGACGCGCAGCGGCAGGCCGCCCTCCAGCGGAAGCTCGAGACCGGAAAGCCGTTCCCCAGCGTCGCGCGCGCCAAGCGCACCAACCAGTACGTCGAGCTCGACCGCCAGGGCACCGACCGCGTGTTCGTGGTGATCGCCGAGTTCGGCGAGGAGCGCTACCCCGACCCTCGCTTCGCCGACGACGCCGAGGTGGGCGACCCGCAGCCGCAGCAGTTCACGGGACCGCTGCACAACCAGATCCCCGAGCCGGACCGGTCGGTCGACAACACCACCCTGTGGCAGCCCGACTACGACAAGGCCCACTACGAGGACATGTACTTCAACCGCATGGCGAAGTACTACGAGCGGCAGTCCTCGGGCCGCTACTCGGTCGAGGGCGACGTCACCGAGTGGGTCAAGGTCCCGTTCAACCAGGCGCTCTACGGCCGCGATTACTGCGGCGGCATCGTCTGCTCCTCGACCAAGGCGCTCGTGCGTGACTCGATGGCCGTGTGGGTCCAGGACCGCCTGGAGGAGGGCATGACCATGCCCGAGATCAAGGCCTACCTGCAGACCTTCGACGTCGAGGACCGCTACGACGCGGACGCCGACGGCAACTACGACGAGCCCGACGGGTTCATCGACCACTTCCAGATCGTCCACGCCGGAGGCGACCAGGCCTCGGCCGACCCGATCTACGGCTCCGACGCGATCTGGAGCCACCGCTGGTACGCCAACCTGCAGGGCAGCGGCCCCGGCGGCCTGCCCGGCGTCAACGCCGGCTCCAACGGTGGCGCGTTCTCCAGCGACCTGGTGCCGGACAACCCCACCGGCATCTGGGTGGGCGACTACACCATCCAGCCCGAGAACGGCGGGCTCGGCGTCTTCGCGCACGAGTACGGCCACGACCTCGGCCTGCCGGACCTCTACGACACCTCCGGCAACACCGGTGGCGCCGAGAACTCCACCGGCTTCTGGACCCTGATGTCCTCCGGCGCCAACATCGGCGACGGCGGCTCCGACGGCATCGGCGACGACCCGGTCGACATGAGCGCCTGGGAGCTGCTGCAGATGGGCTGGCTGGACCCGGTCACCAAGGACGGCCTCCAGGCCACCGGCCCCTTCTACGGCGTCGCCGAACACGGCAAGCGCTCGCGCCACCGGCTGTCCACGAACGTGCCGGCCTCGGTCAAGGGCGTGCAGGCGGTCTTCGCGCTGCTGCCCGACAACGAGGTGCCGCTCGACCTGGGCGCCCCCGCGGCCGGCGAGCACATGTTCTACTCCGGCTCCGGCGACGGCCTGAACAACTCGATGACCAACCTGACCGTCGCCGGCACGGCGCTGACCGCCAAGGTCAGCTACCAGATCGAGGACGACTACGACTTCGCGTTCCTCGAGGCCACCACCGACGCCGGCGCCACCTGGCAATCCGTGGCGACCAACCTCTCCGTGCCCGGCAACGAGAGCGGCTTCAACGAGTCCGGTACCGGCATCGCCGGCACTTCCGACGGCTGGGTCGACCTGACCGCCACCCTGCCGGACGGCACCGACGGGATCCGGTTCCGCTACGAGACCGACTCGGCCTACACGCTGGAGGGTTTCAAGGTCGACGAGATCGCGGTCGACGGCGTGCCCGTCGGCACCGCCGAGACCGACGACGAGGGCTGGGAGTACGACGGCTTCCGCCGCACGACCGGCTCGGAGACCCAGTCGTTCTTCAACGCCTACGTCCTGGAGAACCGCCAGTACGACGGCTACGACCGGTCGCTGCGCTCGGCGTACAACTTCGGGTTCACCAACACCCGGCCCGACTGGGTGGAGAGCTTCCGCTACCAGGACGGCATGCTCGTCTGGTACTGGAACGAGGAGCACGCCGACAACAACGTCGGTGAACACCCGGGCGAGGGGCTGCTGCTCCCGGTCGACGCCCACCCGCAGCTCAGCCACTGGAAGGACGGCACGCTGATGCGGCCGCGCATCCTCACGGCCGACTCGACGTTCGGGCTCGAGCGCACCGACCGGACCGTGGTGCACCTGCAGGGCAAGAAGTCGGTGATCGACCCGAAGCGCCGCCGGACCACGTTCGACGACTCGAAGCGCTACTGGTTCGACGCCGACACCCACGGCGAGACCGGGGAGCACGCCGGCCGCTACCAGCCGGGCTGGAACAGCGTGCAGGTCCCGCGGACCGGCACCACCGTGAAGGTGCTCCGCCAGCTGCGGGACGACTCCCTCGTGATCAGGGTCGCGCCCAAGGGCTGACTCCCTCCGCAGGACCCAGGTCACGATCGGCCCCCATCCGCCTCGGCGGATGGGGCGCCGACGAGTCCCGGACCGGACGTGAGCGAGGTCACGTTCCGGTAACGAACCTGCGGCGTGCTTCGCATCGCGTCAATCCCGACGGACGATGCCTGCGGCGCGCTCGGGGCGCCGCGTGGTTCCCGGGTGCGTTCATGTCCGATCCCGACCAGCTGAGTCGTAGACAGGAATGCACGTGTCCCACATCAGGAAGCGCAGCGTCCGGGCGATCGCCCTCACCGCTGCAGCCGGCGTCGTCGCCGGAGGGCTGCTCGTGGCGGCCCCCGCGCCGGCGACACCGACCCCGGCGCCGGAGGACAAGCCCGGCGAGCACCACGACGCGGGCCACGAGCCCCCGCACCCGCTGAAGATCAAGGCCAAGCGGGAGGCCCAGAAGCAGGCGGCCCTCGAGCGTGTCCTGAAGGGCAAGGCGCCCTTCAAGAAGGGCAGCGGCAAGGGCCAGGAGGTGCCGCTCGAGCTCGAGGGCACCGACCGGATCTTCGTCGTCCTCGCGGAGTTCGGCGACCAGCGCTACGAGACGGCGACGGACAAGCGCTTCGTCGACGACGCGGCGAAGCGGGGCTTCCCGCTGCCCGACCCGCAGCCGCAGCGCTTCGACGGCCCGCTCCACAACCAGATCCCGGAGCCCGACCGGAGCGTCGACAACACGACGCTCTGGCAGGAGGACTACAGCCGCCAGCACTACGAGGACATGTACTTCAACCGCATGGCGGCCTACTACGAGGAGCAGTCCTCGGGTCGCTACACGGTCGAGGGCGACGTGACCGAGTGGGTCAAGGTGCCCTACAACCAGGCCCTCTACGGCCGCGGCTACTGCGGCAACCCGCCGGGCGCCCGGGTCACCACCTGCGCCTCGACGAAGGCCCTGATCCGCGACGCGCTCGCGGTGTGGGTGAAGTCGCAGCTCGACGCCGGCATGACCATGCCGCAGATCCAGGACTACCTGCGCACCTTCGACGTCGAGGACCGCTACGACATCGACGGGGACGGCAACTACGAGGAGCCGGACGGCTTCATCGACCACTTCCAGATCGTCCACGCGGGCGGGGACGAGGCGTCGGGCGACCCGATCTACGGCTCCGACGCGATCTGGAGCCACCGCTGGTACGCCAACCTCCAGGGCGGCGGCCCCGGCGGGCTCCCGGGCGTGAACGTCGGCTCCAACGGCGGCGCGTTCGGCCTCGGCGCCAACCCGGCCAACCCGGTCCCGCACAACCCGACCGGAGTCTGGGTGGGTGACTACACCATCCAGCCCGAGAACGGCGGCCTCGGCGTGTTCGCGCACGAGTACGGCCACGACCTCGGCCTGCCGGACCTCTACGACACCTCCGGCAACACCGGTGGTGCGGAGAACTCCACCGGCTTCTGGAGCCTGATGTCCTCCGGCGCCAACATCGGCGACGGCGGCCCCGACGGCATCGGCGACGCCCCGACCGACCTCAGCGCCTGGGAGCTGCTGCAGCTCGGCTGGCTCGAGCCGCAGGGCGACAAGGGCCCGTTCTACGACGTGGCCTTCGCGGGGAAGAAGTCCTCCCACACCCTGTCCGCCAACGTCCCGGCCAAGGACAACGGCGTACAGGCGCTCTTCACGATCCTGCCCGACCTCGAGGTGCCGCTGCAGATCGGCGAGCCCGCCTCCGGCGAGTACCTGTTCTGGTCGACGCAGGGCGACGACCTCGACACCTGGATGAGCCGCACCGGCGTGTCCGGCGCCGCGCTCACCGCGAAGGTCGACTACGCGATCGAGGAGGACTGGGACTACGCGTTCCTCGAGGCCTCGACCGACGGCGGCGCCACCTGGCTGCCGGTCGCGACCAACCTCTCCGACACCTCCGGTGACCAGAGCGGCTTCAACGGCAGCAAGACCGGCCTCACCGGCTTCACCGACGGCTGGACCGACCTGACCGCGACGCTGCCGGCCGGCACCGACGCCATCCGGTTCCGCTACCAGACCGACGGCGCGGTCGCCGAGTCCGGCTTCAAGGTCGACGACATCGCTGTCGACGGGACCGTGGTCGGCGACGGTGAGAGCGCTGACGAGGGCTGGGAGCTCCACGGCTTCACCCGCACCACCGGCTCGGAGGTGCAGGAGTTCTTCAACGCCTACATCGCCGAGAACCGCCAGTACGACGGCTACGACACGTCGCTGCGCACGGCGTACAACTTCGGGTTCCTCGACAGCCGGCCCGACTGGGTGGAGAGCTTCCGCTACCAGGACGGCCTGCTGATCTGGTACTGGAACACGCAGCACGCCGACAACAACGTGGGCGACCACCCCGGCGAGGGCCTGCTGCTGCCGGTCGACGCCCACCCGACGCTCCCGCACTGGAACGACGGCACGCTGATGCGACCGCGGATCGCGAGCTACGACTCGACCTTCGGGCTGAAGGCGTCCGACCCGGTCACGCTGCACAACCGGAGCGTCCCGGGCCGGATCGCGCGGCAGGCCGCCGTGTCGGTCTTCGACGACACGCTGACCTGGTGGTTCGGCTCCGACGGCCACGAGGTCGACGGCCGGCACCCGGGCCGCTATCAGCCCGGCTGGTTCGGCGTGAACCCGCCCAAGACCGGCACCACCATCCGCGTGGTCGGCCAGAAGGGCGACGTCATGCGGGTCGAGGTGGGCCCGAAGGGCTGACCCCTGCACCGACCGCTGCACTGATCGCTGCGCTGACCCGCCCGAAACCTTCGGGCGGGTCAGCGTCATTCAGGCGACCATCACCCGGCCGGCCGCGCCCCGCGGCGGACGGCGGTCGCCGACCGCGCTCCACGCCGCGGCCAACCGCTCGACGGCCAGCTCGAGCTCCTCGGCGGGCCGGGTCCAGGGCACGCGCACGAAGCGGTCGAGCCCGCCCTCGGCCGCGAACACCGGGCCCGGCGTGATGATGACGCCGTGCCGCTCCGCCTCGGCGGCGAGCGCCGTGCCGCGCGCGGCCGGCAGCTCGCACCACAGCGCCAGCCCGCCCCCGGGGAGTCGGAATCGCCAGTCGGGCAGGTGCCGCCGGAGAGCGGCGGCCAGCCGGTCCCGCTGCTCCCGCAGCCGGTCGACGTGGCCGGCGGGGACGGCTCCCTCGGTCTCGAGCAGCCGGGCCAGCACGAGCTGCTCCATCACCGGCGTCCCGAGGTCCAGGGCCACCCGGGCCTCGGTCAGCCGCTCGACGACCGGCTCGGGCGCGCGCAGCCAGCCCAGCCGCAGGCCACCCCAGAAGCTCTTGCTGGCGCTGCCGATGGTGACGGCGTCGCGGGCGTACGACGCGAACGGCCGCGGCATGGCCTGGCCGTCGAGGGCGAGCGCCTGGTGCGCCTCGTCGACGACGGCGACCGTCCGCGTCCGCCGCAGGTGGGCCGCGTACGCCTCGCGCTGGCCGTCGTCCATGAGGTGGCCGGTCGGGTTCTGGAAGTCCGGGATCAAGTAGGCCAGCCGGGGGTTCTCCTGGCGCAGCACGGCCGCGGCCGCGTCGAGGTCCCAGCCGTCGGGGTCGACCTCGGCCACCGCGAGCCGGGCGCCGGTGTGGCGGATCGCCTGGACGGCGTTGGGGTAGACCGGCGACTCGACGAGGACGCGGTCGCCGCGGCTCGAGAACGCCGTCGCCACCACCGCCGTGGCGGCCAGCGCGCCCGGCGTGACCACGATCTGGCCCGGTTCCGTGGGGAGTCCGCGAGCCTCGTAGGTGGCCGCGATGGCCTGCTGCAGCCGGGGCAGGCCGGCGGGGAAGTAGCCGTGGCCGCCGAGGTAGGCCGGGAGGTCGGCGGCCGCCTCCGCGTACGCCGCGGCCAGGGAGGGCGGTGCCGACGACGCGGCGCAGCCGAGGTCGATCGCGTCCGCGTCGCCGGGCCGGGGGAGCAGCGCCCGGTCGAGCGCCCGCGCCCGGCCGCCCGGCACCCGGGTGAACGTGCCCGACCCGCGCAGCGCCTCGGCGTACCCGGTGTCGCGCAGCACGGCATACGCCCGCGTGACCGTGGTGCGGGAGACGCCGAGCGCGTCGGTGAGCTCGCGCTCGCTCGGCAGCCGGGTGTCGAACGGGATGCGGCCGTCGCCGATCAGCAGCGTCAGGGCGTCGGCGAGGCCGGCGTACGCGGGGGAGCGGGGGAAGTCGCCGACGAGGGTGGACACCCTGGCGGCACTGATGGACCGGCTCATGCAGGCCACTGTTGCATGATTGGCTATTTCTGGGAAGGCCAATATCGGTCACGCTGGTCCGGTGACCCAGCTCGCCACCCCCCGCCCGACAAGCCCCACCCGGGCACCGCGTCCCGCTCTCGCCGACCTCGGCCCCGTCGCCCAGCTCCGCGCCGGCCGCCTCGGCCGCCGGCTGCCCCAGCTCCTCGTCGGGCTGTGGTTGTACGGCGTCTCGCTTGCGTTGATGGTCCGCGGCGGCCTGGGCCTGGCGCCGTGGGACGTCCTCCACTCCGGCCTCATCGGCTACGTGCCGCTGACCCTCGGCCAGGCCGTCATCGCGCTCAGCTTCGTGGTGCTCGTCGCGTGGATCCCGCTGCGGGAGAAGCCCGGCATCGGCACCGTGCTCAACGCGCTGCTCGTCGGCACCGCGGCCGACGTCACGCTGTGGCTGCTCGCCGCCCCGGCGGGCCTCGTTCCGCGCGTCGCCCTCACCGTGGGCGGGGTCGTGCTGTGCGGCCTGGCGAGCGCGCTCTACATCGGGGCCCAGCTCGGGCGCGGTCCCCGCGACGGCCTGATGACGGGCCTGGCCCGGCGGACCGGCCGGTCGCTGCGGCTGGTGCGCACCTCGCTCGAGGTCGCGGTGGTGCTGCTCGGCGTGCTGCTCGGAGGCGTGCTCGGGCTGGGGACGGTGCTCTACGCGCTGGCGATCGGTCCGCTCACCCAGCTCATGCTGCCGGCGCTCACGGTGGCGGTCCGGGTGCCGGCGGTGGAGCCGGTCAGCGCTTCGTCGCGATGAGGGTGGCGGCGTCCGCCGCCACCATCACCTCGACGGTGGTGAACCGTTCGTCGGTCAGCCACTGCTCGCGCAGCGTGTCGACCCGGCCGTGGAAGACCGGCGGCCAGACCTCGCAGGGGGTGAAGTCGTCGAGCACCACGATGCCGCCCGGGGAGACCAGGTCGGCCACCGCGTCCACGCGCACCGACGACGGGTCGCCGGAGTCGAGGTAGAGCAGGCAGAACGGGCCCTTGTCCTGCAGCGTCGCCCAGTCGGCGGCGAGCACCTCGACCTGCGGGTCGTCCTCGAAGATCTCCGCGGCCGCGCCGGCCAGCTTGGGGTCGAGCTCGGCGGTGAGGATGCGGGCGTCGCCCCGCACGCCCGACCGCAGCCAGGCGGTGCCGACGCCGGTGCCGGTGCCGAACTCCGCGAGCGTCCCGGTTCGCGTGGCGGCCAGCGTCGCCAGCAGCCGCCCGGTCTCGTTGCGGCAGAAGGACACGTAGCCCGCGCGGCGGGAGACCTCGAAGGCGCGGGAGACGATCTCGGGCAGGTCGGGGGGAGCGGACATGGAAATGAGTCTTTCACTCTGGTACCCGTGTCTCGCATACCGAACGGATGTCGGAAAACGGGTGTCGCGCCGGCGCGGGCCGACGTACGGTTGGCGCCATCATGCGGAGCGTCTTCGTACTCATCGAGCGCCGCGGCGAGGCCCAGCAGTAGTCAACTGCGAGTGAGGCCACCTCGCCGCGGTGGTCGGCGTTGACGGTCTCACGGCACATCTGAACGAACGCCTCCGCGGCGGGTCCGCACCAGCAGCACTGCGACGACCCGCATCCCTGGTTCTCCTGGCTCGCGCGACCCGCGAGCACGACGCCGGCCCCGCCGCGGTGGTGTGCATCCCTTTCGAGGCATCCCGAGGCCCGGCCGCGACCCGGGCCCCAGACACACCCACAGGAGAACCGATGTACGACATGTACCCCGACTGGGGACCCGCCCAGCACCACCCGGAGAACCCGTTCAGCAGCGAGGCCGTCCAGGCCGCGCTCGACCTGCGGGACAACGGCGGGGAGCGTCCGGACGACAACTAGTCTCGCCGCCATGCAGACACCCCAGCCTCCCGCACAGGTCACCGAGAACGCGGGCACCGTGAAGCTCGCCGTCATCCCCGGTGACGGGATCGGACCGGAGGTCACCGCCGAGGCCCTCAAGGTCCTCGAGGTGGCCGCTCCGGGCGGGGTGAAGTTCGAGCCGACGCGCTACGACCTCGGGGCGGAGCGGTACCTCGCCACCGGCGAGGTACTGCCCGACTCCGTCCTCGCCGAGATCCGCGACCACGACGCGATCCTGCTCGGCGCCGTCGGCGGCAAGCCCGGCGACCCGAACCTCCCGCCGGGCATCCTGGAGCGTGGGCTGCTGCTGCGGCTCCGCTTCGAGCTGGACCACTACGTCAACCTGCGCCCGTCGCGGATCTTCCCCGGCGTGGTCTCGCCGCTCGCGGACAGCGTCCTCGGGGGCGAGGTCGACTTCGTGGTGGTCCGCGAGGGCACCGAGGGCCCCTACACCGGCAACGGCGGCGCCGTCCGGGTCGGGACCCCGCACGAGGTGGCCACCGAGGTCAGCCTCAACACGGCGTACGGCGTGGAGCGGGTCGTGCGCGATGCCTTCGCCCGCGCCTCGCGCCGCCCGCGCAAGAAGCTGACGCTGGTGCACAAGACGAACGTGCTCGTGCACGCCGGCGCGGTGTGGACCCGCGTCGTCGCCGAGGTCGGCCGGGAGTTCCCCGACGTCACCGTCGACTACCTGCACGTCGACGCGGCGACGATCTTCCTGACCACCGACCCGGCCCGGTTCGACGTGATCGTCACCGACAACCTGTTCGGCGACATCCTCACCGACCTCGCCGCCGCCATCACCGGCGGCATCGGCCTCGCCGCGTCGGGCAACGTCAACCCCGACCGGACGGCGCCGTCGATGTTCGAGCCCGTCCACGGCTCGGCCCCCGACATCGCCGGCCAGCAGAAGGCCGACCCCACCGCCGCGATCCTCTCCGCCGGCCTGCTGCTCGACCACCTCGGGCACCCCGAGGCGGCCGCGACCCTCGAGGCGGCGGTGGTCGCCGACCTCGCCGACCGCGTCCCCGGCCAGGCCCGCACCTCCTCCCAGGTCGGCGACGCGATCGCCGCCCGGCTCGGCTGAGCCGCCCTGTAGCGATCCCCGGATATCCGGGGATCGCTTCGCTTCTGGGCCACTGGAGTGCCCGAGAAGCGCGGCGAGTGCCCGAGCGCTGGTACTGATGTGGCAGCCGGCCACGGGCCCGGCCGTGTCGGCTAACGTGCGCCTATGCAGATCAGCACCACGCCCTCGTCCCAGCCCGTCGCCGACGACCGCCTGACGGAGATCCTCGCGAACCCGGGCTTCGGCGTGCACTTCACCGACCACATGTTCACGGTGGAGTGGACCCCCGACGAGGGCTGGCACGACGCGCGGATCACGCCGTACGGCCCGCTGACGCTCGACCCCGCCACCGCGGTCCTGCACTACGCGCAGGAGACCTTCGAGGGCATGAAGGCCTACCGCCACGACGACGGCTCGGTATGGACCTTCCGCCCCGAGGAGAACGCCGCCCGCATGGTCCGCTCCAGCCAGCGGCTGGCCTTCCCCGAGCTCCCCGTCGAGGACTTCGTGGCCGCCGTCGACGAGCTCGTCACCATCGACCGCCGCTGGGTCCCGGACCCGGAGGGTGAGAAGAGCCTCTACGTCCGCCCCTTCATGCTCGCCACCGAGAAGTTCCTCGGCGTGCGGCCCGCCCAGCACGTCACCTTCATGGTGATCGCGAGCCCCGCCGGCGCCTACTTCAAGGGCGGCGTCAAGCCGGTCACGCTGTGGCTCACCACCGAGTACACCCGCGCCGGCCGCGGCGGCATGGGCGCCGCGAAGACCGGCGGCAACTACGCCAGCTCGCTGGTCGCCCAGCAGGAGGCCATCTCCCACGGCTGCGACCAGGTCGTCTTCCTCGACGCCCAGGAGAGCCGGTACGTCGAGGAGCTCGGCGGCATGAACATGTACTTCGTCTACGACGACGGCCGCATCGTCACCCCCGAGACCGGCACCATCCTCGAGGGGATCACCCGGTCCAGCATCATCGAGCTGGCCGGCAAGCTCGGCCACCCGGTGGAGGAGCGGAAGTTCTCGATCGACGAGTGGCGCGACGGCGTGACCAGCGGCGAGATCGTCGAGGTGTTCGCCTGCGGCACCGCGGCGGTCGTCACCCCCGTGGGTGCCCTGAAGTGGGACGGCGGCGAGGCGCCGGCGCCGGCGAGCACCGACCTCACGATGCGGATCCGCCAGGCCCTCGTCGACATCCAGTACGGCCGGGCCGAGGACACCTTCGGCTGGATGCACCGGGTCTGCGAGGCCTGACCTCGCCAGCGGTCGATCGGCTCAGCCGCGGTAGCGGTCGATCGGCTCAGCCGCGGTAGCGGTCGATCGGCTCAGCCGCGGTAGCGGTCGATCGGCTCAGCCGCGGTAGCGGTCCGCCAGGTCGGCGAACCGGCGCTGCGCGCTGTCGACCGCGCCGTAGTAGGCGTCGCGGTCCATCCGCAGCATCCGCAGCAGCGGCAGCTGGGCGAGCAGTCGGTCGGCCTGCTGGCGTTGCTGCTCCGGTGTGGGGTTGGGGCAGGTGACCTCGAAGGAGATGGTGCAGGCCAGCCCCACGGCCGCGCTCACGGCCGAGAGGCCCTCGTGGACCTCGTGGTGCTCGGCGATGCCGTCGACGATGGTCAGCGGCAGGCCCCAGGACTCCGCGACGATCCCGCCGACCCGGGCGTGGTCGAGGCCGAAGACCTTGCGCTCGGCCTCCTGCAGGTCGAGGCCGTCGGCGAGCGCGGTGCGCAGCAGCGCCGCCGGCGCGCCGTGCCCGTGGCGCCGGGCGAGGACGAGCTTGCCGAAGTCGTGGAGAAGCGCGGCGGTGCTCGCCTCCGGCGGGATCGGGGCGCCCGTGTGGGCCCGTATCGCGTCGGCCGCGATCGCCGCCGCCACCGAGCGCTCCCACAGCTCGCCGGCCTCGAGGCCGTACAGCGGCAGCGGCTTCGCCATGCGGCCCCCGACGCTGGAGGCGAGCGCCAGGGAGAGCAGCATGCTGCGGCCGAGCCGGATGGCGGCCTCGCGGACGGAGGTCATGGCGTAGCGGCCGCCGAGCGCCGCCGAGTTGGCGCGACGCAGCAGGTCGGCGGTCAGCGTGACATCGAGCGAGACCGCCTCGGCGATCTCGTCGGTGTCGGAGTCCGGGTCGGCGACGAGGGTCGCCAGCCGGGCCACCGTGTGCGGCAGCGGCTCGACGGACTCCGCCGCCGCGACCAGGTCGCTGGTGTCCGTCACCGGCGTGCTCTCGACCACCCTGTGCTCCCGCTCGTGCCGCGCTCGCGCGCTCCTGCTGCCACCTGGGTCATCGGCAGCCGCGGGCCCCGGCTGAGCGGCTGCTCGTGACTTGTCCCGCAGGCCCCCAACCCGCACCGCGGCGGCGGGCCGGCAGGCGACTACCCTCGGCCCGTGACCACCTCAGCCCAGCCGCCACCGGGCCTGACCGTCGACGGCTACGCGATCATCCGCCGCCTCGGCGAGGGCGGCATGGGAGTGGTCCACCTCGCGCGCCGGCCGGGCGGCCAGCCGGTGGCCCTCAAGGTGCTCCGGCCCCACATCGTCGGCGACGACGAGGCCCGCCGACGGCTCGAGCGCGAGGTCGGCTCGCTGTCGCGCATCCACAGCCCCTGGGTGGCCGAGATCGTCGACTCCGACCCGTGGGGGGAGGTGCCGTACGTCGCCACCCGCTACGTGCCCGGCCTCTCGCTGCACGAGGTCGTCGCCGAGGACGGACCGCTGCAGGGCGCCGACCTCCGCCGCCTGGCCCACGGCCTTGCCGAGGGGATCGCCAGCGTCCACGAGGTCGGCGTCCTCCACCGGGACGTGAAGCCGTCCAACGTGCTCATGGAGGGCCGCACGCCCATCCTCATCGACTTCGGGCTGGCCCGGGTCGCGGACGACCCGCGGCTCACCCACACCGGCTGGCTGCTGGGCACCCCCGGCTACCTCGCGCCCGAGATCCTGCAGGGCGAGGACGCGAGCGAGGCCTCCGACCTGCACTCCTGGGCCGCCACCGTCGCGTACGCCGGCACCGGGCGCGCGCCGTTCGGCCGCGGCCCGTCGATGGCGATCATGGACCGGGTCCGTCGTGGCGATCACGACCTGACCGGCCTGCCGGCCCCGCTCCAGGACGTGCTGGGCGCCGCGCTCGACCCCGACCCGGCGAACCGGCCGGCCATGCCGGAGCTGCTCGCGTGGCTGCGCGACCCTCGGGGCGCGGTGCTGCCGGTCGGTCCGGGCGCCGACGAGCACACCGTGGCGTTGGCGCCGGCGCCCGACGACCTCCACGAGGAGCCGTCGCGGACCCGGCTCCTCGACCCGCACGGCTGGGACCCCGACGGCGTGGACGCCGACGACCCCTGGGCCGACCCCGAGCCGGCGCGGGTGCCGCTGGTCGAGCGGGCCCGGCGGGGCCTGCTGCTGCTCTCCCTGGCGACCGTCGTCGGCGCCGCCGTCACGGCGTACCCGTGGCCGACCGCGGCGGTGCTGCTCGTCCTCACCTGGCTGCTGCGCGGCATGTCCCTCGCCGCCAGCGCCACCGACGAGCGCCGCCAGCTGCGCGGCGCCCGCTGGTACGACCCGGTGCTCTACCTGCTCGGCGCGCCATGGCACGCCGTGCGGGCGATCCCCGGGGCGCTGCTGCTGGCGCTGTGGAGCGCGGGCCTCGGCGTCGCAGGGGCGCTGGTCTGCTACGCGCTCGCCACCCCGGTCGAGACCATGCTGCTGGTCGCCGGGCTGACGTTCTCGGCGGCGGTGTGGGTCGGCCCGGGCGGGTCGCGCGTGCGTGGCCCGGTCGGACGGGTGGTCCGGCCGGTCTCGCGGGGGACTGCCGGCTGGCTGGTCGCCCTGGCGCTGCTGCTCGGCGCCGCCGTGCTCCTCGGCCTGCGCGTGGAGGCGAACGGCGTCGACTGGACCCCCGACGACGGCCCGCCGCTGTCCGACGTCCGGCTCCGCGTGCCGTGGGAGCTCCGGCCCTGACCCCCGGCCCGGTAAGGCCCGGCAGCGCCCGGTAGCGCCCGGATCGCGAGATGTCGGGTCCACGATCCGGTCGCGCGTGCCAGACTCGTCCCATGCAACGCGCCCAGCTCGCTGCCGAGATCATCATTCGCTAGCGCGTCGACGACGCCCGCCAGGGCCGCCGACGCGCCGACCTTCCGTCCCACGGGAGGTCTTTTTGTTTCCCCGGCACGGCCGCACCGGCACCCCCGACACCCCCCGACACCACCCGACACCACTGACCGAGAGATGAACCCGATGGACCTGCAGGGCTCCTTCCACGTCTACGACACCACCCTGCGCGACGGTGCGCAGCAGGAGGGGCTCAACCTCTCCGTCGCCGACAAGCTGTCGATCGCCCGGCAGCTCGACGAGCTCGGGGTCGGCTTCATCGAGGGCGGCTGGCCCGGCGCGAACCCCAAGGACACCGAGTTCTTCCGCCGCGCCCGCGAGGAGCTCGACCTGCGCAACGCCCGGCTTGCGGCGTTCGGCGCCACCCGCCGGGCGGGGGTGGCGGCCGCCGACGACCCGCTGGTCGCGGCGCTGCGCGACAGCGGCGCCTCGGTGGTGACGCTGGTCGCCAAGTCCCACGACCGCCACGTCGAGCTGGCGCTGCGGACCACGCTCGAGGAGAACCTCGCGATGATCCGCGACACCGTCAGCCACCTGCGCGCGGAGGGCCAGCAGGTGTTCCTCGACGCGGAGCACTTCTTCGACGGCTACCGCGCCAACCGCGACTACGCCCTCGAGGTGCTGCGCACGGCGTACGACGCCGGCGCGGAGGTGATCGCGCTCTGCGACACCAACGGCGGCATGCTGCCCGGCTGGGTCGGCGACGTGGTCGACCACGTCATCGGCGCCACCGGGGTCCGGGTCGGCATCCACTGCCACAACGACACCGGCTGCGCCGTCGCGAACACGCTCGCCGCCGTGGACGCCGGCGCCACCCACGTGCAGGGCACCATCAACGGCTACGGCGAGCGGACCGGCAACGCAGACCTGGTGGCGGTGGTGGCCAACCTCGAGCTCAAGCTGGAGCGGCAGGTGCTGCCGGCGGGCCTCCTCCAGGACGCCACCCGCATCGCGCATGCCGTCGCCGAGGTCACCAACGTCCCGCCCGCGTCCCGCCAGCCGTACGTCGGCACCTCGGCGTTCGCGCACAAGGCCGGCCTGCACGCCAGCGCGATCAAGGTCGACCCGAACCTCTACCAGCACCTCGACCCGGTCCGCGTGGGCAACGACATGCGGCTGCTGGTCTCCGACATGGCCGGCCGCGCTTCCATCGAGCTCAAGGGGCGCGAGCTGGGCTTCGACCTCTCGGGGGACAAGGACCTGGTCACCCGCGTCACCGACCGGGTCAAGGCGATGGAGTCGCGCGGCTACACCTTCGAGGCCGCGGACGCGTCGTTCGAGCTGCTGCTGCTCGAGGAGGTCGAGGGCCGCCGGCGCGCGTACTTCGAGATCGAGTCGTGGCGCGTCATCACCGAGACGCTGAGCAACCGGCAGGCCGGCGACGAGGCAGTCTCAGAGGCGACGGTCAAGCTGAGCGCCGACGGGGTCCGCTACGTCGTGACGGGGGAGGGCAACGGCCCGGTCAACGCGCTCGACCAGGCGCTGCGCGAGGCGATCACCCAGGCCTACCCGGAGGTCGCGAAGCTCGAGCTCATCGACTACAAGGTGCGGATCCTCGATCAGGGGCACGGGACCGACGCGATCACAAGGGTGCTGATCGAGACCACCGACGGCGAGTCGTCGTGGGTGACGGTGGGAGTCGGGCACAACGTCATCGAGGCCTCCTGGGAGGCGCTCGTCGACGGGGTCACCTTCGGCCTGCGGCGCCACCACCAGGACTGAGGTACCCCCATGCGCGACACGGTCGGGGAGTCGGCCGGAAGATAGGGAGTCCTCCCGATCCGGGCGCCGGGGACTCAGGACGAGTCTGGAGTGGTCCGACCGACCAGCCCGCCCCCGGAGCCCGCCATGCACCCGCTTCCCGTCCAGATGGCCCTCACCCTCGCCCGCCTGCGCCAGCAGGAGGTCCGGAACTCCTTCCCGCGCCGGCCCGGCCGGTCGTCGGAGGCGACCTCACCGCCGGCACCGCCCACCCGGAGTGCCGCTCCCGCGACGGAGTCGAGTCCCTCGCGACCCCGTCCCGCCACCGCCTGACGCGACGGCGCCGGTCGGCTCAGTCCGGGCAGCGGACGATGCGCCGGGCCAGGTCGACCCACCCGGCGTGGACCCGGTCGACGTCGAGCTCCTCGATCCGGACGAGCTGGTCGAGGATCGGCGCCTCCAGCGGCGCGAGCAGCGCCACCACGAGCAGCGGCAGGTCGCCCTCGACGCCGAGGTCGGTGAGCAGCAGCCGCACGTGCATCGCGTGGAAGGAGTACGCCGCGTAGGAGCGGCCGCCGTACCGCCCGGCGTTGCGGATCAGGTCGGCGTGCAGGATGGTCGTCTCGATCCGGCTGCGGCCGAAGGCGACCAACCGGTCCCAGGGCTCGGCGCCAGGCCCGAGCGGCGGTGGGCCGGAGATGACGCGCTGCTGCCACTCGGTCTCGGTGTGGTCGAGCAGGGCCGCCATCAGGCCCTCGCGCGACTCGAACCGACGGAACACGGTGCCCTTGCCCACGCCCGCCTCGGCGGCCAGGGCGTCCATGGTGACCCGGTCGACGCCGCAGCGTGCGATGAGCCGCTCCGCGGCGCGCACGAGGTTCTCGCGGTTGCGCGCGGCGTCGCGCCGCTCCACGGGAGGCGCGTCGACGAGGGGGAGCAGGCTCGGGGCGCCGAGGTCGGACGGCTGGCTCATGACCCCTCCACTCTAGGCGCGCGTGTGACGCAGGCGACACCCGTTTCGGCGACCCCGGGAATACAAAGCGGACCGCAGTCCGTTTTGTCGGTGTTCCCATCCCCGTTCGACATCAGGAGCCAGCATGTCGCACACCCGAGTCCTCGTCCTCGTCGGCAGCCTCCGCGCCGACTCGCTCAACCGCCGCATCGCCGAGACGCTGCGCGACCGTGCCCCCGAGGGCACCGACGTCGAGATCCTCGACGGCCTCGACCGCGTGCCGTTCTACAACGAGGACCTCGACGGCGACCAGCCGCCCGCGTCCGCCGTCGCCCTCCGCGAGTCCGTGGCCGCCGCCGACCGGGTCCTCGTCGTCACGCCGGAGTACAACGGCACCATGCCGGCCGTGCTCAACAACGCCATCGACTGGCTCTCGCGCCCCTACGGCGCCGGCGCCTTGGTCGGCAAGCCGCTCGCCGTGATCGGCGCCACGCCGACCCCCTACGGCGGCAAGTGGGCCCACGAGGACACCCGCCGCTCCGCCCGCATCGCCGGCGCGAACGTGGTCGAGGAGGTCGTGGTCTCCCAGTCCGCGCTCGAGGGCGACATCCTCGCCGACGACGAGGTCCTCGCCCGGCTCGTCGGCGCGCTGCGCGACCTCGCGGGCTACGAGCCCGCCGCCGACGCCGCCTGAGGCGACGCCGCACGCCGGGGGACTCAGCAGAACCAGGTGGGCGCCGCCGCGCGGAACCGCTCGCGGTCGAGCGCGCCGGCGCCCGCCGGGACCTTCGCCAGCAGCGGCACGCCGCTGACCCGGGGCAGGTCCTCGAGGTTGCAGCGCTCGGCGAGGCCGGGCTCGTCGGGCCAGGAGCCGATCACGAGGCCCTGCGGCTCGAGGCCGCGCGCCCGGAGCGCGCCGACGGTGAGCTCGGTGTGGTTGAGGGTGCCGAGGCCGGCAGCCGTCACGACGACCACCTCCACGGGCACGCTCTCCGCGAGCAGCGCCGCCAGGTCGAGCAGGGTGCCGCCGTCGGTGTCGAGCCGGACCAGCAGGCCGCCGGCACCCTCGACGACCACCGTGTCGTGGAAGTCGGCGAGCACCCGGATGCGGTCGGCGTACTCCGCCACCGCCGGGATCCGCACGTCGCGCAGCCGGGCCGCGGTGTCGGGCGCGAGCGGGTCCTCGAGGCAGGTGAACTCCTGGACCGCGCAGCCGGTGAGCCGGTGGACCTCGTCGGCGTCCGGGACCTCGGAGTAGTCGCCGCCGGGGTTGTCGGCGGGCACCCCGTGGGGCGAGATGCCGGTCTGCACCGGCTTCACCACGACCACCGACCCGTGGTCGGCAGCGCGCAGCGCGAGAGCCGCGGTGGCCACGGTCTTGCCGACGCCGGTGTTGGTGCCGGTGACGACCACGACCTTGCCGAGCTCTGCCATCAGGCGCTCCCCATCTCCTTGACGACCTGGGCGAGGACCCCGGTCGCGTGGGCCCAGTCCGCCTCCGGCAGGCCGGCGCCGGCGGTGACCCGCAGCCGGGAGACCCCGTCGGGCACCGAGGGTGGGCGGAAGCAGCCGACCCGCACGCCCTGCTCGAGCGCGGCCTCCTGCGCCGCCACCGCGGTCTGCGGGGAGGGCATCGGCACGGACAGAACGGCGCCGGCGGGCACGTCGACGCCGAGGGACCCGGCGAGCCCGCGCACCCGCTCGCCGACGACCGCGGGCAGGTCGGGCCGGCCGCGCAGCAGCTCCAGCGCCGCGAGCGCTCCGCCCGCCGCGGCCGGGGCCAGCCCGGTGTCGTAGATGAAGGGACGGGCCCGGTTGACGAGGTGCTCGACGAGGGCGGGGGAGCCCAGCACGGCACCGCCCTGCGAGCCGAGGGCCTTCGAGAGCGTCGCCGTGGACACGAGCAGGTCGAGGTCGGCCAGCCCCAGCTCGGCCACCAGCCCGTGGCCGCCGGCGCCGGCGACGCCGATGCCGTGGGCCTCGTCGACCAGCAGCATCGCGCCGTACGACGCGCAGACGCCGGCCAGCTCGAGCAGCGGGGCCGCGTCACCGAGGACGGAGTAGACGGACTCGACCAGCACCAGCGCCCGGCGGCCCGCCGCGCCGGCGAGCGCCTGGGAGACCGCGGCGACGTCGTTGTGGGGTGTCACGACCACCTCGGCCCGCGACAGCCGCGCCGCGTCGACCAGCGACGCGTGGACATGGGCGTCGGAGACGATGAGGCAGTCGCGGCCGGCGAGCGCGGTGACCGCGGCGAGGTTGGCGTGGTAGCCGGTGGACATGCACAGCGCGGCCGGGCGCCCGGTGAAGGCGGCCAGCGCCGCCTCCAGCTCGCCGTGGAGCGCAAGGGTCCCGGTCACCAGCCGCGAGGCACCCGCGCCGGCGCCCCAGCGCCGGGCGGCCTCCGCCGCCGCCGTGGTGACGATCGGGTGGCGAGACAGCCCGAGGTAGTCGTTGCCGGCGAGGTCTAGGACGCCGTCGTCGGCCGTGCGCGGCCGCAGCGTGCGCCGCAGCCCGGCGGCCTCGCGGGCCCGCGCCTCGTCGTCGAGCCACTGCTGCCAGAGGCTGCGTCCGGGCACCATCACGCCACCTCCGCCGCCGCGAGGACCGCCTCGCAGATCGTCGCCACCTCGGCCTCGTCGCACAGGTAGGGCGGCATCGTGTAGACGAGGTCGCGGAACGGTCGCAGCCACACGCCCCGCTCGAGCGCGGCCTCGGTCGCCTTGGCCACGTCGACCGGGTGGTCGAGCTGGACGATACCGACCGCTCCGAGCGTGCGCACGTCGGCGACGCCCGCCATCCGGCGCGCGGGCTCGAGGCCCGCCCGCAGCCCGGCCTCGATGCCGGCCACCTGGTCACGCCACGCGCCGGTGGCGAGCAGGTCGAGGTTGGCCAGCGCCACCGCACAGGCGAGCGGGTTGCCCATGAAGGTCGGGCCGTGCATCAGCACGCCAGACTCGGAGCGTGACAGGCCGTGCGCCACGCGGGAGGTGCACAGCGCGGCGGCCAGCGTGAGGTAGCCGCCGGTGAGCGCCTTGCCGACGCACATGATGTCGGGGGTGATGCCCGCGGCGTCGGCGGCGAAGAGGGTGCCGGTGCGGCCGAAGCCGGTGGCGATCTCGTCGAGCACGAGCACCAAGTCGTGGCGGTCGGCCACCTCCCGCATCACGCGCAGGCAGGCGGCGGGGTAGACATGCATCCCGCCGGCGCCCTGGAGCAGCGGCTCCACGACGATGCCGGCCAGCTCGTGGGCGTGGTCGGCCGCGAGCCGCTCGAAGGACTCGGCCCAGGCCGCCACGTCCGCCTCGTCGGCGGGCGGCCGCTCGGCGAAGACCTGTGTGGGCAGCACGTCGCGGAACATGGAGTGCATCCCGCCGACCGGGTCGCACACGCTCATGCAGCCGAACGTGTCGCCGTGGTAGCCGCCGCGCACCGTCAGCATCCGGTGGCGCTCGGGCCGCCCGGCGCCGCGCTGGTACTGCAGCGTCATCTTGAGCGCGACCTCCATGCTCACCGACCCGGAGTCGGCGAGGAAGACGTGCTCCAGCCCGGCGGGGGACATCTCGACGAGCCGCTCGGCGAGCCGGATGGCGGGCTCGTGGGTGAGGCCGCCGAACATGACGTGCGAGAACCGGCCGACCTGCTCGGTGGCGGCGGCGTCGAGGGCGGGGTGGCCGTAGCCGTGGATCGCGGCCCACCACGACGACATCCCGTCGACCACCTCGTGGCCGTCGTCGAGGGTGAGCCGCACGCCGCGCGCCCCGGTGACCAGCCGGGTGGGGGTCGGCTCGGTCATCGAGGTGTAGGGGTGCCAGACGTGGTCGCGGTCGAACGCGAGCAGCGCGTCGTGGGCCCGGGCGCCGGGCCGCGGGCTGGGGTCGGGGGAAGTCATCGCCCGGCAGTCTACGGAGGACCGCCGACGACCCCGGCCACGATTCGGCCTACGGTCCGGTAACCGACCGCGCGCCGCGAGGCCTCGCGGGGACGGCTATCGTGCCCGCGTGACCGACATCCTGGAACGCGCCCGCAAGAAGGTCCTCGACGACGGCACCGGACTGTCGTACGACGAGCTGGTCGAGGTCCTGCAGCTGCCCGACGACCAGGTCCCCGACCTGCTGGAGCTCGCCCACGCCGTCCGGATGAAGCACTGCGGCCCCGAGGTCGAGGTCGAGGGCATCATCAGCCTGAAGACCGGCGGCTGCCCCGAGGACTGCCACTTCTGCAGCCAGTCCGGCCAGTTCACCTCGCCGGTGCGGTCGGTGTGGCTCGACATCCCGCAGCTGGTCAAGGCCGCGGAGGAGACCGCCGCGACCGGCGCCACCGAGTTCTGCATCGTCGCCGCCGTCCGCGGCCCCGACGAGCGGCTGATGTCGCAGGTGCGTGACGGCATCAAGGCGATCCAGGAGGCCGTCGACATCAACGTCGCCTGCTCCCTCGGCATGCTCACCCAGGAGCAGGTCGACGACCTCAAGGCGATGGGCGTCCACCGCTACAACCACAACCTCGAGGCCGCGAAGTCCTACTTCCCGTCCGTGGTCACCACGCACTCCTTCGAGGAGCGGTGGGAGACCTGCGAGATGGTCCGCGAGTCCGGCATGGAGCTGTGCTGCGGCGGCCTCGTCGGCATGGGTGAGACGCTCGAGCAGCGCGCCGAGCTGGCCTCCCAGCTCGCCGAGCTCGACCCGCACGAGGTGCCGCTCAACTTCCTCAACCCGCGCCCCGGCACGCCCTTCGGCGACCTGCCGCTGATGGACTCCCAGGACGCGCTGCGCACCATCGCTGCCTTCCGGCTCGCGATGCCGCGCACCGTGCTGCGCTACGCCGGCGGCCGCGAGCTCACCCTCGGTGACCTCGGCACCCGCGACGGCCTGCTCGGCGGCATCAACGCCGTCATCGTCGGCAACTACCTCACGACCCTGGGTCGCGAGCCGGACGCCGACCTCGAGCTGCTCTCGGACCTGAAGATGCCGATCAAGGAGCTCGCGAAGACCCTGTGAGCGAGCAGCCCGACTTCTGCGGCCACTGCGGGGAGCCGGTCGACGCCCGCGACCACGCCGCCTGCGACCGGTTCCTCCAGATGGAGCCGCCGCGCTACTGCACCGCCTGCCGGCGCCGGATGAAGGTCCAGGTCACTCCCCGCGGCTGGTCGGCCGCCTGCGTGCAGCACGGCGAGATCTCGCAGCACGACTGAGCGGCCCTGCACCTGTGCGGGGGTCTCGACGAGCTCGACCGGCGTGGGTACGGCCCGGCGGTCAGGCGTGGCACCCCGGAAGTGAAGGTAGGGCGGCGACCGTACGCGGGTCGAGCCCGTCGAGACCCCGGAAGGTGAGGCAGGGCGGCGACCGTACGGAGGTCGAGCCCGTCGAGACCCGCAAGGTGACGGCAGGGCGGCGACCGTACGGAGGTCGAGCTCGTCGAGACCTGGAAGGGAACGCAGGGCGGCGACCCTACGGAGGTCGAGCCCGTCGAGACCTGGAAGGGAAGGCAGGGCGGCGACCCTACGGAGGTCGAGCTCGTCGAGACCCCGCCAGTCGGGCTAGGCGGACGCGTCCACGTCGGCGCCGTGCAGCTCCGCGAGCAGCACCGCGCCGGCGAGGTCGAGCTTCGTACGGCGCAGCCGGGCGGCGGCGAGGTCGACCCCGACGAGGTCCGCCCCGCGGAGGTCCGCACCGCCGAGGTTCGTGTCGCGCAGGCTGGCACCCTCCAGCCGCGCGTCGCGCAGCACCGAGCCCGACAGGTCGCTGAGCGCCAGGTCCACCTCGCGCAGGTCGAGCCCGGTCAGGTCCAGCTTCGTGAGGTTGGTGCCGCGGATGGTCACGCCCCGCCACTGCCCGCCCGTGACCCGCAGCGGCCGCATCGTGCAGTCGGCGAACAGCGAGCCGGTGAGCTTGCAGCCGTCGAGGGTGGCGTCGAAGAAGCTGCAGCGCTGGAACTCGCAGGCCACGAAGGCCGACGCGGTGTGCGTCGAGGCGTTGAAGCGGCACTGCCGGAAGGTGCAGCGGTCGAACAGCGCACCCGACGTGGTCGCCTCGCTGAGGTCGACGTCGGTGAAGGTGCAGTCGACGTAGCGCGCGGCGCCGAGGTCGTCGGCGTACCAGTCGAGGCCGCGCAGCTCGCGGCCCTCCACGGTCTCCCCGCCGGTGGTGTGGTCGACCACCTCAGACCTCGAACGTCCCGCCGCTACGCCAGTAGACGCCGTCCTCGCGGGTGAGGAACTGGTTCTCCACGAGGTAGCGGCGCAGGGCGGCGTGATCGGGGTGGAACTCGTTGAGCACGCCGTTGACCTCCGTCTCGGGGTAGGTCCGCCCCGGCTCGAAGCGCTGGGCGAGGTGGTCGAGGACCACGAGCAGCTTGGCGTGCTTCGAGGGGATGGTGTGGAGCCGGCCGTCGGCGTCGAGGAAGTGGCCGAGGATCCTGGTTGCGCTGTCGGTCGCCATCATCCCTTCTTCCGCTTCACCTTCAGCTCGAGCATCTCCCGCGGGTGGGTGGCGGTGGACAGTCCGCCGCGCAGCGCGCGCTTCTCGAAGTGGAGGTGGCAGCCGTCGGGCGCCCCGGAGTCGGAGGCCTTCGCGATCTTCGTGCCCGGCCGCACCCGGTCACCCGGCTTCACGAAGACCTTGCGGGTGTGGCCGATCACCAGGTCGAAGCCGACCTCGTAGTTGCGCAGCCGCAGCGGGTTCCTGCCGTACGCCGATCCGAGCCCGGCGTTCGAGACGACCCAGCCCCAGCGGTCGGAGAACAGCCGGGTGCCGCAGGGCGTCGCGATGTCGAGCCCGTGGTGGAAGCCGCGGCCGCGCCGGCAGCGCGGGTCGGGCGGGTAGTAGGGCGCACGGGTGCAGCCGAACGGGATCATGATCCGGTGGGCGCCGGCGTACCACCGGGAGCGGTACTCCCTCTTGTCCTTCGTGTAGAACCGCCACCGCGGGTCTGCCTCGCCGGCTTGCGAGGCGGGGACGGCGAGCGTGGTCGACCCGAGCGCCAGGGCCAGGACGAGGAGCAGCTTCCCGAGAGCCTTCATGTGCTCACCCTCACACAGGTCGCCGACGGGGGTCATGGGGCTGGCCGAGAGGACAGCCGGGGGACAGTTCGTGACGTTCGGGTCGCTTTCCGGAGCCCGAGGCGACCCGAACGTCACGAACTATCCGCCCACCACCACCGCTACCGACCCGCGAGCGGGTTGGTGAGCGTGCCGGCGTACAGCAGCGACTCGGCCTGGTCGGCGAGGTCGACCATCTGCAGCGTGTTGCGCAGCTGCAGCCGGTTCAGGCAGGAGTGGCGGAACTCCGGCCGCGCCAGGTCGTACGCCGCGACCGCCTCCGCCAGCTCCGGGTGCTCGTCGGCGTGCCGGCGCAGGCAGGCCGCGACCTCGCCCCAGAACGAGTCGACGTCGAGCACGCCGTCCTCGTGGAGGATGGCCCCCAGGAACCGCAGGAACCCGTCCATCACGTCGGTGTGCAGCGCCAGCGACCTCACGTCCTGGTCGACGTCGATCCGGATCCGCTCCACGTCCTCGGGCAGCGGACGCGTGGTCGACATGACCGCGACTTCCTCGCCGATGTCCTTCATCAGCGCCCGCACCGGTACGCCGTCGCGGACGACCAGGACCAGGTTCTCCCCGTGCGGCATGAAGGCGAGGTCGTGGGCGAGCAGGCAGTGGACGACGGGCCGCACGTAGGCGTCGAGGTAGCGGCGCAACCAGTCGGCCGGCGCCAGCCCGGACCGCTGCACCAGCGCGGCCACGAGCGAGCGGCCGGCCTTGTCGCGGTGCAGCAGCGCGGCCATCGTCATCAGCCGCTCGCCCTCGCCGACGCGGTGCACCGGCGACTCCCGCCACAGCGCCGCCAGCATCTTCCGGTACGGCGACGGCCGGTCGAGCGCGTGGAAGGCGTCGCCGGTGTAGCCGATCGCGGCCCGCTCGCGCAGCACCCCGAAGCCGCACGCCCGCAGCGTCGGGTCGCCCTCCACCACCGAGGCGACCCAGTCGTTGATGGCCGGCGTCAGCCCCATGTAGGCGGGGGAGAGGCCGCGCACGAACCCCATGTTCTGGATCGCCAGCGCCGTCTTCACGAAGTGCCGGCCGGGCCGCGAGTCGTTGGCGAAGGTCCGGATCGACTGCTGCGGCCGGTACTCGTCGGGCCCCTCGCCGAGGTGGACCAGGTCGCGCCGCGCGAGGTCGGGGGCGAAGGTGATCGCCACCTGGTGCCGCCACTGCCACGGGTGCACCGGGAGCAACAGGTAGTCGGCCGGGTCGAGCCCCAGCCCCCGCAGCCGGTCCTCGAACCCGTCGCGCGTCGGGGCGTCGAGCTCGCCGTCGTACAGCGCGGCCTCGGTGAGGCCGTCGCCGAGCGAGAGGTGGGTGTGCTCGCGGCGGGCCGCGAGCCAGACCAGCCGCAGCGTGCGCCCGGCCTCCGGCGCGTACGCCGTGTAGTCGTCGAGGTCGAACCCGATCCGGCCGTTGTTGGCGAGGAAGGCGGGGTGGCCCTCGGTCATCGCTGCCTCCACCGTCTGGTGGTCCGCATCGACGAGCGCCGGCACCGGGACGTCGGCGTGCGCGAGCTTCCACATCGTCGAGGCCAGCGTGCTGGCGAGCTCCTCGAGGTAGGTCGGCAGCAGCTGGTCCGGGATCCCCAGCAGCGGCGCGTGCTCCGTGACGAAGGCCTGCACGTCGAGCGGGGCGGGCTCGCCCTTGACGTGCCGCTCGAGGCCGGCCGGGTCGACGACCCAGTGGTCGAGCGTCAGCCGCCGCGCGGTGAAGGTGTACGTCGTATCGCCGGCCGGGGTGGTGAGCAGCCAGCCGTCCGCCCCATCCGGAGCCGGTGAAAGCAGCCGCTCGTGGGAGAGCTCGCCGATCGCCTTGGCGAGCAGGTGCCGCTGCGCCCGGTCGAGGGCGGCGGGGGACAGGTGGTCGGCGGGGTTCACGGGCACTCCTCCTGGTGCAGGGGTGACGAGGTCCAGGCCTCGCGGGTGCAGAACGACAGCGCGGCCTGCTTGCCGGGCAGGTCGACGACGCGGTCGACGACGAAGCCGGCCTCGGCGTTGAGGACGGCGATCCGCTCGTTGCGGACGTCCGGCTCGACCACGACCCGGCGGACGGCGGGGTCGGCGAAGCAGTGCGCCATCACCGCCCGGAACACCCGCCGGGTGAAGCCCGGGACCGGGGTGTCGGTCGGGGCGACCAGCACGTGCATCCCGAGGTCGCCCGGCTGGATGAGCGGCCGCAGGTCCGGCAGGTCGACGAGGCCGGCCATCCCCGACCGCGCCGGGTCGTAGGTCTCGGCGAGGAACGCCGGCACGCCACCGACCCGCCCCAGCCAGGCATGGTGGTGGGGGCTGGCGGCGATCGCGGCGTACTCCGCGGCCACCTCGTCCGCGGTGGCGTGCTGCATCTGCCAGAACACCGACCGCGGGTGGGTCACCCACGCGTGCAGCAGCGCCAGGTCGCGGTCGACGACCAGGGGCTCGAGCCGTACGTCGGTCGTCATCACCTCACCGCCCGCAGGTGGTCGGGGACGCCGAACGACTGCACCGCGACCCGCTTCTCGACCGGGTAGACCTCGCGGCCGAGCATCGCGGCGATGATCACCGAGTTCCGGAAGGCGCCCATGCCGAGGTCCGGCGCGACGAACCCGTGGGTGTGCTCCTCGGCGTTCTGCACGAAGATCTCCCGGCCAGCGTGGTCCACGGCGTAGGACGGCGACGCGACGAGCCGCCCCTGGTCGTCCCACCTGATCCGGTCGCGCACCCCGTCGAGGAAGTCCGGGACCCTCGCGGCGTACCCGGTGGCGAGCACCAGCCCCTGCGTGCGCAGCCCGAACCGCTCGTCGGTCTCGGTGTGGTGCAGGTCGAGCTCGTACGCCGACCCGTCCCAGTGGCCGCCGGTCACTTCGGTGCTGGTGACCAGCGTGGTCCTGGGGCCGTCCCCCTGCACCCGCAGCCGGTAGTGCAGGTCGAAGATCTCGTCGACGAGGTCGCCGCTGATGCCCTTGTGGAGGGAGCGCTGCTCGCGCAGCAGCCGGGCCCGGGTGGTGTCGGGCAGCCCCTGGAAGTAGGCCGTGTACTCGGGCGAGGTCATCTCGAGCGTGAGCTTGGTGTACTCCATCGGGAAGAACCGCGGGCTGCGCGTCAGCCAGGTCAGCTCGTAGCCGTGGTCGGCGCTCTCGGCGAGCAGGTCGCGGTAGACCTCCGCCGCGCTCTGCCCGCTGCCGACGACGGTGATCGAGTCGAGCCGCTGCAGGTCGGCCTTGCGGTGGAGGTAGTCGGACGCGTGGAGCGCCACCCCCTGGTCGTCGGTCGAGCCCGGACCGACGCTGGTCGAGCTCGTCGAGACCACACCCTCCAGCCCCTCGGGCACGTGCGGCGACGTACCGGTTCCGAGGACCAGCCGGCGCCCGCGGTGCACCTCCCCGGTCGCGGTGGTCACGACGTACGCCGTCCCGTCGTGCTCGACGCCGACCACCCGCCGGCCGAACCGGACCGAGTCGAGCCGCTCGGCTGCCCAGCGGCAGTACCGGTCGTACTCGCGGCGCAGCGGGTAGAAGGACTCGCGGATGTAGAACGGGTAGAGGTTGCCGGTGTCCTTGAGGTGGTTGAGGAAGGAGAACCGCGACGTCGGATCGGCCATCGACACCAGGTCGGCGAGGAACGGCACCTGCAGCGTCGCGTCGTCGAGCATCAGGCCCGGGTGCCAGGCGAGCTCGTCGCGGGCCTCGAGGAACACCCCGTCGAGCTCGTCGATCGGATCGGTGAGGCAGGCGAGCCCGAGGTTGAAGGGGCCGAGGCCGATGCCGACGAAGTCCCGGACCGTTTCCGGAAGGCTCACGAGGCCACCGCCGTCACCGGCCGGTCCGCGAGCTCGCGGCCGGCCCCGACCACGAGGTCGAGGACCCCGGCGAGGTCGTCCGCAGTGGCCATCGGGTTGAGCAGGGTGAGCTTGAGCCACCGCCGCCCGTCGACCTTCGTGGCGGCGACCATCGCCCAGCCGCTCTCGTAGAGATGGGACCGGATCCGGCCCACCAGCAGGTCGGCCTCGTCCTCGGGGAGCCCCGGCGGCCGGTAGCGGAGGACCAGGGTGCTCAGCTGCGGGGCGGCGGCCGCCTCGAGCTCCGGGTGGGCCTCGATGCGCTCGTGCACCTCCTGCGCGAGCCCGACGACGTGCTCGACGTAGCCGCCGATGACGTCTGCGCCCATCGTGCGCAGCGTCACCCACAGCTTCAGCGCGTCGAAGCGACGCGTGGTCTGCAGGCTCTTGTCGACCTGGTTGGGCGGCTGCGCGCCGGCCGGCTCCTTCGGGTTCAGGTAGTCGGCGTGCCAGGTGACGTGCCCGAGGTGGCGGCGGTCGCGGACCAGCAGGGCGCTGGCGGAGACCGGCTGGAACCAGGTCTTGTGGAAGTCCACGGTCACCGAGTCGGCCCGCTCGATCCCGGCCAGCCGGTGCCGCAGCCGCGCGGAGGCGAGCAGCCCGCCGCCGTACGCCGCGTCGACGTGCAGCCACGCGCCGTGACGGCGGCACAGCCCGGCCACCTCGGGCAGCGGGTCGATGGCGCCGAAGTCGGTGGTGCCGGCGGTGGCGACGACGGCCATCGGCACCAGCCCGGCGGTGACGACCTCGTCCAGCGCGCGCCCGAGTGCGGCGGGGTCCATCCGGCGCTGGCGGTCGGTGGCCACCGGCTCCACGGCGGCGTCGCCGAGGCCGAGCAGGCGGGCGGACTTCTGGACGCTGAAGTGGGCGTCGGCGGAGGCGAGGATCCGCAGCCGGTCGACCCCGGTGCCTCGCGAGCCCAGCGCGTGGTCCCGCGCGAGCAGCAGGCCCTGCAGGTTGGACTGGGTGCCGCCGCTGGTGAAGACTCCGTCCGCGTCCTCGCCGAACCCGATCCGGCGGTTCGTCCAGTCGACCAGCGCCCGCTCGACGAAGGTGCCGCCGACGCTCTGGTCGAAGGTGTCCAGCGAGGAGTTCACGCCCGACACGAACAGCTCGGCGAGCAGCGCCGGGATCACCACCGGGCAGTTGAGGTGGGCGGCGTACGCCGGCTCGTGGAACCACACCGCGTCGTCGAGGTAGATCCGGTCGAGCTCCGCGAGAGCCTGGGTGACGTCACCCAGAGGCTCGTCGAGGTCGACGGCGGTGACGGGGCGAGCCGCCGCCGCGGGAGCCTTGCCGGTGGCGGGGCCGTCCGCGCGCCGCGCCGCAGCCGCGAGGTGCTCGATGCCGAGCCGCATCGTGTCGACGTACTCGCCGAGGTGCGCGGGGTGGAAGAGGTGGTGCCTGGAGGCAGGGAGGGCAGGGGACACCGGCGAACCTTCCGAGAGAGGTTAGGTAAGGCTCACCTTACTCAGGCTCCTCGGGGGACTCGTCAGGGGTCCACGGGGCAGCGCACGGCCACCAGCGCCACGTCGTCGGCGGCCGTGCCTCGCTGGTACTCGAGGACGGCGTTGAGCACCCTGCCCACCTGCTCCGCGGCCGAGGCGGCGCCACCGGCGACGTCGAGCAGCCGCTCCTCGCCGAAGAAGTCCTGGTCCCGCCGGGCCTCGGTGACGCCGTCCGTGTACAGCAGCAGCCCGTCCCCGGGGCCGAGGTGCACCCGGTGGGTGCCGATGTCGGGGGCGTCGACGACGCCGATGAGGTCACCGGACACGGGCGTCGCGACCACCCGGCCGACGTGCCGGGACAGCACGGGAGGCGGGTGTCCGCCGGTGGTGAGCTCGACGTCCCAGCCGTTGTCGACGCGGTCGAGCCGGGCCAGGATCAGGGTGAGGAACCGTCCGGTCCCCTCCTGCAGCACGACCTCGTTCAGCTGGTCCACGAGCTCGGTCAGCGAGCCGGGGTGCGAGACCGCGAGGGCGCGGATCGTGTAGCGCGCCAGCGCCGTGACCACGGCCGCCTCGACGCCCTTGCCGCAGACGTCGCCGACGGCCAGCATCCAGGTGTCCGGGCCGACCTGGAAGACGTCGTAGAAGTCGCCGCCCACCTCGGAGCCGTCGCCCGCGGGGCGGTAGGCGGCGCCGATCTCGAGCCCGTCGATCCGGGGGAGCATCGGCGGGATGAGTGTCTGCTGCAGGGTCGTGGCGAGGGCGCGGGCCCGGCGGTCGGACGCCTCGGCCCGGTCCTTGGCGTCCAGCAGCTCCCGCTCGTACTGCCGGCGCTCGGTGGCGTCGAAGACGACGATCCGGACCACCGGATGGTCGTGGGCGGTGCGGTCGAGGCGGGCGTTGACCAGCACCGGCAGCCGGCTCCCGTCCCGGCGGACCAGGTCCAGCGCGATCTCCCGGACCGTGCCCTGCATCCGCAGCATCGGCGAGTAGTGCGTCTCGTGGTAGATCCTGCCCCCGGCCGACAGCAGGTCGACGAACGACCGGGCGAGGAGCTCGTCGTGGCTGTAGCCCGTCCAGGTGGACAGCGTCTGGTTGGCCTTGACGATGCGCCCGGTGGCGCTCGTCGACAGGTAGCCCACCGGCGCGCGCTCGTAGAGCAGCACCGGGTCGTCCTCGAGGAGCGCCTCCTCGAACGCCTCGGTCGCGCGCTCGCGGGAGGGGGGAGCCATCAAGCCCCCGGTCGCACGAAGTCGGCGATCGCCGCCGTGGTCGCCGCGGGTGCGCTCAGGTTGGGGCAGTGCCCGGTGGCGTCGAGCACCACCAGACGGCTGTCCGGCACCTGCTGGTGGACGAACTCGCCCACCTCCATCGGCGCGATGACGTCGTCACGACACTGGAGCACCAGGGTCGGCGTGGACACCCGCGGCAGGTCGGCGCGGTGGTCGGTGAGGAACGTCGCCCGCGCGAACTGCCGCGCCACCACCGGGTCGGTGCGGCAGAAGCTCGACGTGAGCTCCTGGCCGAGCTCGGGGCGGTCCGGGTTGCCCATGATCACCGGGGCGATCGCCGCCGACCAGCCGAGGTAGTTGCTCTCGACCGAGGACAGCAGGTCCTCGATGTCGGCGCGGGTGAAGCCGCCGCGGTAGCCCTCGTCGTCGATGTAGCAGGGGGAGGGCCCGACCAGCACGAGCTTGTCGAAGAGGTCGGGGGCGGCGATCTCCGCGAGCACCCCGATGGTCGCCGACACCGAGTGCCCGACGAGCACCACGTCCTCCAGCCCGAGGTCACGGATGAGCTCGACGAGGTCGTCGGCGTACGCCTGCAGGGTGGAGTAGTGCTCCGGGTCGTACGACGCGAGGTCGGAGCCGCCGGCGCCCACCCAGTCGAACAGGACCACCCGGAAGTCGTCGGCGAACTCCGGCGCGACGAAGCGCCACATGTTCTGGTCGCAGCCGTACCCGTGGGCGAAGACCATGGGCTGGCCGGACTCAGGCCCGAGCACCGTCACGTTGTGCCGTTCGGACGCGCGCATGTTCGAGGCTATCGCCCGACGGCCCCCAACCGCACGCATTCGTCGACCAGGCGCTGGCGCAGCGGGGCCCCGCGCTCGGCGAAGGCGCGCTGCGCGGCGACGTACGCCTGCTTGCCCTCGGGGGTCTCGATGCGGACCGGCTCGAAGCCGAGGTCGCGGAGGTCGTACGGCGCGGCCCGCATGTCGAGCTCGCGGATGTCGCGGGCGAGCTCGAAGCAGTCGGCCACCAGGTCGGAGGGGACCATCGGGGTGAGCCGGAAGGCGTGCTTGTAGAGGTCCATCCCGGCGTGCAGGCAGCCGGGCTGCTCGAAGTCGGGCCGGTCGTGGGCCGCGGGGGAGAGGGTGTTGAGCGGCCGGGCGCTGTCGGTGAAGAACCGGAACGCGTCGAAGTGGGAGCAGGCGATCCGGTGCGACTCCACCACGGCGTCCGTGCCCTCGCGCCCGAGGCGCAGCGGCCAGTCGTGGCGGGTCTCGTCGGCGCGGTGGACCATCGCCCACTCGTGCAGCCCGAAGCAGCCGAACTGGGGAGCCCGCCCGGCCGTGGCGGCCAGCAGCCGGTGGATCGACTCGACCAGCGGCCGCTGGGAGGCGACGTACCCCGGGTCGACGGTCACGATCTCCGTGTCCCGGGCCGTCGCGACCTCGTAACCCTTCAACCCGCCGTACTCCGCCGCCCCACCCCGGAGCGCGACCCCGAACCCGGGGTGCCAGCGGCGCAGCTGCGCCGGCCGCTGGGAGTAGTAGGTGAAGAGGAAGTCGTGGACCGGGTGCTTCACCCGGTCGCGCCGGCGCTCGAGGTGCGGCCGCACGAACGCGTCGACGCGGGCGGCGTGCGCCGCCGCCCGGGCGTGCCACACCGCCTCGTCGAGCACCGCGATCGTCTCCAGCACCGGAAGACGGTAACCGGGCGCACCCCCGGTGACCGAACGGCGGTCGAGCCCGTCGAGACCCCGACGATTCGGCCCGCGGCTGCGCGGCCCCGATAGGCTCGCGGGCGTGCGCATCGCAAGGTTCACCACCGGAGAAGACCCCCAGTACGGCGTCGTGACGGGCGAGATCGACGAGTACGGGCAGCCCGCCGACGACAGCGTCGTCGTGACGCTGGCCGGCGACCCCCTCTACGTCGGCATCAAGCTCCTCGAGGAGGAGCACAAGCTGTCGGACGTGCGGCTGCTCGCCCCGGTGCTGCCGCGGAGCAAGGTGGTCGGCGTCGGCCGCAACTACGCCTCCCACGCCCGGGAGCTGGGCAACGAGGTCCCGCCGGAGCCGATGCTCTTCCTCAAGCCCAACACCAGCGTCGTCGGCCCGGGCGACCCGATCTGGTACCCGAAGCAGACCGAGGACCTCCACTTCGAGGGCGAGCTCGGCGTCGTGATCGGCCGGATCTGCCGCGACGTCCCGCCGGACCAGGCCACCGACGTCATCCACGGCTACACGATCGGCAACGACGTCACCGCCCGAGACCTGCAGCGCTCCGACGTCCAGTTCACCCGGGCCAAGGGCTTCGACTCGTTCTGCCCGCTCGGGCCCTGGATCGAGACCGACCTCGACCCCCAGTACTTCGCCGACGGCGTCAAGATCCAGACGCACCTCAACGGCGACCTCAAGCAGGACGGCGACACCAGGGACATGATGTTCGACATCCCGACCCTGGTCTCGCACGTCTCGAGCGTGATGACGCTCCTCCCGGGCGACGTCATCCTCACCGGCACCCCTGCGGGTGTCGGTCCCATGGAAGTCGGCGACGAGGTCGAGGTCTCGATCGCCGGCATCGGCACTCTCACGAACAAGGTGGCAACCCGTTGAGCAACACCCCCGTCCGCGTCCGCATGGCCCCGTCGCCGACCGGCTCCCCGCACGTCGGCCTGGTGCGCACGGCCCTCTTCAACTGGGCCTTCGCACGCCACGCGGCGCGCAACGGCCAGGACGCGACCTTCGTGCTGCGGATCGAGGACACCGACAAGGAGCGCTCCACCGAGGAGTCCTACGCCGCGATCCTCGACCTGTTCCGCTGGATGGGCCTCGACTGGGACGAGGGCGTCGAGGTGGGCGGCCCCCACGGCCCCTACCGGCAGTCCGAGCGCGGTGACCTCTACCGCGACGTGCTCGCCAGGCTCGCGGAGTCGTCGTACACCTACGACTGCTTCTGCACCAACGAGGAGGTCGACGCGCGCCGCAAGGCCTCGGGCTCCAAGGTCATGGGGTACGACGGCTTCTGCCGCGACCTGACCGCGGAGCAGCGTGCCGCCTTCGAGGCAGACGGCCGCAAGCCGCTGGTGCGGTTCCGGATGCCCGAGGGCTCGATCACCTGGGACGACCTGGTCCGCGGCGAGGTCACCTTCGAGACCGCGCACGTGCCCGACTACGCGCTGTGCCGCGCCAACGGCGACCCGCTCTACACGCTCACCGCGCCCGTCGACGACGCGACCATGCGGATCAGCCACGTGCTGCGCGGCGAGGACCTGCTCTCCTCGACCCCGCGCCAGATCGCGCTCTTCGACGCGCTGAAGGCGATCGGCGTCGCCGAGGAGACCCCGGCCTACGGCCACCTGCCCTACGTGATGGGGGAGGGCAACAAGAAGCTCTCCAAGCGCGACCCGCAGGCGCACGCGCTGGCCTACCGCGACCAGGGCTTCCTCCCCGAGGGGCTGCTCAACTACCTCGCGCTGCTGGGCTGGGCGATCGCCGCCGACCGCGACGTCTTCACGCTCGACGAGATGGTCGACGCCTTCGACCTGCGCGACGTCAACCCGAACCCGGCGCGCTTCGACCTGAAGAAGGCCGAGGCGATCAACTCGTCCCACATGCGGATGCTCAGCGTCGAGCAGGTCACCGAGCGGGTGCTGCCGTTCCTGCAGGCCGAGGGCGTGGTCTCCGACCCGGTCACCGACACGGAGCACACCATGCTCGACCAGGCGATGCCGCTGGTCGCCGAGCGGATCAACAAGCTCGCCGAGGCGCCCGCGATGCTCGGCTTCCTCTTCGTCGACGAGGCGGCGTTCACCCGCGACGAGGCCGACGTGGCGAAGCTCCTCACCGAGGACGGGCTGGCCGTGGTCAAGGCCTCCCACGACGCGCTGGCCGACCTGCCGGAGTGGACGACGCAGGCGATCCAGGACGCGCTCCAGGCGACGCTGGTCGACGGCATGGGGCTGAAGCCGCGCAACGCGTTCGGCCCGGTGCGGGTGGCGATCACCGGCCGCCGGGTCTCGCCGCCGCTGTTCGAGTCGATGGAGCTGCTCGGCCGGGAGCGCAGCCTGGCCCGGCTGCAGAGCGCGCTGGCATGAGCGGCCACCAGCCCCCGCCGTACGGCGGTGCGCAGCCCCCCACCTGGGGCGGCTCGCCGCCGCCGTACGGCGCGGGCTGGCCGCCCCCGGGCGTGCCGCAGGCGCCGATGCCCGCCCGGGAGCCGGCGCCGCCGCTGGAGTACCACCGGATCCTGCTCGCCGGCCGCCGGGGCTGGTGGCGGCCGGTCCTCGGCATGCTGGTGCTCGGCTTCGGCTGGTACCTCGTGGCGCCCTTCGTCGTCCTCGGGCCGTTCGTCGCCTGGCAGGTCTGGAGCGGGGAGGAGCTCGGCACGGGCCTGACCGGCCTCGTCGACACCCGCAACCCGTCGCCGGCCACCTTGGCGTTCCTGCTGGTGACGCTGTCGACGGCCATCCCCATCTGCTGGTTCATCATCCGCGTCATCCACGGGTTGAAGCCCCGGTGGCTGTCGTCGGTGAGGCCGCGGCTGCGGTGGCGGTTCCTGCTCATCTGCTTCGCTGTGTCGTTCGCGACACTCTTCATGTCCCTGCTGCTGGGGGCGCTGCTCCCCGGCGAAGCGGTCGGCGGCGAGATCGCGGAGCCGAACCCCTGGAGCAGCACGCTCCGCGACTTCGTGCTCGTCGTGGTGTTCCTCACGCCGCTGCAGGCGGCGGCGGAGGAGTACGCCTTCCGGGGCTACCTCGCGCAGGCGTTCGGCGGCCTGCTGAACAGCCGGGTGGCCGCGGTGGTGGGTCCGGCGTTGCTCTTCGCCCTGGCCCACGGCATCGGCCAGAGCCTGCCGATCTTCTTCGACCGGTTCGCGTTCGGGCTCGTCGCCGGCGTGCTGGTGCTCGCCACGGGCGGCCTCGAGGCGGCGATCGCGATGCACGTCCTCAACAACTGGCTGGCCTTCGGCCTCGCCGTCGCCTTCTTCGACCTGGGGGACGCGCTGAACCCGACCGGCGGCAGCTGGTGGGACATCCTCGTGACGGTCTTCAAGTCCGTCACCTACCTCGCGCTGGCCCTCTGGGTGGCCCGCTCGATGGGGCTCGACCGACGCACCAGTCCGGCCGTTTTGGAGGCCTCCAGAGGTCGCGTGTAAGGTTCCATCCCGGTTCGACCGCAGCAGCGGAAGGGCCCGTAGCCATTGGGATATGGTGTAATTGGCAGCACGACTGATTCTGGTTCAGTTAGTCTAGGTTCGAGTCCTAGTATCCCAGCGAGTCCCGGTCGGAAGGCCGGGATTTGGTGCGAAACAGAGAGATCCACTAGTGTTTCGCTCCGCCGCCGGAAGTCCGGAAGGACTCTCTGGCACAGGCAATGCCCCCGTTGTGTAGCGGCCTAGCACGCCGCCCTCTCAAGGCGGTAGCGCCGGTTCGAATCCGGTCGGGGGTACACCACACGAAGGCCCGCTCCAGCAGGAGCGGGCCTTCGTCGTTCCCGGGCCCCGGTGCTCCCCGGGCCCGGTGTTCGCGTGTCGTGCTCATCGAATGTCCGCATCCCACGCCAGGGTGACGCCATGCCAGTGACGATCCATGAGGCCGGGCTCGCCCCGACCGCGTCCCGGAGCAGGCGGGAGCTCCGCGAGCCGGCAGCAGACTGAGCACCCGCGTGCTTGCGGGTGCGCCCGGGGCACTGCAGCAGCGCGATCGTGACCGAACCGTGGCCCACGACCCGGCTTTGTGACACCTTTGTGACCCTTCTTTGCGCCCTCCATCCGTTTGGGGGAGGGTGGAATGCATGAACGACGTACGCACGCAGACCAGCACCGCCCCGTCCGCTGTCCGGACGCCGCGCAGACGACTCCACCGCTGGGGAGCCCTCGTGGCGGCGGTCGCGCTCACGGCGTCGGCCTGCGGCGGCGACAACGGCGACACCGCTGCCGACGGCGGCGACGGCGACCTGGGCCTGATCCAGAGCGGGACCCTCACCGTCTGCTCCGACGTGCCCTACCCGCCGTTCGACACCCGCGACGGTGACACCTACACCGGCTTCGACGGCGACCTGATCAACGAGATCGCCAGCCGCCTCGAGCTCGACGTCAGCCTGCGCGACCAGGCCTTCGAGGGCCTGCAGAGTGGTCTCGCCCTCAACTCGCAGCAGTGCGACCTCGTCTCCGCCGCGATGACCATCACCGAGGAGCGCGAGCAGAACCTCGACTTCTCCGAGGGCTACTACGACTCCAAGCAGTCGCTGCTCGTCCCCGAGGACTCCGACATCGAGTCCATCGAGGACCTCGACGGCGTCCAGGTCGCGGTCCAGCAGGGCACCACCGGCAAGACCTACGCCGAGGAGAACGCCCCCGAGGGCGCCGAGCTGGTGACCTTCCCGAGCGACGGCGAGATGTACACCGCGATCAAGGCCGGCCAGATCGGCGCGATCCTGCAGGACCTGCCGGTGAACCTCTCCCACGAGCAGGACGGCGGGTTCAAGGTCGTCGAGACCTACGACACCGGTGAGCAGTACGGCTTCGGCTTCCGCGAGGAGGGCTCCGACGCGCTCCAGGAGGCCGTCAACGGCGCGCTGCAGGACATGCGCGACGACGGCACGTACGACGAGATCTACAACAAGTATTTCGCGACGGACGCGGAGTGATGACCGACAGTCGGGGGGCGGCTGACGCCGCCCACGCGGGCGGGGGTGTGCGGTGAAGCGCACCACCCGCAAGAAGGTCAACCAGGGCGTCCTCTACGCCATCCTGCTGCTCGCGCTGCTCGCGCTCGTCCTGAGCGCCGACTGGGCGGCGATGCGGACGAACTTCCTCAACCGCGACGTGCTCGAGGCGCTCTGGCCGGAGATCGTCACCGTGGCCGCGCGCAACACGGTGGTCTACACGGCCATCGCCTTCACCGGCGGACTGGTGCTGGCGCTGCTGCTGGCGCTGATGAAGCTCTCGCCCGTGGCGCCGTACCGCTGGATCGCGACGGCGTACATCGAGTTCTTCCGTGGCCTGCCGGCGATCGTCGTCATCCTCGCCTTCGGGTTCGCGGTGCCGATCGCCTTCGGCTGGCGGCCGCCGTTCTTCCCGATCGGCGCCGGACTGATCGCGCTGATCGTGGTCTCGGCGGCCTACATGGCCGAGACCATCCGCGCCGGCATCCAGGCGGTGCCGAAGGGGCAGACGGAGGCCGCCCGCTCGCTGGGCATGAGCGGCTTCTGGACGACGCGCTCGATCATCCTGCCGCAAGCGTTCCGGATCGTCATCCCGCCGCTGACCAACGAGCTGGTGATCCTCATCAAGGACACCTCGCTGCTCTTCGTCATCGGCGCCACGGCCACCCAGGTCGAGCTGACGACGTTCGCCCGCGACTCGCTCACCGAGAGCGGCAACGCGTCCGGCCTGCTGGCCGCCGCGGTCTTCTACCTGATCATCACGCTCCCGCTGACGCGCCTCGTCGCGTACATGGAGCGCCGGACCATGAAGGCGAGGTGACCGATGTCCACCGCACCTGAGCACCACGCCGGACGCATCCCCGGCGGGCGCGAGGACGTCCCCGCCATCGACGTGCAGCAGCTGCACAAGTACTTCGGTGACAACCAGGTGCTGACCGGCATCGACTTCCACGTCGACGCCGGCCAGGTCGTCTGTGTGATCGGCCCGTCCGGGTCCGGCAAGTCCACCCTGCTGCGCTGCGTGAACATGCTCGAGATCCCGACCAGCGGCAAGGTCCTCGTCGAGGGCATCGACGTGACCGACCCCGAGACCGACCTCGACGCCGTGCGCGCCAAGATCGGCATGGTCTTCCAGCAGTTCAACCTCTTCCCGCACATCGACGTGCTCGGCAACCTGACGATCGCGCAGCGCCGGGTGCTGAAGCGGAGCAAGGAGGAGGCCGTCGAGATCGCGCGGACCAACCTCGAGAAGGTCGGCCTCGCCGACCGCGAGGACGCCTACCCGGCGCACCTGTCGGGCGGGCAACAGCAGCGGATCGCGATCGCCCGGGCGCTCTCCATGGACCCGGACATGATGCTCTTCGACGAGCCGACCTCGGCGCTCGACCCCGAGCTCGTCGGCGACGTGCTCGCGGTCATGAAGGACCTCGCGTCCGACGGCATGACCATGATGGTCGTCACCCACGAGATGGGCTTCGCCCGCGAGGTGGGCGACAAGCTGGTCTTCATGGACGGCGGCGTCATCGTCGAGGAGGGCGACCCGGCGACGGTCCTCTCCGACCCGCAGGAGGAGCGCACCCAGTCGTTCCTCTCGAAGGTCCTCTGACGCATCTCGTCACCACCCGCGTCACCCACGGTCGCGGTCGACCCTCCCGGGTCGGCCGCGGCCGTGTCCGATTCCCGCCAGAGCCTCGCCGGGTGAGGGATGATGATGGGGACATGTCCCCGAACCCCGCCCTCGACCGCGAGGCCTGCTACCGCGCCGTGAAGGCGCGCGACCGGCGCTTCGACGGCGTCTTCTACACCGGGGTGCGCACCACCGGCATCTACTGCCGGCCCTCGTGCCCCGCGAGGACCCCGGCGCTCGCCAACGTGGCGTTCCACCCGACGGCGGCCTCGGCCCAGGCGGCCGGGTTCCGGGCGTGCAAGCGGTGCCTGCCCGACGCGGTGCCGGGCAGCCCCGACTGGGACGTCGCAGCCGACGCCGCAGGCCGCGCGATGCGCCTCATCGCCGACGGGGTCGTCGACCGCGAGGGGGTCGAGGGCCTCGCCGCCCACGTCGGCTACACCCCGCGTCACCTCACCCGGCTGCTGGCCGGCGAGCTCGGCGCCGGGCCGCTTGCGCTGGCCCGGGCCCGCCGGGCGCAGACCGCCCGCGTGCTCATCGAGACCACCGACCTGACCTTCGCCGACGTCGCCTTCGCCGCCGGCTTCTCCAGCGTCCGGCAGTTCAACGACACCGTCCGCGAGGTGTACGACGCCACCCCGACCCAGCTGCGCAGCCGGCGCCCCGCCGGCCCTGTCAGCGCTGTCGGCGCCGCGGCCAGTGCGGCCGGGACGGCGGCGGGCGAGCTGACGCTGCGGCTCGCGGTGCGCACGCCGTTCGCCGGCCGCGCCCTCCACGCCTTCCTCGCCGCGCACGCGGTCCCCGGTATCGAGGAGGCCACCGATGACGGCTGGGCCCAGGTGCTCGCCCTCCCGCACGGGCCCGGGACCGTCCGGCTGCGGCTCGCTGACCTCGCTGCCGCGGAGGACTCGACCGCGGGTGGCACGGCGCAGGTGCCCGCGACGTTCCGGCTGACCGACCTGCGCGACGTGGGCGCCGCCGTCGAGCGCGTCCGCCGGCTGCTCGACGCCGACTGTGATCCGGTGGCCGTCGCCGACGCCTTCGTCGGCGACCCGGTGGTCGGCCCGCTGGTGCGGGCTCGGCCCGGCCTGCGGGTCCCGGGCCACCCCGACGGCCACGAGCTGGCGATCCGCACCGTCATCGGCCAGCAGGTCAGCGTCGCCGGCGCGCGGACCGTCACCGCCCGGATCGTGCGCGAGCACGGCCGCCCGCTGCCGTCGCCGGACGGCACGCTCACGCATGCGTTTCCCGATGCCGCCACCCTTGCCGCCGCCGACCCGGAGAGCCTGCCGATGCCGCGGGCACGGGGCCGGGCGCTGGTGGGCCTGGCCGCGGCGCTCGCCGACGGGCGGGTCCGGCTCGACCGCGGCGCCGACCGCGACGAGGTCCGGCGCCGGATGCTCGAGCTGCCCGGGATCGGGCCGTGGACGGCCGACTACGTCGCGATGCGCGCGCTGGGACACCCCGACGTCTTCCTGCCCACCGACCTGGGGGTCCGCGCGGCCGTGCGCGGCCTCGGCCACGACCCCGACGCGGTGGGCAGCCTGGCCGCCGGCTGGACCCCGTGGCGCTCCTACGCCCTGCTGCACCTGTGGCACACCCTCGACGTCCTGAAGGAGAACTGACCATGTGGACCGTCATCGACAGCCCCGTCGGCGAGCTGCGCATCGTCGAGCACGGCGGCGCGATCACCCACATCGACTTCGCGCCGTTCCGCGACCCCGCGGACGGCCGGCCCCGCGGGGAGCGGCGCGACGACGAGCCGGTGCTCGCGCGCGCGGCCGAGCAGCTCGCCTCCTACTTCGCGCGGGACCTGAAGGAGTTCGACCTCCCGGTCGCACCGCAGGGCAGCGACTTCCAGAAGCGGGTGTGGCAGCAGCTGATGACGATCGGCTACGGCGAGACCGCGTCGTACGGCGAGATCGCGCTGCGGCTCGGTATGACCAGCGCGGCCTCGCGCGCGGTGGGACTCGCCAACGGCCGCAACCCCATCCCGATCGTCGTGCCCTGCCACCGGGTTATCGGCGCCAACGGCACCCTCACCGGCTACGCCGGCGGGCTGGAGCGCAAGCAGGTCCTGCTCGAGCTCGAGCAGGACGCCCTGTTCTGAGGGACGACGTGGAGCAGGTCTGGTACGCCGGGTACGGGTCGAACCTCGACCCGGTCCGGTTCCGCTGCTACCTCGAGGGCGGTCGCCCCCCGGGGGCGCGGCGGACCTACCCCGGGACGCGGGACGGCCGCCCGGCGCGCGCCCAGGTGCCGTACCGGCTGCGGGGGAGCCTGGTCTTCGCCGGGGTGTCCACTGCCTGGGGCGGTGGCCTGGCGCTGCTCGACCACCGGGGCGACGAGGTGGTGCTGTGCCGGGCCTACCTGCTCACCCGGCGTGAGCTGGTCGACGTGCTGGAGCAGGAGATGCGGCGCGAGCCCGGGTCCGACCACGACCTCGCGCCGGCCCTTGCGCCGGACGCAGAGGGGAGCTGCCACGTGGTCGGGCCGGGACGCTACGAGACGGTCCATCGCGTGGGGGAGCTCGGCGGCCACCCCGTCGTGACGCTCGGCTGCGACGACGTCCGGGCCCACGCACCACGACCGCCGGCGCCGGCGTACCTCGCGACCATCGCCCGGGGCCTGCGGGTCACCCACGGCCTCTCCGTCGCGGACGTGGTCGACTATCTCGCCCGCTGCCGCGGCATCGCCGGCCACCTCACCAGGGCCGAGCTGCGCGACCTGCTGTGAGCCGGCTCAGGGCCGGCGACCGACTCGGGTCAGTCGGCAGCGGCGGCCCGGCGCAGCGACTCGGAGAGCCGCTCGGCGGCGGCCATCACGGCTGGGGCGTGCATCCGGCCGGGCTGGCGCGAGAGCCGCTCGAGCGGGCCCGACACCGAGACCGCCGCGATGATCTTGCCGCCGGGGGAGCGGACCGGCGCGGACACCGACGCCACGCCCTGCTCGCGCTCGCCGACGGACTGCGCCCAGCCCCGCTTGCGGATGCCGGACAGTGCGGCGGCGGAGAAGGCGGCGTTCTGCAGCCCACGCTGGATGCGCTCGGGGTCCTCCCAGGCCAGCAGCACCTGCGCGGCGGAGCCGGCGCTCATCGTCAGCTGCGAGCCGACCGGGATCGTGTCGCGCAGGCCCGAGGGGCGCTCGGCGGCGGCGACGCAGATGCGGTGGTCGCCCTGTCGGCGCCACAGCTGGGCGGACTCGCCGGTGATGTCGCGCAGCCGGGCGAGCACCGGGCCGGCGGTCGCGAGGAGGCGGTCCTCGCCGGCCGCGGCCGACAGCTCCGCCAGCCGGGGACCGAGCACGAAGCGGCCCTGCATGTCGCGGGCCACGAGACGGTGGTGCTCGAGGGCGACGGCCAGCCGGTGGGCAGTGGGGCGAGCGAGCCCCGTGCCGGCGACCAGACCGGCGAGCGTGGCCGGCCCCGACTCGAGCGCGGTGAGAACCAGGGCTGCCTTGTCGAGCACCCCGACGCCGCTTGTGGTGTCCATAATGCAATACTGCCGTCTCACAAACTGGGATGCAAGTCGTACGCTGCATCTCGTGGCCCGACGGGACCCCGTCGGCCGGCCAATGTGCCAGAGCAGTGAGGGAGTGAAGCAATGGGCAAGACCCTGGCCGAGAAGGTCTGGGACCAGCACGTCGTCCGTTCGGTCGCGGGCGAGCCGGACCTGCTCTACATCGACCTCCACCTCATTCACGAGGTGACGTCGCCGCAGGCCTTCGACGGGCTGCGCCTCGCCGGCCGCAAGGTGCGCCGGCCCGACCTCACCCTCGCGACCGAGGACCACAACGTCCCGACCGTCGACTGGGACAAGCCGATCGCCGACCCCGTCTCCCGCACCCAGGTCGAGACGCTGCGGAAGAACGCCGAGGAGTTCGGCGTCCGGCTGCACCCGCTGGGTGACATCGAGCAGGGCATCGTGCACGTCGTCGGCCCGCAGCTCGGGCTCACGCAGCCCGGCATGACCATCGTGTGCGGCGACAGCCACACCAGCACCCACGGCGCCTTCGGCGCGATCGCGTTCGGCATCGGCACCTCCGAGGTCGAGCACGTGCTCGCCACCCAGACGCTGCCGCAGTCGAAGCCGAAGACCATGGCGGTCACCGTCAACGGCACCCTGCCCGAGGGTGTCACCGCCAAGGACCTCGTGCTCACGCTGATCGCGCACACCGGCACCGGCGGTGGGCAGGGCTACATCGTCGAGTACCGCGGCCAGGCCATCGAGGAGCTGTCGATGGAGGGCCGGATGACGGTCTGCAACATGTCCATCGAGTGGGGCGCCAAGGCAGGCCTGATCGCGCCCGACGAGACGACCTTCGACTACATCCGCGGCCGTCGCCACGCGCCGCAGGGCGCGGCGTGGGACGCCGCCGTCGAGCACTGGCGCTCGCTCGTCACCGACGACGACGCCGAGTTCGACAAGGAGATCGTGCTCGACGCGAGCACGATGACCCCCTTCGTCACCTGGGGCACCAATCCGGGCCAGGGTGTGCCGCTGGGCGCCGAGGTCCCCTCGCCCGAGGACTTCGACCACGACCAGGACCGCATCGCCGCCGAGAAGGCGCTGCAGTACATGGGTCTCGAGGCGGGCACCCCGATGCGCGACATCAAGGTGGACACCGTCTTCGTCGGCTCCTGCACCAACGGTCGCATCGAGGACCTGCGTGCCGCCGCCGAGATCATCAAGGGACGCCACGTCGCCAAGGACACCCGGCTGCTCGTCGTCCCGGGCTCGGTCCGGGTCCGGCTGCAGGCCGAGGAGGAGGGCCTGGACGTCGTCTTCAAGGAGGCCGGCGGCGAGTGGCGCGGGGCCGGCTGCTCGATGTGCCTGGGCATGAACCCCGACCAGCTGCAGCCCGGCGAGCGCAGCGCCTCCACGTCCAACCGCAACTTCGAGGGCCGGCAGGGCGTCGGTGGACGCACCCACCTGGTCTCCGTGCCGGTGGCAGCGGCGACCGCCGTGCGCGGCACCCTGTCCTCGCCCGCCGACCTCGAGCCCGTCGTCACCCAGGAGGCCTGAGCCATGGAGAAGTTCACCAGCCACACCGGTGTCGGCGTCCCGCTGCGGCGCAGCAACGTCGACACCGACCAGATCATCCCGGCGTCCTACCTCAAGCGGGTCACGCGAACCGGTTTCGAGGACGGGCTCTTCGCCGCGTGGCGCAAGGACCCCGACTTCGTGCTGAACAAGCCGGAGTACGCCGCCGGCTCGGTGCTCGTCGCCGGTCCCGACTTCGGCACCGGCTCGTCACGTGAGCACGCCGTGTGGGCGCTGCAGAACTACGGCTTCAAGGCCGTGCTGTCGCCGCGCTTCGCCGACATCTTCCGGGGGAACGCCGGCAAGGCCGGCCTCGTTGCGGCCCAGGTCGACGAGAAGGTCGTGCAGCGGATCTGGGAGCTGCTCGAAGCCGAGCCAGGCACCGCCGTCACGGTCGACCTCGAGAACCGCACGGTCCGCGCCGGCGAGGGTGACGGCGCGGTCGAGGACTCCTTCGACATCGACGACTACACCCGGTGGCGGCTGCTCGAGGGCCTCGACGACATCGGCATCACGCTCGCGCACGACGCCGACATCGCGGCGTACGAGGCGACGAGGCCGGAGTGGAAGCCCTCGACGCTCTGAAAGCCCCGTCGTTGAGCGGAATTGCAAGGAATCCCCTTAGAAATAAGGGGATTCCTTCATTTAGGACCTCGGCGCAATTGCCGGAACCCGCGTCTTTGCTGGACATCGGGGCGTCCGGACCTCGGAAAAAAGGCGCAGGAAATGCGGCGTGGCGATTGTGACCACGGCCACGAATACCTAGCGTGCGTAGGGAAAAGTCGAGCACGGGCTCGGCGCACGAGTTCATTGGAAGGGAAGCTAGTGAACAAGTCTCAGCTGATCGACACGCTGGCTGCGCGCTTCGAGGGGAACCGCAAGGCTGCCGCGCACGCGCTCGAGTCCGTCCTGGACACGATCACCCGCGAGGTCGCCAAGGGGGAGAAGGTCGCCATCACGGGCTTCGGCTCGTTCGAGAAGCGGGTCCGCGCTGCGCGCTGGGTCCGCAACCCGCAGACCGGCGAGCGGGTGAAGGCCAAGAAGACCGCGGTGCCGAAGTTCAGCGCCGGCCAGGACCTCAAGAACGTCGTCTCCGGGGCCAAGAAGCTCCCGAAGCTGACGCTGGCCGCCAGCGGCACCGCCGCCAAGACCGCCGCGAGCGCTGCCAAGAAGGCCACGACCAAGTCGGCCCCCGCCAAGAAGACCACGGCCTCGAAGTCGACGACCGCGAAGAAGGCGCCGGCCAAGAAGACCTCGACGGCCAAGTCGACGACCGCGAAGAAGGCGCCGGCCAAGAAGAGCACGGCCACGAAGTCGACGACCGCGAAGAAGGCGCCGGCCAAGAAGACCTCGACGGCGAAGTCGACGACCGCGAAGAAGGCTCCTGCGAAGAAGGCGCCGGCCAAGAAGACGGCGGCCGCCAAGAAGGCGCCGGCCAAGAAGACCACCACGGCCAAGAAGTCCACCGCCAAGAAGGCGCCGGCCAAGAAGTCCTGAACCACACGTAGCGAGGGTGGGTCACCGACCGGTGACCCACCCTCGCTGCATGTTGCGGAGATGGCTCTGCGGTCCGAGGCCGAGCCGGTGCGCCTCCTCGAGGTCCTCGAGGTCGTCCACGTCGCGCCGCAGCGACGCCAGATCTCCCGCTGTGTCGTCCCGGATCTCCACCGCACCCAGCGCCAGGTGCTGCGTCCGGGAGTCGGGTCCGAAGGCCGGCCGGAACGCGCCGAGGTCGGCCACGTAGCAGGTGGTGCCGGTGGCCTCGGCGTCCGCGACGAACGCCTGGGCGTGGCTGCTCGCGCGGCGCAGCGCCAGCGCGAGGTCGGCGGGCCGCAGCGCGGGCAGGTCGGCGCAGACGGCCGCCACCCGGCTCACCGGCCAGCGGCGGGCCGCCTCCACGGCTGCCTGCACGAGGGTGCCGTTCAGGTCGTCCGCGACCCCGTCCGGCAGCACGGCGCACCCCATGGCGGCGAGTCGACGGGCGAAGCCCGCGTCGTCGGTCACCGCCATCACGTGGTCCACCCCGTCCGTCGCGAGGCAGGCCGCGACGGTGTCGAGGGCGAACGCCTCCGCGAGGTCGCGGCGTACGCCGTCCGGGAGCCCGCGCAGCCGTGTCTTGCCGGCCGCCGGTGGCTTGGCGGGCACGAGCACGACGTGGGACATGCCCCGATCCTGTCAGCCGGTCCCGGTGGCCGCGCACACGCGTCGAGGCGTGGGCCCCCGCCCGGGACGCGGAGCGATAGCCTGCATCCGACGCAGGGTGCGTCCCCGGCGGGCAGCGCCGGACGATCCACGAAGGACGAGAGTGACGGTTCGCAGGCACCAGCAGAAGCGGGGCTGGGCGTTCTCCGTCGCCGTCCCGATCCTGAAGCCCCTGCTGCTCGCGGCGACCAGGCGCACCTGGATCGACGGGGACCGGATCCCGGAGCAGGGTGGCTGCGTCCTGGTCTTCAACCACATCTCCCACGTCGACCCGCTGCTGGCGGCTCACATCGTCTACGACCACGGTCGGCTGCCCCGCTACCTCGCCAAGTCGGGACTCTTCCGCAACCGGGCCCTCGGAGGCTTCCTCACCGCCGCCGGCCAGATCCCGGTGGAGCGGATGACCCGAAGTGCCGTCGGGGCCTACGACGCGGCGGTCGAGGCGGTCCGGCGGGGCGAGTGCGTCGTCGTCTACCCGGAGGGAACGCTGACCCGGGACCCCGGCATGTGGCCGATGAAGGGCAAGAGCGGCGCCGCCCGCATCGCCCTCGAGACGGGGTGCCCGGTCATCCCCATCGGGCAGTGGGGGGCCCAGGACGTGCTGCCACCGTACTCCGCGAGGCTCAGGGTCGTGCCGCGGCACGAGGTCCTGATGAAGGTCGGCGACCCGGTCGACCTCGCCGACCTGCTGACCCAGCCGCGGACGGCCGAGGTGGTCCACGAGGCCACCGACCGGATCATGGTCGCGCTGACCGCCCTGGTCGCCGACCTGAGGGGCGAGACCCCTCCCGCCGAGCGGTTCGACCCCCGCAAGATGGGGGTGCGGGAGATCGGCAACCCGAAGCAGGACAAGCGCAGGAAGAAGGGGCAGTGATGGGAAAGGTGGCGGTCTTCAGCGCCGGCTCGTGGGGGACGGCGTTCTCGATCGTGCTGGCCGACGCCGGCAACGACGTGACGCTGTGGGCCCGACGGCCGGAGCTCGCCGAGGCCATCGCGGAGCGGCACCAGAACCCGGACTACCAGCCGGGCATCGAGCTGCCTCAGTCCGTGACCGGCACGTCCGACGTGGAGAAGGCGCTGCACGGCGCCGACATGGTCGTACTGGCTACGCCCTCGCAGACGCTGCGCCAGAACCTCACCGAGTGGGCGCCCTTCATCGAGAAGGACGCCGTCCTCGTCTCGCTGATGAAGGGCGTCGAGCTCGGCACCCTGGACCGGATGAGCGAGGTCATCGCCGAGGTGACCGGGGCCGGCCCGGAGCGGATCGCCGTGGTCAGCGGACCCAACCTGTCGCGCGAGATCGCCCGGCGAGAGCCGGCCGCCTCGGTGGTGGCCTGCGCCGACGAGGACGTCGCGCGGATGATCCAGAAGCGCACCCACTCCGCGGCGTTCCGGCCCTACACCAGTGTCGACGTGCTCGGCTGCGAGCTCGGGGGCGCCTACAAGAACGTCGTGGGGCTCGCCGTCGGCATGGCGGTCGGCCTCGGCTTCGGCGACAACACCACGGCCTCGGTGATCACCCGTGGTCTCGCCGAGACCGCCCGCCTCGCCACGAAGCTGGGCGCCAACCCGCTGACGCTGATGGGCCTCGCGGGGCTCGGCGACCTCGTGGCCACCTGCTCCTCGCCGCTGTCGCGCAACCGCTCGTTCGGCGAGAAGCTCGGGCAGGGGATGACGACCGAGGAGATCTACGCCTCGACCAACCAGGTCGCCGAGGGCGCCAAGTCGTGCTCCTCGCTCCTCGCCCTCGCCCAGCGCAACGGCGTGGACGCCCCGATCGCCGAGCACGTCGACGCGGTCGTCGCCGGCCGGATGACCGCGCAGCAGATGATGGACTCCTTCATCTCCCGCACCACCAAGGCAGAGACTGACTGATGAGCCGGCACGGTCCCACCGAGGAACGAGGTGGGACCGTCAGCCGGCCAGGTTGAGCAAGCGACGTGACCGAGGGACGAGGTCGCGCGAGCGGGTCGAAACCCGGTGACGGACGCAGGGCAGTGGGAACCGCCCTGCGCACCTCGCGGGGTTTCGAGGCTCAGGCCCCTAGCGGGCCTTCGCACCTCAACCACCGGTGCCTCAGGTGAGCGTGTCGAGCGCGCGCTCGAGGTCGGCCCACAGGTCCTCGACGTCCTCGATCCCGACGGACATCCGGACCAGCGCGTCGGGGATCGTCGGCGCCTCGGTCTTCCAGCGGCGACGGCGCTCGAAGGTCGACTCCACGCCACCGAGGGACGTGGCGTGCACCCACAGGCGGGTCTTGTGCACCAGCAGGTCGGCCGCCATGGCGCCCTGCGCGAGCACGATCGAGACGATCCCACCGAAGCCGGGGTAGCGGACCTCCCCGACCGCCGGGTGGCCGGCGAGCCGGCGGGCGAGCTCGGTGGCGTTGGCCTGGGCCCGCTCCACACGCAGGTGCAGGGTGCGCAGGCCGCGCAGCGCGAGCCACGCCTCGAGCGTCCCGGGGACGGCGCCGAGCAGGTCGCGGCGGCCCTTGAGCACGCCGTACAGCTCCTCGTCGCGGGTCACCAGTGCCCCGAGCAGGGCGTCGCTGTGGCCGGCGAGGTACTTCGTCGCGGAGTGGACGACGAGGTCCACGTCGTCCTCCAGCGGGCGCTGCAGCAGCGGGGTGGCGAAAGTGTTGTCCACGACCACGTAGGCGCCGGCGTCGTGCGCGGCGGCCCGGATGGTGGGGATGTCGGCCACCTCGAGCGCGGGGTTGGTGGGCGACTCGAGCCACACCAGGGCGGCGTCGGCGCACGCCTTCACGACCGCCTCGGTGTCGGTGATGTCGACCAGCGACGCGCGCAGCCGACCGCGCGCCTCGAGGTCGGCGAGCTGCAGCACCGTCCCGTTGTAGGCGTGCCGCGGCGCAACCACGACGGCGTCCTGGCCCACCAGGTCGAGCACCGTCGCCACGGTCGCCAGGCCGGAGGAGAACGCCAGCGCGCGGCCACCCTCGAGGGCGCCGAGCGCGTGCTCGAACGCCGTCCAGGTCGGGTTGCCGTAGCGGCCGTACTCGAGGTCCCCGCCGGCGACGTACGTCGACGCCATCGTCAGCGGCGTGTTCAGCGGCGCGTCGGGCTGGTGCTCGGGCCGGCCGGCGGTGACGGCGAGCGTGGCCGGGGCCAGCCGGGGGCCGCTCCCGGCGGCGGGGGAGAGGGCGCGTGTGTCCTCGGTCATGCGACGACCCTACGGTCGCGGGCCACCCGCCCCGCGGCCGGTAGGGTCGCCTGCGATGAACGAGAGCCCAGCAGTGCCCGCAGCCGAGTCCGCCGGCGGGGCCCGCAAGCCCCGCGTCGCCGTTGTCTTCGGCGGCCGCTCCAGCGAGCACGCCATCTCCTGCGTGACCGCCGGCAGCGTGCTGCGGGCCATCGACCGCGACAAGTACGACGTGGTGCCGGTGGGCATCGCCCGCGACGGCCGGTGGGTGCTCGAGTCCGGTGACCCCGAGCGGCTGCGGATCGGCGCCGGCCCCGACGCGCTGCCCAGCGTCGACGAGACCCGGGCCCTGGTGACGCTGTCGCGCGACGGCTCCTCGACCGACCTCGTCGTCACGGACCCCTCGGCACCGCCGCAGACGCTCGGCGAGGTCGACGTCGTCTTCCCGCTGCTCCACGGCCCGTGGGGCGAGGACGGCACCATCCAGGGGATGCTCGAGATGGCCGGCGTCCGGTACGTCGGCGCCGGCGTCCTGGCCTCCGCCGTCGGGATGGACAAGGCGTTCATGAAGGTCGTGCTCAAGGAGGCCGGCCTGCCGGTGCTGCCCTGGGTGACGATCACGACCCGCGACTGGGAGCGGGACCCGCAGGCGTGCCGCGACCGCGCGGCCGAGCTCGGCTACCCGCTGTTCGTGAAGCCGGCCCGGGGCGGGTCGAGCTTCGGCATCTCCAAGGCCCACGACGCCACCGAGCTCGACGCGTGCCTCGAGGAGGCCCACCGCCACGACCCGAAGGCGCTGCTCGAGGTCTCCGCCGAGGGCGGTCGCGAGGTCGAGTGCGGCGTGCTGCAGGCGCTCGACGGCACCGCCGAGACCAGCCTGCCCGCCGAGCTCCGGGTCGGCGGGGACCATGAGTTCTACGACTTCGCCGCGAAGTACCTGCCCGGCGAGCACACCGAGATCGACGTCCCGGCCGACCTGCCCGACGAGGTGGTCGCCGAGCTGCGCGCGATGGCGGGCCGCGCGTTCGAGGTGGTCGGCTGCGAGGGCCTCGCCCGGGTCGACTTCTTCTACATGCCCGACGGGTCGCTCGTGGTCAACGAGATCAACACGATGCCGGGCTTCACGCCGACGTCGATGTACCCGCAGATGTGGGCGGCATCGGGGCTCGACTACCCGGCCCTGGTCGACCGGCTGATCCAGCTGGCGCTGCAGCGCGGCACCGGGCTGCGCTGACCCCGTCGACCTCGCGGCGACCCCTGGCCGACGCGCAGGTCAGGCGCAGGGGTCGACCAGCTCGAGGTGCTCCTCGACGACGGCCGCCAGCCCAGCGGTCACCGAGGCGACCCCCTCGGGCTGGCGGTCGGAGGGGATCTCGACGCGCACCGTCGGCTCGTAGCCGGCCGCGGTGACGGTCGCCGGCGCCTCGGGGTCCGACTCGTCCTCGGACTCCACGAACCAGCCGACGCCGTTGGCCTCCAGGCACGGCGCGAACTGATCGAGGTCGGGCCGCGGGACACCGCAGGTGAGGACGATCGCCGGGTCGCCCCAGGCGGCCGCGGCCGCGTCCGGGGGCTCGACCTCCCGCCGGTCCTGGCCCGCGAGGGTCCCCGGCAGGTCGTCGAGCAGTGCCCGGCACGCGGCCGCGTCGGCTCCCGCGACCTCGGGCGCGTCCACCGCCACCGGGCCGCCGCAGCCCGTCAGGGCGAGGAGCAGCCCGGACGCGACGACGCCCCGGCACCGTGCGGGACCGGGGCGTCGACGGACGAGCGCGTTCAGATGTGCACCACGGGGCAGGTGAGGGTGCGGGTGATGCCGTCGAGGTTCTGGACCTTCGAGACCACCAGCTTGCCGAGCTCGTCGACGTTGCGGGCCTCCGCGCGCACGATCACGTCGTAGGGGCCGGTGACGTCCTCGGCGAGCGTCACACCCTTGACCTGGGCGATCTCGCGGGCGACCTCGGCGGCCTTGCCGACGTCGGTCTGGATCAGGATGTACGCCTGGACGACCATCGTGCGCTCCTCGCATGTCACGGGACTTGTGTCGCGGCAAACCTACCGTCTCCCCGACACACGCCGATAGGTGCCCGACGCGTGGGTGCGTCGCCGGGGTCTGGTGGGATGACGCCATGGCCTTCCCCCCTGACGCCACCTTGTCCGACGCCGGCGAGTTCGGGCTGATCGACGCCCTCACCGAGGTCTTCGGCCAGGGCGAGCACGTGCTGGTGGGCCCCGGCGACGACGCCGCCGTGCTGCGGGTGCGCACCGGCCACGTCGTGGTGTCGACCGACCTCATGGTCGAGGGGCGCCACTTCCGCCGGGACTGGGCGTCGGCGGAGGACGTCGGCCACCGCGCTGCGGCGCAGAACCTCTCGGACGTCAACGCGATGGGCGGCCGGGCGACCTCCCTCACCATCGGGCTGGCCGCGCCGGCGGACCTGCCCGTCCAGTGGGCCCTCGACTTCGCCCGCGGCTTCGCCGACGAGTGCGCCCTGGTCGGCGCGAGCGTCGTCGGGGGGGACCTGACCCGGGCCGACGAGATCGTGATCGCGGTGACGGTGCTCGGCTCGTGCACGGTCGCGCCGGTGCTGCGCTCCGGGGCGCGGCCCGGCGACGTCGTGGCGCTCCACGGCCGGCAGGGCTGGGCAGCGGGCGGCCTCGCGGTCCTCGGCCGCGGCTTCCGGTCACCCCGCGTGCTCGTCGACGCCTACCGGCGCCCCGCTCCGCCGTACGACGCAGGCGTGGCGGCCGCCGAGGCCGGGGCGACGGCGATGATCGACGTCTCCGACGGCCTCGTGGCCGACGCGGGGCACATCGCCCACGACTCGGGCGTCGCCGTCGACATCCGGCGCGACGCCTTCGCGATCCCCGAACCGCTGACGGCGGTCGGCGCGGCGCTGGGCGCGGACCCGCTCCAGTTCATCCTGGGCGGCGGCGACGACCACGCGCTGCTGGCGACGTTCCCCGGGGGCTCGGAGGGGGCGGTCCCGGAGGGCTGGACGGTCGTCGGGTCGGTCGCGGAGGGGAGCGGGGTCACCGTCGACGGCGCGGCGTACGACGGCCCGACGGGGTGGACCCACTTCTGAGCGAGGGCGAACCGGGCAGGTCAGGCCGGCCCGGACATGCAGAAGGCCCCCGCGAGCGTCGAGCGCTCCGGGGGCCTTCCAGCCAAGTGTGAGGCTGTGGTCAGCGGCTGACCTTGCCGGCCTTGAGGCAGCCGGTGCAGACGTTGAGCCGCTTCGGGGTGCCGTTGACGGTCGCCCGCACGCGCTGGATGTTGGGGTTGAAGCGACGCTTCGTAATCTTGCGCGACCACGGCCGGTTGTGACCGAAGCCCGGCTTCTTGGCGCAGATGTCACAGACGGCAGCCACCGTGAACTCCTGAAGATCGATGTGCAACGAAAAGGGCCCGCTCGCGGGCAACCGCCCAAGAGTATCCGATGCCCTGCGGGCGTTGCGAATCGTCGCCCCGGGCGCACGGACCACCCCGAGCGGCCACCCGGGCGACGCCCCGGTCACCGACCGGAGGCACTCCCCGCGGACCACGCACTAGCCTATGGCACCACGCCGGGGGGTACGTGCTCGCCGGCGGCGACCCAGCAGGCAGCCGACCACGAGGGCAGGGATGGAAGCACCTCCGAGCGGGACCATCGAGCTCGACACCGTGCTGCGCTTCGTCGACGTCGCCGTCGACGCCCTGGCGGGAGCCCGCGAGGAGATCGACGCCCTCAACGTCTACCCCGTGCCCGACGGCGACACCGGCACGAACATGTACCTCACCGTGTCCGCCGCTCGCGACGCCGTGAGCGAGGCCGCGGGGGACGATCCCGAGGCGTCGTTCGGCCCGACGCTCAGCACGCTCGCCCGTGGAGCGCTCCTCGGTGCCCGGGGCAACAGCGGCGTGATCTTCAGCCAGATGCTCGGTGCCATCGCGCACCGGCTCGCGGCCCGGAGCCCGGAGGAGCGCAACGCCGACGTGATCGCGCAGGCGCTGTCCGAGGCCACCCGGGCCAGCTACGCCGCCGTGGGGGAGCCGGTCGAGGGCACCATCCTCACCGTCGCCCGCGCCGCCAGCGAGGCCGCCGAGCGGTGCGCGGCGGAGGAGCGGTCGCGTGCCCGCGACGTGATCGCGGCGGCGGCGGCCGCGGCCCGTGAGGCGCTGGCCAGGACGCCCGAGCAGCTCGCCGTGCTGCGCGATGCCGGCGTCGTCGACGCGGGCGGACGCGGGCTGAGCGTGGTGCTCGACGCGGCCGAGACCGTGCTGACCGGGCGTCGCCCGCCGCCGGTGCGCACGACGATCGGCCAGCCGCGGATCCCGGTCCCTGCCCTGGCCGACGGGCTCACCGACGACCTCACGCCGGAAGGTCCGGCGTACGAGGTGATGTACCTCCTCGACTCCGACGACGAGCGGGTCGCGGTGCTGCGCGGCGAGCTGGCGCCGCTCGGGGACTCGCTGGTCATCGTCGGCGGCGAGGGCCTCTACAACGTCCACGTCCACGTCGACGACGTCGGCGCCGCGATCGAGGCGGGGATCCGCGCCGGCCGTCCGCACCGGGTCCGGGTCACCCACTTCGCCGAGCAGGTCGCCGCCCAGCGGCAGCGCACCGCCCGACGCCGCGGACGACGGATCGTGGTCGTCGCGGCCGGCCCCGGCCTCGCCTCGTTGTTCGCCGGGTCGGGGGCCGTGGTGGTCGAGGCGGCGCTGGGCCACCGCCCCTCGACGGGAGAGCTGCTGGAGGCGATCACCTCGTGCGGCGCCGAGGAGGTCGTGGTGCTGCCCAACGACCCCGACTCGGTGAAGGTCGCGGAGGTGGCCGCGCGCACCGCCGAGAGCGACGAGGGCGTGACCGTGGCCGTGATCCCGACGCAGGCGCAGGTGCAGGGCCTTGCGGCGGTGGCGGTCCACGAGCCGGGGCGGAGCTTCGAGCACGACGTCCTGGAGATGACCGCGACGGCCCGTCACGCCCGGCACGGCGCCGTCACGGTCGCAGCGAAGCGCGCCATCACCATGGCCGGCCCCTGTGAGCCCGGTGACGTCCTGGGTGTCATTGCGGGCGACTTCGCCGTGATCGGCGACGACCTCGAGACGGTTGCCGCGGACGTGCTCGAGCGGCTGCTGGCCGGCGGCGGCGAGCTGGTCACGATCGTGTCCGGACAGGAAGACACCGACGGCCTGGCCGCGCGCTGCGCCGCGCTGGTGGAGGAGCGCCACCCGCATGTCGACGTCGTGGTGTACGACGGAGGGCAGGAGCGGTACCCACTTCTGGTGTCCGTCGAGTGAGCCCACGACCCCACGAGGAGCAGCTGTGATCAGCCTCGACTCGCCCATCGAGACCGTCCTCGGCGACCAGCGGGGCAAGCGGCAGAAGATCGTCGACGGCCTCGGCCTGCGCACGGTCGAGGACCTGCTCGAGCACTTCCCGCGCCGCTACGTGAAGACCGGCGAGCTCACCCGGCTCGCGCAGCTCGAGGCCGGCCAGATGCTGACCGTCGTCGGCGAGATCACCCGCAGCGACCTGCGGTCCTACACCGACCGGCGCAAGGGCGGCACCGCCTACCGCGTCGAGACCGTGCTCTCCACCGGCGGCCCGGCGCTGCGGATGACCTTCTTCGCCAAGCGCAAGCACATCGCGGAGTGGCGGGCCAAGCAGCTCGCCAAGGGCCAGCGGGGGCTGTTCGTCGGCCAGGCGTCGACGTTCAACGACCAGTGGCAGCTCACCAACCCGAAGATGGTGCTGTTCGGCTCCGGCGACGACGACGGGTCCGGGGGCGAGTCCGACGACGCCGCCTGGATCAAGGACGTCGGCGCCTACTTCCCGATCTACCCGCTCACCAAGGGCGTCGAGTCGTGGGACCTGCAGCGTGCGGTGACCTTCGCCCGCACCGTCCTCGACGACGTGCCCGACCTGGTGCCCCCGGCGGTGCGCGAGCGGCACGGCCTCGTCGACGCCCGCACGGCGTACGACTGGATCCACGCGCCGGAGTCGCAGGAGCAGGTGGAGCAGGCGCAGCGCCGGTTCCGGTTCGCGGAGGCGCTCGTCACGCAGGTCGTCCTGGCGCGCCGGCGCGCCGAGATCCGGGCCCAGGGGGCGCAGGCCCGCACCGGCGGCGGCGGGCTGCTGGCCGCGTTCGACGCCCGCCTGCCCTTCGAGCTCACCGCGGGGCAGCGCGGCACCGGGGCGGAGATCGAGGCCGATCTCGCGCAGCCGCACCCCATGAACCGCCTGCTCCAGGGCGAGGTCGGCTCCGGCAAGACACTGGTCGCGCTGCGCGCCATGCTGCGGGTCGTCGACTCCGGCGGGCAGGCCGCGCTGCTCGCGCCGACCGAGGTGCTGGCCCAGCAGCACCACCGCTCGATCGTGGCGCTGCTCGGCGACCTCGCCCAGGGGGGCATGCTCGGCGGCGCCGAGGAGGGGACCTCGGTGGCGCTGCTGACCGGCTCGATGGGCAAGGCGCAGCGCCAGGAGGCCATGCTGCGCGCCGCGAGCGGTGAGGCCGGGATCGTCGTCGGCACCCACGCCCTGCTCGAGGAGAAGGTCGGTTTCGCCGACCTCGGCCTGGTCGTGGTCGACGAGCAGCACCGCTTCGGGGTCGAGCAGCGCGCCGCCCTCACCGACAAGGCGGGCTCCCCGCCCCACGTGCTGGTGATGACGGCGACGCCGATCCCGCGCACCGTCGCCATGACCGTCTTCGGCGACCTCGAGACCTCCGTGCTGACGGAGCTCCCCGCCGGCCGCGCCCCGATCCAGACCAACGTCGTGCCGCTGGCCGAGCGGCCCGGCTGGCTCGACCGCGTCTGGGAACGGGTGCGCGAGGAGGTCGGCAGGGGACACCAGGCCTACGTCGTGTGCCCGCGGATCTCCGGCGACGTGTCCGAGCAGGGGGAGTCCGACGTCGTCGACGTCGACGAGGACGGCAACCCCGTCCAGAAGAAGCCGCCCCTGTACGCCGTCGAGGAGCTGGCCGCTCTGCTGCAGGAGGGCCCGCTCGCCGGGCTGCGGGTGGGCCTGCTCCACGGCCGCCTGGTGCCTGACGAGAAGGACGCGACGATGCGCGCGTTCGCGGCCGGCGAGATCGACGTCCTGGTCTCCACCACCGTCATCGAGGTCGGCGTCGACGTGGCCAACGCCACCACCATGGTGATCATGGACGCCGACCGCTTCGGCGTCTCCCAGCTCCACCAGCTGCGCGGTCGGGTGGGCCGTGGCGGCCTCCCCGGCCTGTGCCTGCTCGTCTCCCACGCGCCGGACCTGACGCCGGCCCGGGAGCGGCTCGACGCCGTGGCCGCCACCACCGACGGCTTCGAGCTCAGCCGGGTCGACCTCGAGCAGCGGCGGGAGGGCGACGTGCTGGGCCGCAGCCAGTCGGGCTTCCGCTCGAGCCTGCAGAACCTCCGCGTGCTGCGCGACGAGGACACCATCGTCGAGGCCCGCGGGGCGGCCGAGTCCCTGCTGGCCGACGACCCCGCCCTCGCTGCGGCGCCCGGGCTGGGGGCCGCGGTGACAGCCATGGAGCTTTCGAGGCAGTCTGAGTTCATGGAGAAGTCATGAGTGGTGGGGCATGACCCGGATCATCGGGGGAGCCGTCGGGGGACGCCGCATCCAGACTCCGCGAGGCGCAGCCACGCGACCTACCAGTGACCGGGTGCGCGAGGCGCTGTTCTCCGCCATCGAGTCCTGGTGCGGATCCCTCCACGGGCTGCGCTTCCTCGACCTGTACGCCGGGTCGGGAGCAGTCGGGCTCGAGGCCTGGTCCCGCGGGGCCGGCGTGGTCACGCTGGTGGAGCAGGACCGCCGTACCGCCGCCCTGATCCGCGACAACGCCCGCGCCCTGGGGTTCGCCAAGGCGAACGTCGTGACGGGGTCGGTCGGGACGGCGCTTCTGCGGCCGCCCTCCGCGCCCTACGACGTCGCGTTCCTCGATCCGCCGTACCCCCTGTCCGACGAGGCACTGGCCGAGGACCTCGCGGCGCTGGCCGACCACGGCTGGCTCGTGCCCGGCGCGCTGGTGGTGGTCGAGCGCTCCTCGCGCAGCCCCCGCCCGCGCTGGCCGGCCGGGTTCGAGGACGGGCGCGAGCGGCGCTACGGCGAGACCACGCTCTGGTACGGTCACGCGGCATCCGGGCCGCCCGACGGAGTGCCGGACGAGCCCAGCCCCAGCAGCCCGAGCAGCCCCAGCAGCCCCAGCAGCCCCAGCAGCCCCAGCAGCCCCAGCAGCCCCAGCAGCCCCAGCAGCGAGGAGTAGTCCGTGCGTCGTGCCGTCTGCCCGGGGTCGTTCGACCCCGTCACCAACGGGCACATCGACATCGTCTCGCGCGCCTCGCGCCTGTTCGACGAGGTGATCGTCGCCGTCGGCGTCAACGCCTCCAAGAACCGGCTCTTCACCGCCGAGGAGAGGATCTCGATGCTGGAGGAGGCCTGCCGCGACTACGACAACGTGCGGGTCGCGTCGTTCACCGGGCTTCTCACGACGTTCTGCGAGGAGAACGACGTCCGCGCCATCGTGAAGGGGCTGCGGGCGGTCAGCGACTTCGACTACGAGCTCCAGATGGCTCAGATGAACGCCTCGCTCGCCGACGTCGACACGGTGTTCGTGCCCACGAGCCCGGAGTACTCCTTCCTCGCGTCCAGCCTCGTCAAGGAGGTCGCGGCCTTCGGTGGCGACGTGTCGGGGCTGGTTCCGGACTTCGTGCACCGTGCCCTGACGAAGCGGCTGGCGCAGCAGGGCGACGGCCAGCCGGGAGCCTGAGACCGCGCGGGCAGCCCGGCACCGAGCCCGGCCCGGCGGGGCGCCGTGGCTGCTTTTGCGGTGCCCCCGTCCGGACGGTTACGATTCCCGACGATCTGTTGTGTGCCCGGACCGGAAAGTGAACCCCTGAGCAGCCTGGACCCGAGAGCGCCGCTCGTGCTCGACACCCGCGAGCTCGGCCGCCGCCCGGGGTCCCAGCACGAGGTGATCTTCTCGGCACCGGCACCGGCAGATCTCGGTATCGAAGTCCTCCACGTCCCCGAGGGTGCGCCGGTCGAGATCGACCTGCGCCTCGAGGCGGTCATGGAGGGGGTCCTGGTCACGGGCTCGGCACACGCCGGGCTCGAGGGCGAGTGCGTGCGGTGCCTGGAGCCGATCTCCGACGAGGTCGACGTGAACTTCCAGGAGCTGTTCGTCTACGACGACGAGGACCGACCCGGGGCCGGCGGTGGCGACACCGACGACGCCGGGGACGACGAGACCAGCCGGCTCGAGGGAGACCTGCTCGACCTCGAACCCCTGCTGCGGGACGCGGTGGTGCTCGCACTACCCTTCCAGCCGCTGTGCGAGGACGACTGTCCCGGACTGTGCACCGAGTGCGGTGCCCGTCTGGCCGACGACCCGGACCACGCGCACGAAGCGGCCGTGGATCCCCGGTGGGCCCGGTTGCAGGAACTCCAGCAGGACGAGGACTGAGAAGCACCTCGAGCCAGGTCCGAAGAATCATGAGGGCGACCGAACGGTCGCGGTAGCAAGGAGAGAACAGTGGCTGTCCCGAAGCGGAAGATGTCGCGCAGCAACACGCGTCACCGTCGCTCGCAGTGGAAGGCCGTCGCGCCGTCCCTGGTGACCTGCGCCAACCCCGCCTGCGGTGCCAAGCACCTCCCGCACCGTGCGTGCGGCGAGTGCGGTCAGTACGGCGCCAAGGCTGACCGTCGTCAGGTCCTCTGACCGGGCACCGGTCGGCTTGACCAACTATCCCGAGCTCCGAGCAGCGCTCGGTGATCCCGAGCTGGATCCCGAGCTGCTCGAGCGCGCCCTCACCCACCGCTCGTACGCCTACGAGAACGGCGGGCTGCCCACCAACGAGCGGCTGGAGTTCCTCGGGGACTCCGTGCTCGGCGTCGTGGTGACCGAGACGCTCTACCGCGTCCACCCGGACCTGTCCGAGGGTCGGCTGGCGAAGCTGCGGGCCGCGGTCGTCAACGCGCGCGCCCTCGCCGAGGTGGGCCGCCAGATCGGCCTCGGCGAGCACGTCAAGCTCGGCCGCGGCGAGCAGGCCACGGGAGGGCGCAACAAGCACTCGATCCTCTCCGACACCGTCGAGGCGGTGCTCGGGGCGATCCACCTCAGCGGGGGCTTCGAGGTGTCGGCGGACGTCGTCCACCGACTCTTCGACCCGCTGATCGAGGAGGCGTCCGCGCTGGGCGCCGGCCTCGACTGGAAGACCTCGCTCCAGGAGCTGTCGGCCGAGCACGGCCTCGGCGTCCCCGAGTACGTCATCGAGGACGACGGCCCGGACCACATGAAAACCTTCACCGCCCAGGTGAAGGTCGGCGACGGGCTCTACGGCAACGGCGTCGGCCGCTCCAAGAAGGAGGCCGAGCAGGCCGCCGCGGAGACGGCTTACGGCGAGATCGCCCAGGGCCTGGGCGCCGACGGTGCCGAGGCCGGCGCCGGGGGAGCCGACGCCGTGAAGGCGTCCGCCCGGTCCGTGCAGGACGACGACTGACCCGACGTGCCGGAGCTGCCGGAGGTCGAGGTCGTCAGGGCGGGCCTCGAGCGCCACGTCCTCGACACCACGATCCGTCGGGTGGAGGTGCTCCACCCGCGCCCCGTACGCCGTGACCCGCGCGGCGCGGAGGGGTTCGCGCTGGCGCTGACCGGCCGGCGCATCGTGGCCGCGCGCCGCCGCGGCAAGTACCTCTGGCTGCCGCTGTCCGACGGTGACGCGCTGCTCGGCCACCTCGGCATGAGCGGCCAGCTGCTCGTGCAGCCGCCCGGGGCCCCCGACGAGCGCCACCTGCGGGTGCGGCTGCTGCTGGAACGGGCCGCGGCCGGCGCACCGACCGGTCCCGTCGAGCTGCGCTTCGTCGACCAGCGGATGTTCGGCGGGCTGTCGTTCTCCGAGGGTGGCGCGGACCTGCCGCCCGAGATCGCGCACATCGCCCGCGACCCGCTCGACCCGGCGTTCGACGACGACGACTTCGTCCGGCGGGTGCGGCGACGCGCCTCGGGCGTGAAGCGGCTGCTGCTCGACCAGACGCTCGTCAGCGGCGTCGGGAACATCTACGCCGACGAGGCGCTGTGGCGCGCCCGCATCCACGGCGAGCGGCCGGGGGACCGGCTGACCGGGCGCCAGGTGCGCGAGCTCCTCGACCACGCCCGGACCGTCATGTCCGACGCGCTCGGCCAGGGCGGCACGTCGTTCGACTCGCTCTACGTCAACGTCAACGGCGAGTCCGGCTACTTCGACCGCAGCCTCGACGCCTACGGCCGCGAGGGGGAGGGGTGCCGCCGCTGCGGTACCCCGATCCGCCGGATCGCCTTCACCAACCGGTCGTCGTTCTTCTGCCCCCGCTGCCAGCCGGCGCCCCGACGGGCTCGAACGGCCCGCCGCGCCGGGGAACAGGCTTTGCCGGGGAGCGATTGACCCACGCGCGGTCTGGTGGGACGCTTGAAGACGGCCCCACCACGGCTACCACCACTCTCTCCCTGGAAGGCTCACCCATGGCCAAGGCGCTGATCGGATACATGAACAGCGACCTGCGGACTCCAGCCCGACTCACCGCCGAGAACGACCGGCTCCGCTCGCGCGTGGCCGATCTCGAGGCGATGGTGCTCCGGCTCTCCCAGGAGAACGACGCCCTCGCCGCTCGCGCGGCGGAGCTCCTGGACATGGAGTCGCAGAAGATGCAGCAGGAGATGCAGCCCGTCTGACCCTCCGCCGCCCGGCGGCACAACCGGGACGGCACACCGGCACGGCACGAATCGCGTGACCGACGGTCTAGACCGTCGTTGGGCCGTCATGCGCCTACTCGGAACTCTCGGCGCGGCGGCCTTGGGCTTCTCGCTCGCCCTCGGTGTCGCCGCCCCCGCCACTGCCCACGTCGACCGTGACCGCCTCGCCCAGGTCCGCAGCGACCTCCTCGCCGAGGGCGAGGGCACCCCGGTGACGAGCGGCAACGTCCAGCACGTCGCCACCAAGCCCGGCACGACCGGGATCTCCGGCTGCTTCATGCAGACCGCGCCCCTGTTCGTCACCAGCGGCCTCGAGTCGGTCCAGGTGTGGGACGTCAGCCAGGGGACCAACCCGACGCAGACCGGCGTGCTGCCCAACCCCGTCTTCGAGAACGAGGCGATGAACTGCGGCGAGCGTCGCACGAAGAAGGGCACCAAGCGGTTCGCGCTCGTCGGGATCGACCTCTACCAGGCCTCGCCCGACGATCCGCAGCACGTCAACGTCGGCGGCGACGAGCTGATGATCGTCGACGTCACCGACCCGGCGAAGCCGACCATCCGGTCCCGCGTCGCGTCGACGAGCGGCACCCACACGGTCGCCTGCGTCGAGGAGACCGACTGCCGCTACGCCTACTCCTCGGGCAACCGGCCCCGCGACGGGAAGCCCGGCACGTTCTCGATCTTCGACCTGCGCCGCCTCGACAAGCCCGTCGAGGTCGACGCCGACCCGACGCAGGAGGGAGTCCAGCCCTTCACGTCGCCGACCGCGGGCCACAAGTGGAACTTCGACGCGGCCGAGTTCGGCGCCTTCACCGGCTTCGGCGGCACCTCGCTCTTCGACGTGTCGAACCCCCGCGAGCCGCGGCTCGTCACCACGACCGGGGAAGCCGGCCAGGGCAAGGGCGCCGGCGAGGGCTACAACGACTTCATCCACCACAACTCCTACCGGCCGAACGCCGACGCCTTCCGGCCCGACGCGCCCCCGTCGCTGGAGAACGGCAACATCCTGCTCGTCACCGAGGAGGACTACATGGAGACCGACTGCTCCCTGGCCGGCTCCTTCCAGACCTGGCACGTGAAGCGGCTCGACGGCACCCCCGACGCGATCGTCCCGCTCGACAAGGTCGAGCTGAGCGACCTCCAGGCCCAGCAGCCCGCCAGCCTGCCGCTGCCGCACGGCACCTTCTGCTCCGCCCACTGGTTCGACTACCACCAGAGCGGCATCGTCGCCGTGGGCTACTACGGCGGTGGCAGCCAGCTCGTCGACGTGAGCAACCCGAAGAAGCTGACCTCGCACGGCTACGCCTACTGGGGTGCCTCCGAGGTGTGGGACACCATGTGGCTGCCGGTCTACAACAAGCGCGGCAAGCAGAAGGACGCCCGGACGAATGTCGTCTACTCGATCGACCTGGTCCGCGGTCTCGACGTCTACTCCGCGAACGTCCCGGGTGACGGCGCCGGGAAGACCCCGCAGGCGGGCGTCGACCGCGAGCGGTCGGTCGTGGAGCGCGCCACCCAGGGCGTCCTGCCCATCGGTCTCGTGGCGCTCGCGCTGGCGCTCGTCGTCGCCGTACGCCGCCGCAGCAGGCACTGACCCCCGAGCCGGACGCCGACGGGCGGCGGGGGAAAATGGCGCGACCAGCTCCCCGCCGCCCGCCTAGGCTTGCGCGTTTGTGAGCAGGATCGTCGAGACTGTCGTCCCCGCCAGGCTGGGCCGCGGGTTCCGGTGGCTGGTGGCCTCCTCGTGGACCACGAACCTCGGCGACGGGCTGATGCTCGCCGCCGGCCCCTTGCTGGTCGCGTCGCAGACCCGCAACCCGCTGCTGGTCGCCGCAGCCGCGATGGCCACGCAGCTGCCGTGGCTGCTCTTCGGCCTCGTCGCCGGGGCGCTGGCCGACCGGCTGGACCGTCGGCTGCTGGTGATGGTGATGGACGGGTCGCGAGCCGTGGTCCTGGCCCTCCTCTGCGCGGTGATCGTGACCGGCCAGGTCGACATCGCCCTGGTGCTGGCCGCGATGTTCCTGCTCGGCATCGCCGAGGTGTTCGCCGACGCGACCTCGTCCACGCTCACGCCCATGCTGGTGGAGAAGGCCGACCTCGGCCTGGCCAACGCGCGGATCCAGGGGGGCTTCATCACCGCGAACCAGATGGCCGGACCTGCGCTGGGTGCACTGCTCTTCTCCGTCGGCGTGGTCGTGCCGTTCGCGCTGCAGGCGGTGTGCGTGGCGCTGGGCGCCTTGCTGGTGAGCCGGATCGGTACGCCCAAGGGTGCTGTGCGCGACAACGTCGAGACCCACGTGCGGCAGGACATCGTCGAGGGGGTCCGCTGGCTCGTCGGCCACCGGCCCGTGCGCACGCTCGCGCTGGTGATCGTCACGTTCAACCTCACCTGGGCCGCGCCCTGGTCGGTGCTGGTGCTGTGGTCCTCGGAGCGGGTGGGCATCGGTGAGTTCGGCTTCGGGCTGCTCACCTCGGCCGCGGCGGTCGGTGGCCTCCTCGGCATGGCGCTCTACGGCACCCTCGAGCGGCGGGTCCCGCTCGCGCTGCTGATGCGCGTCGTGCTGCTGTGCGAGGTCGTCTTCCACCTCGGCATGGCGCTGACGACCGTCCCCTGGGCGGCCTACGCACTGGTGTTCTTCTTCGGCGTCTACGCCTTCGTGTGGGGCACCCTCTCGCAGGCGGTCCGTCAGCGCGCCGTCCCCACCGAGTTCCAGGGCCGGGTCGGGTCGGTCTACTCGATCTGCGTGATGGGCGGCATGCTCGTGGGATCACTGCTCGGCGGACTGATCGCACAGCAGTGGGGGGTCCTCGCCCCGTGGTGGTTCGCGTTCGCGGGAGCGGGTCTCACGCTGGTGCTGGTGTGGCGCGAGCTCGCCCACATCGCGCACGCCGACGAGGAAGCCGCGGCCCGCGTGGTTGCATGAGCCCATGGACGTCCCCGGGGTGACCACGGACCCAGACGCCGAGAGGGTCGACGAGCTGGTCTCGGCGCTGCCCGGCGGGGTGGTGCTGACCGATCCGGACGGCATGGAGAAGTACCGCCACGACTGGTCGAAGGACCGGGGTGCCGGCAAGCCGGTGGCCGTGGTCCGGGCCGAGGACGCCGGACAGGTCCAGGTCGCGGTGCGCTGGGCCGCGCGGCACGGCGTGCCGGTCGTGCCGCGGGGCGCGGGCAGCGGCCTGTCGGGCGGCTCGAGCGCCGTGGACGGCGGGATCGTGCTGAGCCTGGAGCGGATGCGTGCCATCGAGATCGACACGGCGACACGGGTCGCTGTCGTGGAGCCGGGGGCGTTCAACGCCGAGGTGAAGGCCGCCGCGGCCGAGCACGGGCTGTGGTACCCGCCCGACCCGTCGTCGTACGAGATCTGCTCGATCGGCGGCAACATCGCCACCAACGCGGGCGGCCTGTGCTGCGTGAAGTACGGCGTCACGACCGACTACGTGCTCGGCCTCGACGTCGTGCTCGCCGACGGCACGCTCGTGACGCTGGGCGGCAAGCGGATCAAGGACGTGGCCGGGCTGAGCCTGCTCAAGCTGTTCGTCGGCAGCGAGGGGACGCTCGGGATCGTGACGCGGGCGGTGCTGCGGCTGGTGCCCGCCCAGCCGCCGCGCTCGACGCTGGTCGCCACCTTCCCCGACGTCGACGCCGCCGCGCGCGCCGTCGTCGCGATCGGGCGCACGCTGCGGCCCTCCATGCTCGAGCTGATGGACCGGGCCGCGGTCAACGCCGTCGAGGACCACCGTGCGATGGGCCTGGACCGCACCGCCGGCGCGCTGCTCGTCGCGCAGTCCGACGCCCCGGAAGGGGCTCGGGCGTCGGAGGTCGCGGTCATGGAGACCGCCTGCACCGAGGCGGGTGCGAGCGAGGTCTTCGTGACCGACGACCCCGACGAGGGTGAGCTCTTCGTCGAGGCCCGGCGGGCGGCGTTCCCGGCGATCGAGGCGCGCGGCGCGCTGCTGCTCGAGGACGTCGGGGCGCCCGTCCCGCTGCTGCCGGACCTGCTGGCGGCGATCGCCGCGATCGCGGAGCGGCACCAGGTCGAGATCCCCGTCGTCGCCCACGCCGGCGACGGCAACACCCACCCGATCATCGTCTACGACGCGGCCGACCCGGTGGGGGAGGAGCGGGCCCGGCTCGCGTTCGACGAGGTGATGAAGGCCGCGATCGCGCTCGGCGGGACGATCACCGGCGAGCACGGGGTGGGCCGCACCAAGAAGGGGGCGCTGCCCGCCCAGCTCGGCCCGGACGTGATGGCGCTGACCCGGCGGGTCAAGGACGCCCTGGACCCCGACGGGATCCTCAACCCGGGCGCGATCCTGTGAGCCCTTCTGACCCACCGGAGCATGGCCTAGGGTCGCGGGCATGACCGGAACCCGCACCGTCGTCGACCGCAAGCTCTTCGGACCCGGACCGTCGAACCCCTACCCGGAGGCCACCGCGGCTCTCGGGCTGCCGCTGCTCGGCCACCTCGACCCGGTGTTCCTCGAGGTCATGGACGAGACCTGCGCGATGCTGCGCGAGGTGTGGGGCACGCAGAACGCCCGCACGCTGCCGATCTCGGCGACCGGCTCGGCGGGCATGGAGGCGGCGTTCGTCAACACGGTGCACCCCGGCGACGTCGTGGTCGTCGCGGTCAACGGCCTCTTCGGCCGCCGGATGACCGACGTCGCCGCCCGCTGCGGCGCCGAGGTGGTCGTGGTCGAGCACGAGTGGGGCCAGCCGGTCGACGTCGACCGGGTGCTGTCCGCCCACCCGTCCCCGGCGATCATCGCGGCCGTCCACGCCGAGACCTCGACCGGCGTGCGCTCCGACATCGCGGCGCTCGGCGCCGGCAAGGGCGACGCCCTGCTGCTGGTCGACGCCGTCACCAGCATCGGCGGCATCGAGCTGCGCGCCGACGACTGGGGCGTCGACATCGGCTACGCCGGCACCCAGAAGTGCCTGGGCGTCGCGCCGGGCCTGGCGCCGTTCACGATCAGCGACCGCGCGTTCGAGCGTCGGGTCGAGAAGCCGCAGTCGTGGTACCTCGACCTCGGCCTGCTCGGCGGGTACGTCGGCGAGGCCGGCGGGTCCGGCGGCCGGACCTACCACCACACCGCCCCGGTGGCGATGGTCGCGAGCCTGCACGCCGGGCTGCGCCGGATCCTCGACGAGGGCCTCGAGCAGGTCTGGGCCCGCCACGAGGCGGCCGGCCGGCAGCTGCAGGACGGCCTGGAGAAGATGGGACTGGAGCTGTTCGCCGCCGAGGGCCACCGGCTCCCCGAGCTCACCTCGGTCAAGGTCCCCGAGGGCGTCGACTCCGCGGCGGTCCGCAAGTACCTCCTCGAGCGGCACGACCTCGAGATCGGCGCGGGGGTCGGCCCGTACGCCGCCACGGTCTGGCGGATCGGTCTGATGGGGCACAACGCCCGCCCCGACGCCGCGCTGCTGGTGCTCGCCGCGCTCCAGGACGCGCTCGACCACGCCTGACCGCGACCTGCCAGCAGTTGCCGCGGACGCGGGCAACTGGTGGCAGCTCGGCGGGCCGGGGCGGGCAACTGGTGGCAGCTCGGCGAGGATGCGCGGACGCGGGGGTGCCGGCAGGTAGGGTGAGGCGCGCTGAGCTTCCCCACGTACCTTCAGTGCCCCATCAGTGCCCGCGCGTTCGCTGGTGAGAGCCAGGCCTGTTCGTCGTCCGGTGAGGAGCCCACGTTGTACCTGAAGAGCCTGACCCTCAAGGGGTTCAAGTCCTTCGCCTCCTCGACGACGCTGCAGCTCGAGCCGGGCATCACCTGCATCGTCGGGCCCAACGGCTCCGGCAAGTCCAACGTCGTCGACGCCCTCGCCTGGGTCATGGGCGAGGCCAGCGCGAAGAGCCTGCGCGGCGGCAAGATGGACGACGTCATCTTCGCCGGCACCTCCGGCCGCCCGCCGCTGGGCCGCGCCGAGGTCATCCTGACGATCGACAACTCCGACGGCGCCCTGCCCATCGAGTACGCCGAGGTGACGATCAGCCGGACGATGTTCCGCTCCGGCGGCTCCGAGTACGCCATCAACGGCAACCCCTGCCGGCTGCTCGACGTCCAGGAGCTGCTGTCCGACTCCGGCATCGGTCGCGAGATGCACGTCATCGTCGGCCAGGGCCAGCTCGACACGATCCTGCACGCCACCCCCGAGGACCGCCGCGGCTTCATCGAGGAGGCCGCCGGCGTCCTCAAGCACCGCAAGCGCAAGGAGAAGGCGCTCCGCAAGCTCGACTCCACCGAGGGCAACCTCACCCGGCTCAACGACCTGCTCACCGAGATCCGCCGCCAGCTCAAGCCGCTGGGCCGGCAGGCCGAGGTTGCCCGCAAGGCCCAGACCGTGCAGGCCGACGTCCGCGACGCCCGCGCCCGGCTGATGGCCGACGACCTCGTCCAGGCCCGCACGGCGCTGGAGCAGGAGATGGCCGACGAGTCGCTGCTGGTGGCGCGCCGCACCGAGGTCGAGGCCGCCATCGCCCAGGCCCGCGAGGCCGAGGCGGCCCTCGAGGCGGCGCTGCGCGAGGACCTCCCGGCGCTGGCCCAGGCCCAGGAGACCTGGTTCGGCCTGTCCGGGCTGCGCGAGCGGCTGCGCGGCACCCAGTCGCTGGCCGCCGAGCGAGTCCGCAACGCCCACGCCGCCGAGGACACCACGCCCACCGGCCGCGACCCCGAGCAGCTGGAGGCGGAGGCCGAGCGGGTCCGCGACCAGGAGCGGCAGATCGAGGCCGAGGTGGCCAGCCACCGCGAGGCGATGGACGCCGCGGTGGCCACCCGCAAGGAGGCCGAGGAGGCCGCCGCGACCGAGGAGCGCAGGGTCGCCGGGTTGCAGCGCGCCGCCGCCGACCGCCGCGAGGGCCTCGCCCGGCTGCACGGCCAGGTCAACGCCCTCAAGTCCCGCGCCGCGGCCGCCGCCGACGAGGTCGGCCGGCTCACCCAGGCCCGCGAGGACGCCCTCGCCCGCGCCGAGCGGGCGCAGCGCGACTTCACCGCTCTCGAGACGAAGGTCGCCGGCCTCGACGCCGGCGAGGAGGGGCTCGACGCCGAGCACGAGGCCGCCAGCGGCGCCCTCGACGACCTCACCGAGCGGCTCGCCAAGGTCCGCGAGGAGGCCCAGCAGGCCGAGCGCGACCGCGCCTCGCTCACCGCCCGCAAGGACGCCCTCGAGATGGGCCTCAACCGCAAGGACGGCGCGGGCGCCCTGCTCGCCGCCTCCGACGAGGTCTCCGGCCTGCTCGGCTCCGTGGCCGCCCTGCTGACCGTCCGCCCCGGCTACGAGGCCGCCGTCGCCGGCGCCCTCGGCTCGGCCGCCGACGCCGTCGCCGTGCGCGACGCCGACGCCGCCCTCGACGCCATCGGCCACCTCAAGGGCAACGACCTCGGCCGCGCCGGGCTGCTGCTCGGCGGCGGCCCCGCCGCCGACCTCGACTGGCCCGGCCTGCCCAACCACGCGACGTACGCCGTGGACGTGGTCGACTGCCCGGCCGACCTGCGCGGCGCCCTGTCGCGGCTGCTGTTCAAGGTCGCCGTGGTCGACGACCTGCCCGCCGCCCGGGCGCTCGTCGCCGAGCTGCCCGACCTGACCGCGGTGACCCGCGAGGGCGACGTGCTCGGCTCCCACGTCGCCGCCGGCGGCTCGACGAGCCAGCCCAGCCTCATCGAGATCCAGGCCGCGGTCGACGACGCCGCCGCACAGCTCGCCGAGGCGGTCGCCGCCGCCGAGCGGCTCGGCTTCGACATCTCCCGGCTCGAGGCGGAGCGGCAGGAGGCGCAGCAGCGCGTCGACGTCGCCCTCGCCAAGCTGCACGAGTCCGACGCCACCCTCGCCGCGGTGGCCGAGGAGCTCGGCCAGTACGGCTCGCAGGCCCGCGCCGCACGCGGCGAGGCGGAGCGGCTCGCCGAGGCGATCACCCGCGCCGAGGAGGCCCGTGACCGCGACCTGGCCGGCCTCGCCGAGCTCGAGCAGCGCCTCGCCACCGCGGAGGAGGCTCCCGAGGAGGAGCCCGACACCACCGAGCGGGAGCGGCTCGCCGAGGTCGCCCGCGAGGCCCGGCAGGCCGAGATGGACGCGCGGCTGGCGCTGCGCACCTCCGAGGAGCGGGCCCGCGCCCTGCACGGCCGCGCCGACTCCCTGCTGCGGGCTGCCCGGTCGGAGCGTGAGACGCGCGCCCGCGCCGCCGAGCGCCGCGCCCGGCTCGAGCGGGAGGGCCGCGCGGCCCAGGCGGTCGGCACCGCCGTGGGCCTCGTGCTGGCGCGCCTGGAGGTGTCGGTCCACCGGGCCGCGGAGGCCAAGCAGGCCGTCGAGCAGGCCCGGCAGGGCCGCGAGCAGGAGCTGATGGCCGTGCGCGCCTCGCTGCGCGACCTCGGCCGCGAGCACGACGAGCTGGTCAACTCCGTCCACCGCGACGAGATGGCCCGCACCCAGCAGCGGATGCGCATCGAGCAGCTCGAGGAACGTGCCCTCGAGGAGCTCGGCCTCGCGTCCGAGGCGCTCATCGCCGAGTACGGCCCCGACCAGCTGGTGCCGCAGCCCCTCCCCGAGGGCGCGGACGAGGACGCCGAGGCGCCGGAGCCGGTGCCGTTCGTGCGCGAGGAGCAGCAGAAGCGGCTCCGGGCCGCCGAGCGGGCGCTGTCGATGCTCGGCCGGGTCAACCCGCTGGCGCTCGAGGAGTTCTCGGCCATGGAGGAGCGCCACAAGTTCCTCACCGAGCAGCTCGAGGACCTCAAGAAGACGCGCAAGGACCTGCTCGACATCGTGAAGGAGGTCGACGCCCGGGTCGAGGAGGTCTTCACCGCGGCGTACGCCGACGTCAGCAAGGCCTTCGACGCGACGTTCGCGCGGCTGTTCCCGGGTGGCGAGGGCCGGCTGGTGCTCACCAACCCCGACGACATGCTGGCGACCGGTGTCGAGGTCGAGGCCCGCCCGCCGGGCAAGAAGGTCAAGCGGCTCTCGCTGCTCTCCGGCGGCGAGCGCTCGCTGGTCGCCGTGGCCTTCCTGGTGGCACTGTTCAAGGCCCGGCCGTCGCCCTTCTACATCCTCGACGAGGTCGAGGCCGCGCTCGACGACACCAACCTCGGTCGCCTGCTCGAGATCTACGAGGAGCTCCGCGAGAACTCCCAGCTGCTCGTCATCACCCACCAGAAGCGCACGATGGAGGTCGGCGACGCCCTCTACGGCGTGACGATGCGCGGTGACGGCGTCTCGACCGTGATCAGCCAGCGGCTGCGCGAGGCCGAGCCCGCGTGACCCGAGCCCCCCGACCCACCCGGGACGACTACGTCGCCTGGCGGACGGTGACCACGCGCTGGCGCGACGACGACGCCTACGGCCACCTCAACAACGCGACGTACTACGAGCTGTTCGACACCGCCGTCAACGCCCACCTCTTCGAGGCGACCGGCGTCGACGTGCGCGCGCTGCCGGCGATCGGGGTCGTCGCGGAGACGTCGTGCCGCTACTTCCGCGAGCTCGGCTTCCCGGCGCCGATCGAGACCGGGCTCGTCGTCGACCACGTCGGCCGGTCCTCGGTGGTCTACCGGATCGGCCTCTTCCAGGGGGAGGGCGACGAGGCCGCGGCCGAGGGGCGGTTCGTCCACGTCTACGTCGACAACACCGTCCCGGACCGGCCGTCGACGCCGATGCCGGACGTGATCCGGGCCGCCGTGGAGCCGCTGCTGCGGCCGGCGCCCGACGCGGGCTGACCGGTCCGGGCGGCGCAGCGCGAGACCGACGTCTCGTCGGGGGTACCGAGGGGTGGATCCGGTGCCGAACGGGGTACGGGAGTGTGCGATCTTCTTGCTCGCACCAACATCTCGGAATCTCTCGAAGGGTCCTGCCGTGCTGTCCGTCGCTCTCGCGATGATCATCGTCCTCGCCGTCTGCGGTCTCGTCGTCACCTACGTCGCGTTCCCGCACCGCGGCGAGGAGGTCCCGGGCGCCCCCTGGCTCGGGGACGCGCTGAGCCGCGGGGTCGAGCGGCTGCCGGTCCTGGCCGACCGCGACCTGTCCGCGGCCCAGCCGGTCGAGGTGGGGGCCGGCGGGCTCGGCGCCGACCTGGACGCCGGCCTGCGGGAGCGCGTCGCCGACCGGCGCTGACCCTCACACACCCGCGCTGACCGGGCGCGGGACGCCCGACGGCCTCTGGTTGGATGGGGCCCATGGGTGACTGGCTGTTCCTGATCCTCGCCATCGCCGGCCTGGCGCTGCTGCTCGTCGTCGGGCTGCTCGCCGGAGGCCGCCGCAAGGCGGGCCCCCCGGCCGCGCCGCGAGGCGGCGCCGGCACCGAGGTCCTGGCCCCGCCGCCGCCCACCGAGGCGGAGGTCGACGAGCCCGTCGAGACGGCCGAGCCGCCGGTCGTCACGCCCGAGCCGGAGGCTCCCGCAGCCCCCACCCTCGAGAAGCCCGAGGGCACGGCCTCCCGGCTCGCCCGGCTGCGCCAGCGGCTGGCCGGCAGCCAGGCGGGCGGCCTCGGCCGTGGACTGCTCGCGCTGCTCTCGCGCGACCGGCTCGACGAGGACACCTGGGAGTCCATCGAGGACACCCTGCTCACCGCCGACGTGGGGGTCGCCCCGACCCAGCAGCTCGTCGACAACCTGCGCACCCGGCTCAAGGGCGACGGCGACGCCGACCCGCGGGCCGCGCTCCGCGAGGAGCTGCTCGCCCTCGTCGACCCCGACCTCGACCGCCGCCTCCGCGTGAGCGGCGAGGACGGCAAGCCCGGCGTCGTGCTCGTCGTGGGCGTCAACGGCTCCGGCAAGACCACCACCGTCGGCAAGATCGCCCGGATCCTCGTCGCCGAGGACCGCGAGGTCGTGCTCGGCGCCGCCGACACGTTCCGCGCCGCGGCCGTCGAGCAGCTCGGCACCTGGGGCGAGCGCGTCGGCGTCGAGGTGGTCCGCGGTCCCGAGGGCACCGACCCCGCCTCCGTGGCCTTCGACGCCGTCAAGGAGGGCGTGGACCGCGGGGTCGACACCGTCGTCGTCGACACCGCCGGCCGGCTCCAGAACAAGGCCGGCCTGATGGACGAGCTCGGCAAGGTCAAGCGAGTCATCGAGAAGCAGGCGCCGGTCACCGAGGTGCTGCTGGTCCTCGACGCCACCACCGGCCAGAACGGCATGATCCAGGCCCGCGTCTTCAGCGAGGTCGTCGACGTCACCGGCATCGTCCTCACCAAGCTCGACGGCTCCGCGAAGGGCGGCATCGTCGTCGCCGTGCAGCGCGAGCTCGGCGTCCCCGTCAAGCTCGTCGGCCTCGGCGAGGGCGCCGACGACCTCGCGCCCTTCGACGCCGGCGCCTTCGTCGACGCGCTGCTCGGCTGAGTCGCCTGAGCCCCTGCGAACGGCGCGGCTGACAGCCCGGTCGGCCCGGTCGCCGTTCACACAGACGTAACACGGGCGCGGAACTCGTTGCCTGACGGCAACACGACGCTGCCAGCCGCGAAACGTCGGCCCCGAAGAGTGACGGGCAATGGCGTGGTCCGCCTGCTCGACACCGAGGTCGGACCGGGGGACCTCGCCTCCGCAAGCACCTTCTGGAGGTCCCGTGTACGACGGCTACTACACCTGGATGCTGGTGTCGGCCTCGCTCGTGCTGCTGATGACCGCGCCCGGCCTGGCGCTGTTCTACGGCGGCATGAGCCGGTCGAAGTCCGTGCTCAACATGCTCATGATGTCGTTCAGCGCGCTCGGCGTGGTCGGCATCGTCTACGCCCTGTGGGGCTGGTCCATGTCCTACGGCGAGGGTGGGGTGGCGATGCTCTTCGCCAACCCCTTCGACCAGTTCGGGCTCTCGGGGACGGCCCCCGGCGACTACGTCTTCGTGGCATTCCAGATGACCTTCGCGGTCATCACCGCCGCGCTCATCAGTGGCGCGATCGCCGACCGCGTCAAGTTCTCCGCCTGGCTCGTCTTCGTGCCCATCTGGGTCACGCTCAGCTACTTCCCCCTGGCCCACCAGGTGTGGGGCGGCGGCTTCCTGAGCGGCGCCGAGGGCGGTCTGGCCGACCTGCTCTTCTCCGGTGACGGCGGCGCGGCCGTGGCGCCGATCGACTACGCCGGCGGCACCGTGGTCCACATCAACGCCGGCATGGCCGGCCTGGTGCTGGCGCTGCTGATCGGCGTGCGCCGCGGCTTCGGCAAGGAGCCGATGAAGCCGCACAACCTGACCCTGACCATGATCGGCGCCGGCCTGCTGTGGTTCGGCTGGTTCGGCTTCAACGTCGGCTCGATCGTCTTCGTCGACGGCACCGGCGGCGAGGCGGACCTGACGCAGTTCACCACCGAGACCGGCCTGGTCTGGCTCAACACCACCCTCGCGACCTGCGCCGCCATGCTCGGCTGGCTGCTGGTGGAGAGGATCCGCGACGGCAAGGGCACCTCGCTGGGCGCCGCCTCGGGCATCGTGGCCGGTCTGGTCGCCATCACCCCGGCGTGCGGCAACCTGTCCCCGGTCGGCTCGATGGTCCTCGGCGCCACCGCCGGTGGCCTGTGCGCCCTCGCGGTCGGCCTGAAGTACCGCTTCAAGTACGACGACTCGCTCGACGTCGTGGGCGTCCACCTGGTCGGAGGCCTCGTCGGCACCGTCGGCGCCGGCCTGCTCAGCACCACGACCGGCCTGTTCTACGGCGAGGGCGTCCGCCAGCTCGTCGTCCAGGTCGTCGTCGCCCTCTACGCCATGCTCTGGGCGGGCCTCGCGACCCTGGTCGTGGGCCTGGCCATCAAGGCCACCATCGGCTGGCGCATCACCGAGGAGGAGGAGGTCGACGGGATCGACTTCGCCGAGCACGGTGAGGCGGCGTACGACTTCTCCGGCACCGCCGGCACCCGCCGCGGCAGCCTGCTCGCCGGCGCGGGAGCCCACGCGGCGACCGTTCCCGCCACCGACACTGACAAGGAAGGAGCCTCCGCATGAAGCTCGTCACCGCGGTGATCAAGCCGCACAAGTGGGAGGACGTCCGTGAGGCGCTGGAGACCTTCGGGGTCACCGGCATGACGGTCTCCGAGGTCAGCGGCTACGGCCGCCAGAAGGGCCACACCGAGGTCTACCGCGGCGCGGAGTACGACATCGCGCTCGTCCCCAAGATCCGGATCGAGATCGTCTGCGACGACGCCGACACCGACGACATCGTCGGGATCGTCGTGAAGACGGCGCAGACCGGCCGGATCGGGGACGGCAAGGTCTGGGTGAGCCCCGTCGACACCGTCGTGCGGGTCCGCACCGGTGACCAGGACGAGGCAGCGCTCTGACCGCAGCCGACCGCGCCCAGCGCACCGCCGAGGCGGACGCGGCCTGCACGGCCGCGTACGCCGGCCAGGGCGGCCCCGACAGCGGGGCCGCCCTGGTGGCGGTCGGCGGCTACGGGCGCAAGGAGCTGGCCCCCTGCTCGGACCTCGACGTCGTCCTCGTGCTCGACGCAGGCGTCGAGGCGGGGGAGTGGGCCGAGAAGCTGTGGTACCCGCTGTGGGACGCCGGCCACCGGCTCGACCACGCGGTCCGCAGCCTCGACGAGATGGTCAAGGCGGCCGACGGCGACCTCAAGGTCGCGCTGGGCCTGCTCGACGTGCGGCACGTGGCCGGGGACCCCAACCTCACCCTGCGGCTGCGCACCGAGGTGCTGGCAGCCTGGCGCCGGCAGGCCCGCGACCGGCTGCCGGCGCTGGCCGAGCTGGTCGAGGCCCGGCACCGGCTGGTGGGGGAGCTCGCCCACCTGTCCGTGCCCGACCTCAAGGAGGCCGAGGGCGGGATCCGCGACGCCACCGTCCTCAAGGCGCTGACCGCCACCTGGCTGGTCGACGTGCCGCACGCCGACCTCGAGCGCTGCCGCGGCCAGCTCCTCGACGTCCGCGACGCGCTGCACGCCGTCGCCCGGCGCGGCACCGACCGGGTCGCGCCGGAGCTCTGGGACCCGCTCGCCGACGCGCTGGGCCACGCCGGCGGCGACGTCACGCAGCAGCAGGTCCGCGAGCTCGGCCGGCGGATGGCGCACCTGTCCCGGCTCACCTGGCGGCGGGTCGACGCCGCGCTGTCCCGGCCGGCCCCGAGCGCGTCGGCCCGCCGGCCCGACCTGGTGCCGCTGGCGCCGGGCATCGCGCTGTCCTCCGGCGAGGTGGTGCTGACGCGGCAGGCCCGCCCGGCGGAGGACCCGTTGCTCCTGCTGCGTGCCGCCGCCCTCGCCGCCGAGCGCGACGCCGTGCTCTCGCCGGCCACCGCGGGGCGGCTGGCCCGCGAGGGAGCCGACCTGCCCGACCCGTGGCCGGCCGGCGCCCGGCAGCTGCTGGTGCGGCTGCTGGCCGCTCGCGGCGGCCTGCAGGCGGTGTGGGAGACCCTTGACGAGACCGGCGCCCTGGCGCGGCTGCTCCCCGAGTGGGAGCGGATCCGGCTGCTGCCCCACGCCTCGGAGATCCACCGCTTCACCGTCGACCGCCACGTCGTCGAGACCTGCGTCGAGGCCGGGGCCCTGATCCGGCGAGTCGCGCGGCCCGACGTGCTGCTCGTCGCCGCACTGCTGCATGACATCGGCAAGGGCGGCCTCACCGAGCACAGCGTCGCCGGCGAGCCCATCGCCCGCGACATCGCGGGCCGCCTCGGCTTCGACGACCACGCCGTGGCGACGATCGGCACGCTCGTACGCCGGCACCTGCTGCTGTCGGGCACCGCGACCACCCGCGACCCCGACGACCCCGCCACCATCGACCTCGTCGCGCGCTGCGTGGGCGACGAGGAGACCCTCGACCTGCTGCTGGCGCTGACCGAGGCCGACGCGCGGGCCACCGCCCCCAAGGCGTGGTCGACCTGGCGCGCCGGCCTCGTGACGACCCTCGCCGGCCGGGTGCGGGCGTCGTTGCAGCCCGGCTCGGTGACGCCCACGGACCTGGCCGATGCCGACGTGCCGGTCCCCGAGCACCCGGACCAGACGATCGTCGAGGTGGCCCCCGCGGAGGGTGGCTCGACGGTCACCGTCGTGGCGATCGACCGGATCGGCCTGCTCGCCGACGCCGCCGCGGTCCTCGCCCTGCAGCGCGCCCCGGTCCGGGCCGCCCGCGCCTGGGCGCAGGGGCCGTGGGGTGTCTCGGTCTGGGACGTGGCCGACGACCACCTCGACCCGGCGGTGCTGCGGCAGCGCCTCGAGGCGGTCGCAGCCGGACGCGTCGACCCGTCGGCCAGGCTGCGGCCGCCCAGCGACCCGGCGCTGGCGCCGGTCGTGGTGGTCCACCCCGACGCCTCGTCGAGCGCGACGGTGCTGGAGGTCCGCGCCGCGGACCGGCCCGGCACCGTGCACCTCGTCTGCGCCGCCCTCGCGGACCTGGCGCTCACCGTGCGCTCCGCCCACGTGGACACGCTGGGCCCGCAGGCGGTCGACGTCTTCTACGTGCAGGAGGAGGGCGCCGGTGCGCTCACCGACAAGCGCGCCGCGGCCGCGGCCCACGCCGTGCGCGAGGCCCTCACCGGGGGCTGACCGTGCACTGACAGTGCACTGGCGGCGGGATGACGGCCGTCCCGCGGGGTCCGGCTAGGCTTGGACCTCGATCCTGACCCGCTCCACCGCTAGGGACTCACACTTGTTCGCCACTCTCTCCGACCGCCTCGCAACCACCTTCAAGAACCTGCGCGGCAAGGGCCGGCTGTCCGAGGCCGACATCGACGCGACCGCGCGCGAGATCCGCATCGCCCTGCTCGAGGCCGACGTGGCGCTGCCCGTCGTCAAGGAGTTCGTCGCCGCGGTCAAGGAGCGCGCCCGGAGCGAGGAGGTCTCCCAGGCCCTCAACCCGGCGCAGCAGATCGTCAAGATCGTCCACGAGGAGCTCGTCACGATCCTCGGCGGCGAGACCCGGCGGCTGCGCTACGCCAAGACCGGCCCGACGGTGCTGATGCTCGCCGGCCTCCAGGGCGCGGGCAAGACGACCCTCGCGGCGAAGCTCGCGCTGTGGCTCAAGGAGCAGGGCAAGACCCCGCTGCTGGTCGCCGCCGACCTGCAGCGCCCCAACGCGGTCAACCAGCTGCAGGTCAACGGCGAGCGGGTCGGCGTACCGGTGTTCGCGCCGCAGCCCGGCAACGGCGTGGGCGACCCCGTCTCCGTGGCGCGCGAGTCCGTGGAGGAGGCGAAGCGCAAGCTCCACGACGTCGTGATCGTCGACACCGCCGGCCGCCTCGGCGTCGACGCCGAGATGATGCAGCAGGCCGCGGACATCCGCGACGCCATCCAGCCCGACGAGGTGCTGTTCGTCGTCGACGCGATGATCGGTCAGGACGCCGTCACCACGGCGCAGGCCTTCCTCGACGGCGTCGGGTACGACGGCGTCGTCCTCACCAAGCTCGACGGTGACGCCCGCGGTGGTGCGGCGCTGTCGATCCGCCAGGTCACCGGCAAGCCGGTCATGTTCGCCTCCGCCGGCGAGAAGATGACCGACTTCGACCTGTTCCACCCCGACCGCATGGCGTCGCGCATCCTCGACATGGGCGACGTGATGACCCTGATCGAGCAGGCCGAGAAGGCCTTCGACCAGGAGCAGGCCATGAAGGCCGCGGCGAAGCTCAGCGGTCAGGGCGGCGAGTTCACGCTCGACGACTTCCTCGAGCAGATGCAGCAGGTCCGCAAGCTCGGCTCGATGTCGAAGATCATGGGGATGCTGCCCGGGATGGGGCAGTTCCGCGAGCAGCTCGAGAACTTCGACGAGCGCGAGATCGACCGCATCCAGGCGATCATCCAGTCGATGACGCCCGCCGAGCGGGCCAACCCGAAGATGATCGACGGCTCCCGCCGCGCGCGCATCGCCAAGGGCTCGGGACGCCAGGTCTCCGACGTCAACCAGCTCGTCGACCGGTTCTTCGAGGCCCGCAAGATGATGATGTCGCTGGCCAAGGGCGGCGGCATCCCGGGGATGCCCGGCATGCCGGGGATGCCCGGCATGGGCGGCAAGCGGTCCAAGGCCCGGCAGGCCCCCAAGAAGGGCAAGGGCAAGCGGGTCTCCGGCAACCCCGCCAAGGCCGCGCAGCAGGCCAAGGCGGAGGCGGAGAAGGAGAAGGCCGCCCCCAACCCCTTCGGTGCGCCGGGCGGCGACGAGGTCGACTACGAGCAGGCGGCCGCGGCCCTCAACCTGCCCAAGGACTTCTCCAAGTTCCTGAAGTGAGTCGGGCAGCGCACCGCGAGGGACGAGCGGTGCGCGTGGGCTCGGCCAGGTTGAGCAAGCGACGCGACCGAGGGACGAAGTCGCGCGAGCGCGTCGAAACCCAGCGAGACGGAAGGCAGCCGTGAGAACGACCCTGGTCGTCGACGCCGCCAACGTCGTGGGCGCGCGTCCCGACGGCTGGTGGAAGGACCGGGCCGGCGCCGCGCGCCGGCTCCACGAGCAGCTGCTGACCGCGGACGTGCCGGGTGACGAGGTGGTGCTCGTGCTCGAGGGCGGCGCCAAGGGCGGCGTACCTGCCGGGCGCGACGCCCACGTCCGCACGGTCCACGCGCCACGGGACGGCGACGCCACGATCCTCGCCGAGGCGCGGCGAGGGCAGGAGGCCGGCCGCCAGGTCACGGTCGTGACCGCCGACCGCGCGCTCGCCGCCAACGTCACCGGCGTCGGGGCCCGGGTCCTCGGACCCACCTGGCTGCTCGAGCGGCTCGGCTGAGTCGCGCGTCAGCCGGACGCGAGCGGCGCGGTAGCGTCGCGGCCATGAGCGCGCTCAGGTTCCACGGCCCGGTGCTGCCCGACGGCGAGACCCGCGACCTCTACGTCGTCGACGGGCACGTCACCTACGAGCGCCAGCCGGGTGCGGAGACCGCCGGGCAGGGGTGGATCGTCCCGGGCCTGGTCGACGCCCACAACCACCTCGGGCTCGAGGACCACGGCGCCGTCGGCGAGGACGAGATCGAGGGGCAGGCCCTCGCCGACCGCGACACCGGCGCGCTGCTGCTGCGCGACTGCGGCTCGCCCGCCGACACCCGCTGGGTGCACGAGCGGGAGGACCTGCCGCGGCTGATCCGCGCCGGGCGCCACATCGCCCGCACCAAGCGCTACCTGCGCAACTACGGCCACGAGGTCGAGCCCGCCGACCTCGCGGCGACCGTCGCTCAGGAGGCCGACCGCGGCGACGGGTGGGTCAAGCTCGTCGGCGACTGGATCTCCCGCGAGGAGGGAGACCTCGCCCCGTCGTTCCCGCCCGAGGCGTTCGCCGAGGCGATCCGGGTGGCCCACGAGCACGGCGCGAAGGTCACCGCCCACTGCTTCGGCCGCGACGTGCTGCAGGGCCTGCTCGACGCCGGCATCGACTGCATCGAGCACGGCACCGGCCTCTCCGTCGACCAGGTGGAGCAGATGGCGGCCGCCGGCGTGGCGCTGGTGCCGACGGTCATGCAGACCAGCAAGTTCCCCGAGTTCGCCGCCGCCGGCCGTGAGAAGTTCCCCGACTACGCGGCGACCATGGAGGAGCTCTACGCCCGCCGCCGCGAGGTGATCATGTCGGCGTACGACGCCGGGCTGGCGATGTACGTCGGCAGCGACGGCGGGGGCGCCGCCCGCCACGGCTACCTCGCCGGCGAGGTGCAGGCGATGGCCGAGATGGGCCTGCCCGCCGACTACGTGCTGGGCGCGGCCTCGTGGCGGGCGCGCGAGTGGCTCGGCTGGCAGGGCCTCGAGGAGGGCGCGCCGGCCGACTTCGTCGTCTACGACGCCGACCCCGTGGCCGACCTCGGCGTGCTGTGGCGTCCGGCGCGGGTGGTGCTGCGCGGCCGGGTCGTGGCCTAGCTGCCGGGCTGGGAGCGCGGCGGGCGCGGGGCGCCGGTCGCGTAGAGGATGCCGGTGACCACCAGCATCACGAGCCCTGTCAGCCCCAGCAGCAACGGCAGCAGGATGGCCACGGCGAGCCCGCCGGCGAAGCCGCCGAGGCTCGGGAGCGCCCCGATCCGCACCCGGCCGTCGCCGGTGCAGGTGATCGTCAGGTCCCCGTCGGCGGTGTCGAAGCGGTCGGTGGCGGTCCACTCGTTGAAGGTGAAGTCGCCGCCGACCGGCCGCAGGTCGACCGGGTTGCCGGCGCCGTCGACCAGCTGGCAGGTCGTGCCGACCACCGGCCGGTCCAGGAACAGCGCCCGCTCCTCGCCGGCGGGCAGCTCGACCCGGCGCGGCTGTCCGTCGGCGACGAGGACGGCGTCCTCCTGCGCCAGCGGGCGCAGCGTCAGGAACAGCCCGGCCGCGAACACCACCGGCGCCAGCACCAGCAGCACGCCGCCGATGACGAACCAGCGGGCGCGCGGCCGTAGCCGGCGGGGCCCCGGCGAACCCGGGTACGGCGGAGGGCTGCCGTAGGGGCCGGGCGGGGTTCCGCCGTACGGTGGGTTCGGAGGCTGCGTCATGCCGCAGAGTCTGCCGCGCGGGGGCCCCGGACGGGGCACCCGGCCGATTTTCCGCGGCGCGCGGCGGTCTGGCAGAATGCACGGCTGAGTCCTGCGCGCCCGGACCCTCTCACCCGGTCGTCGCAGTGCCCATCGAGGCGCGCGTGCCGGTAACCCCACCTGGTGTCCGGCGCCTCACCCACCACAACCGTCAAGGAGACACTCAGACGTGTCCGTCAAGATCCGTTTGAAGCGCCTGGGCAAGGTCCGGGTGCCGCAGTACCGCATCGTCGTCGTCGACTCGCGCAAGAAGCGTGACGGTCGGGTCATCGAGGAGATCGGCAAGTACCACCCCAAGGAGGACCCGTCGTACATCGACGTCGTCTCCGACCGGGCGCAGTACTGGCTGGGCGTCGGCGCGCAGCCGAGCGACGCGGTCGCCGCGATCCTGAAGATCACCGGTGACTGGCAGAAGTTCAAGGGCCTGCCGGGCGCCGAGGGCACCCTCAAGGTGGCCGAGCCGAAGCGCGACAAGCTCGAGATCTTCAACGAGGCCCTCAAGGAGGCCGCCAGCGACCCCAAGGGCGCCGCGGTGACCGCCAAGTCCTCCAAGAAGACCGAGGAGGCTGCTGAGGCGCCGGCCGAGGTTCCCGCCTCGGAGACGCCGGAGGGCGCCGCGGACGAGGCCGAGTCGGCCGAGACCGTGACCGCCGAGGACGCCGGCAAGAGCGAGTCTTGAGCGCCATGCTCGCCGAGGCGCTCGAGCACCTGGTGCGCGGCGTCGTCGACCACCCCGACGACGTGAGCGTCCGTGACAAGCAGCTGCGGCGCGGCTCGATCCTGGAGGTCCGGGTCCACCCCGAGGACCTCGGCAAGGTGATCGGCCGCGGTGGCCGCACTGCCACGGCGTTCCGCACCGTCATCTCGGCCCTCGCCGGCCGCGGTGGCGCGCGGATCGACTTCGTGGACGTCGACCGGAGGCGCTAGCCGGAGGTCGCCGCCCACGAAGCGGCGAGCACAGCGTCGACGTCGACCGTCGTCGCTGAGCAGAGCAACGCACACCGACCCGCCCGAAGCTTTCGGGCGGGTCGGTGTCATTTTCGGGCGACTGACCCGGCGGCATAGGCTTGGCGCCCGTGACTGAGGGCAGCAACGGCGGCGGAGCCGGGGGCATCGAGCTGGTGGTCGGCCGCATCGGCAAGCCGCACGGCATCCGCGGCGAGGTGACCATCGACGTGCGCACCGACGAGCCTGACCGGCGCTTCGCCGCCGGGGCCCGGCTCCGGGCCCAGCCGAAGCAGGGGTCGGCCTCGACGCTGCGCGAGGTGACCGTCGCGCGCACCCGATGGCACCAGGGCGTGCTGCTCGCCACCTTCGAGGAGATCGCCGACCGCAACGCCGCCGAGGCGGCCCGCGGCACGCTCCTGCACGTGACGGTCCCGGTGGAGGAGACCCCGGAGGACCCCGACGAGTTCTACGACCACCAGCTGGTCGGGCTGGCGGTCCTCGACGAGGCCGGCACGACGCTGGGTGAGGTCGCCGCGGTCGTGCACGGCGGTGCGCAGGACCTGCTGACCGTCCGCACCACCGACGGCCGCGAGGCCCTCGTCCCGTTCGTGAAGGCGCTCGTCCCCGAGGTCGACCTCGCCGCCGGCCGCGTGGTCGTCGCCGACCGGCCCGGGCTGGTCTCGCCCGCCGAGGACGAGTCCTGATGCGGATCGACGTCGTCACGATCTTCCCCGAGTACCTCGCGCCCCTGTCGCTGTCGCTGCCGGGCAAGGCGCAGGACCGCGGCCTGCTCGACGTGCACGTCCACGACCTGCGCGGCTGGACCCACGACCGGCACCGCACGGTCGACGACACGCCGTACGGCGGCGGCGCCGGGATGGTCATGAAGCCCGAGCCGTGGGGCGAGGCGCTCGACGAGGTGCTCGCCGACGATGCCGTCCTCGTCGTGCCGACGCCGTCGGGGGAGCCGTTCACCCAGGCGGTGGCACGCGAGCTCGCGGGGGAGGGGCACCTCGTCTTCGCGTGCGGCCGCTACGAGGGCATCGACCACCGGGTCGTCGAGCACGCGCGGCAGCGGGCGCGCGTCCGCGAGCTGTCGATCGGCGACTACGTGCTGAACGGCGGCGAGGTGGCGGCGCTCGCCATCACCGAGGCCGTGGTGCGGCTGCTGCCCGGCTTCATGGGCAACCCCGAGTCGCTCGTCGAGGAGTCCCACGAGAGCGGCCTCCTCGAGTACCCCGTCTACACCAAGCCTGCCGGCTGGCGCGGCCTCGAGGTCCCGCCCGTGCTGCTGTCGGGCGACCACGCGGCGATCGCGGCGTGGCGCCACGACCAGGCGGTGCGCCGCACCGTCGAGCGCCGGCCCGACCTGGCCCACGCGGCCCGGGCCCTGGACGTCGGCGACCTCACCGGGGCGGTCGAGCCGCTCCGCCCCGCCGACCTGGGCGAGCTCCAGACCCTGCAGTGGGCCTGTTTCGAGCCCGCGCTGCGGGAGACCCCCGACGAGCTCGCCCACGACCTCGCGGGCGCGACCGCGTTCGTGCTGCGCTCGGGCGGACGGATCGTCGGGTCGGTCGCCGGCCGGCCCGAGGGCGACGAGTGGCGGATCTTCCTCCTCATGGTCGCCCCCGACCTGCGCGGCCGCGGCCTTGGGCGTTGGCTGCTGGAGCACGCCGAGGCCGCCGCGCCCGACACGACCACGGCGTACGTGCTGTCGACGGCCGCGGGCAGCGACATCGCGGAGCGCTGGTACCGCAGGGCCGGGTACCGGCGCCGCGGCGAACCCTCGGAGGGCCTGCTCCGGCTGGCCAAGCCCGCGAGGCGCGCACGGCGTTCCTGAGGGCCTGCTGATTTCCAGCCGCGCGGGCGACTGTGGCAAACTCGTTCCTCGGTCAGTCGGCCAAACAGGGATCGCCCGGAGGACTCGTTCCGGTCGGGGGTCCGCACCACCTCCTGCCACAGGGGGAGCGTGGTGCCGCCGGCCACGACGACTGGCCCACAACAGACAACGGTTCCCCGTACCGCGGCTGACCTGTGGCACTCGCGAGGAGAGACATGAGCAACGTCATTGCCGAGCTCGGCAACTCGATCAAGCGCGACGACGTCCCGGCCTTCCGCGCCGGTGACACCATCAAGGTCCACGTCAAGGTCGTCGAGGGCAACCGCTCCCGTGTCCAGGTCTTCCAGGGTGTCGTGATCCGCATCCAGGGCGCCGGCGTCGGCCGCAGCTTCACCGTCCGGAAGGTCTCCTTCGGCGTCGGTGTCGAGCGGACCTTCCCGATCAACTCCCCGATCTTCGAGCAGATCGAGGTCGTGACCCGCGGTGACGTGCGTCGCGCCAAGCTCTACTACCTGCGCAACCTGCGCGGCAAGGCCGCCAAGATCAAGGAGCGTCGCGAGGCCTGAGTCGGCCTCAGCCACCGCCTCGTTACGCTTCCCGCGTGACCTCCGAAGACCGCGACCAGACGGCAGCAGTCGTGACCAACGACGACGCCGGGTCGCGGTCTTCGCGTTCCCGGGGCCGCCACGGCAGCGACCGGAAGGCCGGCAAGAAGAAGCACCTGCCGCTGTGGCAGGAGACGATCCTGCTGCTCGGCATCGCGCTCGTGCTCGCCGTCGCCATCAAGGCGCTGCTCGTCCAGGCGTTCTACATCCCGTCGGAGTCCATGGAGCCCGGGCTGGTCGAGGACGACCGGATCCTGGTGCAGAAGGTCTCCTACTGGTTCGACGGCACGCCCCAGCGCGGTGACGTCGTGGTCTTCAAGGACCCGGGCGGCTGGCTGACCCCGTCGGAGTCCTCCGGCCCGACCAACCCGGTCGCGTCGCTGATGGCCAAGGTCGGCCTCTACCCCCAGGGCGGCCACCTGGTGAAGCGGGTCGTCGGCGTCGCCGGCGACACCATCACCTGCTGCGACAAGAAGGGCCGACTCGCCGTCAACGGCGTTCCCCTCCAGGAGGAGGGCTACGTCAAGCAGGAGCGGGGCGTCGAGTGCCGCGGCCCGATGCGCGGCGACTGCAACTGGGAGGCCGGGCCGATCCCGGACGGGCACGTCTTCGTGATGGGGGACAACCGGGCCCACTCGGCCGACTCGACGGTCCACATGTGCCTCGACCAGGAGACCGACTGCGTCCCCGGCGACGAGTTCGTGCCGGTGGACCTTGTGGTCGGCAAGGTGTTCGTGCTGCTGTGGCCCTACGACCACTTCCGGTGGGTCGAGCGTCCCGACACGTTCGGCGACGTGGCTGCCACCGACTGACCCGTCCCGACCTGCTTTCCCATCACCGATGAGCCAGCTGCCACGAGGCCTCACGGTCCGGCGAGACGCCGGGCTCTACGGCTACGAGCGCGCCCTGCGGCGGGCCGGCATCGAGCCCGTGGCCGGCGTCGACGAGGCCGGCCGCGGCGCGTGCGCCGGACCGCTGGTCGCCGGCGCGGCGATCCTGCCGCCCGGGAAGGCCGGGATCGTCCCGGGCCTGGCCGACAGCAAGCTGCTCACCGCCCAGGCCCGCGAGCGCTGCTACGACCAGGTCGTGAAGCGGGCGCTGGCGTGGTCGGTCGTGGTCATCGACGCCGAGGAGTGCGACCGCCTCGGGATGCACGTCGCCAACGTGGAGGCGCTGCGCCGGGCGGTGGCGCTGCTCGACCTGCCGCCGGCCTACGTGCTCACCGACGGCTTCCCCGTCGACGGGCTCGGCGTGCCGGGACTGGCCGTGTGGAAGGGGGACCGGGTGGCCGCCTGCATTGCCGCCGCGTCGGTGCTGGCGAAGGTGACCCGGGACCGGCTGATGGCCGACCTCGACGCCCGCTTCCCGGCCTACGACTTCAGGACGCACAAGGGCTACATCACCGACACCCACACCGCCGCGCTCGAGCAGAACGGCCCGTGCCCCGAGCACCGGATGCGGTTCGTCAACGTCCGGCGGGCCGCAGGCCTCGAGGAGCCGGCCGCCCTGCAGAATGAGCTCCGTCAGCAGCAGGCAGTGAGCGAGGGAGTGCGATGAGTGCCGAGGATCTCGAGCGCTACGAGACCGAGATGGAGCTGACCCTCTACCGCGAGTACCGCGACGTGGTGGGCATCTTCAAGTACGTCGTCGAGACCGACCGCCGCTTCTACCTGTGCAACCAGGTCGACGTGAAGGCCCGCACCGAGTCCGGCGACGTGTTCTTCGAGGTCTCGATGAGCGACGCCTGGGTGTGGGACATGTACCGCCCGGCGCGGTTCGCCAAGAACGTCAAGGTGCTCACCTTCAAGGACGTCAACGTCGAGGAGCTCAGCCCGCAGGACATCGATCCGCCCAAGGGCTGAGGCGTCGCGCCGCCGACTGGTCTGGTCCGCCGCTGGTACGGCCCTGAGTTCACCCATTTGGGGTACGTGGCCGCCCTCGCGCCCCTAGACTCCGAGGCTCAGGACGACGGGGGGTCCTTGATCTCGGAAGGGGAGTCCATGAAGTGGCCTCAGCGCCCCCGTCGTGTGCAGACGGATCATGGCGCAGCAGCTGTCGAGTTCGCGCTCGTCGTGCCGATCCTGCTCCTGCTGGTCTTCGGCATCATCCAGTACGGCATGTACTTCTGGGCCTACCAGGGCGGCAGCGACATCGCCCGTGACGCCGTTCGGCTCTCCGCTGTCGGCGACCCGGCGACGTGCACGGACTTCCGCAACGAGGTCCGCGGCCAGATCACGGGGCTCACCGGGTCCGGCGGCACGGCCACGATCACGCGCGACTACGACAGCTCCGGGGACGTCCTCGTGGGCGACAAGGTCACGGTCACGGTCTCCTTCACCAGCTTCGACCTGCAGCTGCCCTTCCTGCCGTTCGTCAACAACGGTCGGGTCACCTCGACCGCCGAGGCCATGGTCGAGTACGTCCCGGCCCCGCTCGAGGACTGCTCGTGAGGCGCCGGACCGACCGGGAGCGGGGCGCCACGGCCGTGATGGTGGGCCTCCTCTCGATCCTCCTCTTCACCGTCGCGTCACTGGCCGTGGACATGGGCAACGCCTGGGCCCGCAAGCGAGCCGTGCAGAAGCAGGTCGACGTCAGCGCACTCGGCGCCGGCTACCTGCTGCCGAAGACCCCGGTCAACGCCCTCAGCATCGCCAACGAGGTCGCCTCCTACCTGAACCTGCCCGAGAACCGCGTGGCCGGCCAGGCCAGCGTGACGGGCGTGCAGCTGCTCAACACACTCACGGCCGACGGCGAGGTGACGTTCCACAACTCGGACGGGACTGCCTGCGTCACCGGCTGCACCCAGATGAGGGTGGTCGCGCCGTCCGCGCGGGTGGACTTCGGGCTCGCCGGGATCATGGGCTACGACAACGTCGACGTGACCCGGAGCGCCACGGTCCGCGTGGTCTCGGCCCTCCCGGACCCGGTCGACCTCATCCCGTTCTGGCTGCCCAGCGGCTGCGGCTACGGCCCCGCGGACGCCGACACCACCCAAGGCGGCGGCCCGCCCTCGCCCTCCCCGTCTTCACCGTCGGCGTCGCCCTCGGGGTCTGCCTCCCCCTCGGGGTCTGCCTCCCCGTCGGCGAGTCCGTCAGGGTTCACCCCGTCGCCCAACGAGCAGGGCAACCACGTCCTGGGCGGGACCTCGCCGATCGCCATCTCCTACAACGGCTCGGCGACGGCCTCCAACTGGGTCATCACCGGCATCAACGGCAACCCGGACCGGGCCTCGCTGCGTTTCTGGGCCCCGGACGGCTCCCGGTACGTCGACTACGCAGCCCAGTCCCTGGCCAAGAATCAGGCCACCTTCAACATCCCTTCATTCACCATCGGTCCCGAGATCACGGCCACACCGGGGACCTGGCGGGCCTATGCGCTGATCTCGGGCAACAGCGGCAATGCGAAGTACTCGGCGAACTTCCTGACCGTCACGGTGTCGGCCGGGCCGTCCAGCACCGCGTCCGCCTCGGCGTCTGCCTCCGCCTCCCCGTCCGCGACAAGCACGCCGGTGCCCGTCGGCTGTGTCGGCCAGGACCGCGGCAACTTCGGGCAGCTGCTGAGCCCACGCAAGGACGGCTCCACCGGCAACAAACGACTGGCCCGCAACATCGCCGGTGGCCTCGACCACCTGCTGCAGCCTTTCCTGTGGGCACCGTCCCAGGCCGAGACCAAGGACTGTGGAAGCCCCCAGCACGGCTTCATCCCGGGTGCCCACCCGGACACGGTGTCCAGCAGCAACCCCCCGAGAAACTGCATCATCGCGGACCCGGGCAACGACGGACCGGCCATCTACGACGGCCTCGTGACCGGCGCGGACAACGGCACGCCTGGACGGCTCTCCGCCATCAACGGATCGACCTCGCCGCTGTGCAACCCCTCGCGCTCCAACACCTCCATCGGTGGCGTGACCGTCAACAACGACGTGCTCTCGTGCTTCCTGCGCAACGGTGCATCCTTGAGCGACATCGCCTCCGCCTCCGGGGTCACGCAGTCGATGCTCGACCCGCGGGTCGTCGACTCCCCGCGCTTCGTCTGGCTGCCCATGGTCGTGGCAACGGACCGTGCCCAGAAGAACTTCCAGCCGATCAAGGACTTCGTTCCGGCGTTCATCACCGACGAGACCCAGACGTCGCCGGCGACCAGCGCCAACGGGCTCGACATCAACGGCAACTCGGTCAAGGTCCTGCGCGTCTTCACCTTCAACAAGGCCGCGCTCCCGATCGACCAGCAGTCTCCGACGATCGACTACCAGCCGTCCGGCCGCAGCATCGTCAGATTGGTGGGTTGACAGGGCCGCCGCTACGCCCAAGGTCGGTATATCGGTGTGCGGTATACCCCAATTTGGGGAGGCAGCACCGAAACCACCCTCTCCCGAGGCCTCGACTCACGATGGTGGGTCCCGGGGTGCATCCGGGAGAGGGGACCATCATGGGGACGAGCAGACGTGCGCGACGCCACGGCGAGCGCGGAGCGTCGGCCGTGGAGTTCGCGCTGATCGTGCCGCTGCTGATGATGGTCCTGTTCGGCCTCATCACGACCGGCCTGGCCTTCTCCGACCACCTCTCCGCGACCAACGCCACCCGTGAGGGCGCTCGCTACGGCGCGGCGACCAGCATCTCGAACTCCTCGTGGGCCACCTCGGTCCGGGACCGCGTCAAGCAGACCTACTTCAACGCCGGCGTCACGGTCACCAACGACCAGATCTGTGTCCGGCTGGTCCGCTCCACCGGGACGACTGCCGCCGAGCACATCGGTGCGAGCTGCGGCAGCGCACCCCCGGTCCCGGCCAACATGGCGTCGGGGAGCTGCGCCGTGCTCGTCTGGATGCAGCGTCCCCAGCGCATCCGCCTGATCGCGTTCCCGGACCTGACCTTCAACTCCAAGGCGGAGTCCGTCGCGTACTACAGCCGGAAGGTGGCGTCGACGTGCCCCGTCGCCTGACACTGCCGTGGCCGAGGCGATCCGCCCGCGACGAGCGCGGGGCGGTCGCGGTGGTCGTGGCCGCGTCCATGACGGGCCTCCTGGTGATCACCGCGCTCGTGATGGACTTCGGGCTGGCAAGGATCGACCGACAGATCGACCGCTCCGCCGCCGACTCCGCCACGCTGGCCGGTCTCCACGGGCTCGGCGCCGTCGACGGCGTATCGCGGCCCTTCATCGGTGTGTGCACCGCGGCGCGGTACCTCAAGGCGAACAGCCCCCGGTTCGCGGGGATCAACGAGAACACGAACTGGAAGGACGGTCTGGGGGCCGCCACCGCGAACGGCTGCTCCGACGCCACCCTGCGCAACCGGGTGTGCCGGCCCACCGACCGCAGCACCTGGGCCCGCTGGAGCGGGAGCGGCACCTACCGCGGTGTGACGGTGACCGTCACCATCGAGAGCGGTTACGTCCTCGGCGGGGGCGCCTGGGCCGAGGACACGCTCCCCGCGACCAGCGGGGACAACGGCGACCCCGCGCTGCAGGGCTGCGACAACCTGTCCGTGACCATCACCCAGAGCCGCCGACCCGGCATGGGCAGCCTCGCCACGTCGGCCGATCTCCGGACCTCGGTCCGCTCCGTCGGCCGGGTGACGGCGGGTCCGGGGGACAGCGCGCCCGCGATGCTGCTCCTGAAGCGCACGGGCTGCCCGGTCCTGACGACGGGCTCCAGCGGCGGCGGCTCGTTCATCCGCGTCCTCGGCGCGCTGTCCTCCGACGGCAAGACCCAGCCGGGCACGATCCACGCCGACAGCGACGGCGTGGGGTGCAACGGCGCCAACAACGGATCGATCTTCGGCGGACTCGCAAACGACGGCATCATCGCCCACGCGGCCCCCCTGGCCAGCAACCCGGCGGCGCCGGACCCCAACAAGCCAGGCAGCATCACGTCGGTCGCGACCTACAACGGGTTGACCGGAGCGCCCGTGCGCGACAGCCTCAACCAGGTCTACGCCACGGACTCCCTCACCGGCACATCCGGCAGCAAGCTCGAGGTGAGCGGGCGTCCACTGGTCACCCGCAGCCTGGTGGACGACCGGTACTTCCCGGGGGTGAAGGCCGCGGTGAGCGCTGCCAGCTCGATGTTCGCCGCCGGCAACACCGGCCTTCCGCTCCCTCCCGCGTGGGTGCTGGGCGGCTGGATCCCCCTCGTGGCCGCGGACCCCTGCAAGCCCACACCGCTCGAGATCACGGCGATGAACCTGCTCCCGAGCAACAAGCTCTACATCAACTGCAGCGGCAAGTTCGTCGGTGACAACAGCGGGCTGACCATCAATGCGGGCACCGTCTACTTCCGCGGCTGGGTCAACCCGAGCCGCCAGCTCCGGCTCCCCAACGCCCGCAAGGTCTACATCGGGAACCACGGCAACAACTCGTCGGCCATCGACCTCGGCAACAACTCGTCCTTCGAGGTCGGGATGTCGGGCAGCGTCGACGGCAGCGGCAACTGCAGCACGGGCACCAGCAACATCCGGGGGAGCCTGCTGGTCCGCGGCGGGGACTTCAAGCAGACGGGTGGCCTGCTCCGGCTGTGCCGGACGACGGCCATCCTCATGGCCGGCCGCACCGACGCCTGCATCCCGGCCGCCGCGGGCGCCGCGCCGACCTCGACGCCGTGCGCCGGGGTGAACGGCGGCCTCGGTTCCGGCCAGTTCACGCAGAACGGCGGTGACGTCGACTGGACCGCCCCGAACTCGCTCGACGCCATCACCGACGCGGCCGGCAACCCGACCCCGACCGCCGTCGCCGCCTGGGGGGACCCGGACGGGCCCGAGGACCTGGCGCTCTGGGCCGAGAGCGGCAGCAGCACCAGCACCAACTTCAGCATGGCGGGCGGAGGTCTCTTCAAGGTGCAGGGTGTCTTCATGGCCCCCAACGCAGACCCCTTCATCCTCAGCGGAGGTGCTGCCCTCGACCTAAGGAACGCGCAGTACATCGCCACGAGCGTCCGGCTGAACGGCAACACGACCCGGGTCACGATGTCCGTCGACCCCAACGCCGCCGTGTCGGTCCCCTCCCTGAACCTCGTCGGGCTGGTGCGCTGAGGTGGCTACCGAAATCACCCGAGGGGGCTGACCCGCACATACCCAATTAACGGGACCTAGGTCCCCAATGGCCCGGATCCACCTCCGCGGCCCCGAGACAGTGTGCTCAGGGGACGTCGAGAGGGGACGGGTATGTCGTGGATGGTGCGCCGTCATCGTGACGGCGACGAGCGTGGTGCCTCAGCGGTCGAGTTCGCACTGGTGTCGATCCCGCTGATGCTGGTGCTGGTCGGGCTGATGCAGTACGGCTGGTACTTCTTCGTCAGTCAGACGGCCTCGGGTGCCGCGAGCACCGTGGCCCGGCGCCTGGTCGTGGGCGACTGCTGGGTGGGCAACGAGGCGCAGACGCTGGCCCAGCAGCAGTCGGTGCAGGTCACCAGCCTCACCAAGTCCCCGGCCTCCCTTTCGGGCGCCACGCCGGGCGTGACCCAGGTGGTCGTGACCGTCACGGCGGACGCCGAGATCATCGGGCTGCTGCCCCTCCCCAACGGCGGCGTCGTGACCAAGGTGGTCAAGGCCCGCCTCGAGGACACGACTGCGGGGCCGGCATGCACCGCCTGACCCTCCGCCGCCGCTGGCGCCTCCGTCGTCGTGGCGACCGCGGCGCGGTCGCTGTCGTCTACGCCATCGTCTCCCTGGTCATCCTGATCATGGCGGCCCTCGCCGTCGACCTCGGCAACACCGTGGCCCGCAAGACGAACTCGCAGACCCAGGCGGACTTCGCGGCGCTGGCCGCAGCGCCCGAGCTGAGCACCACCATCTCGGCCGGGGGCGCACCCTCCGCCGCGGTGGTGAACGCCGTGACCGCCGCCCTCAACGACAACCAGCCGCAGGACGACGAGGACGCGTGCTGGCGCAACAGTCCTCCTACCTGCGTCGTCGCGGCCGACCTCACGGACGGCAGCATCCTCAACGGCGAGGTGGAGTACACCAACGAGGGCGTCCGGGTGACGTCCCCTCGGGCGCGGGTCGCGTTCGGCTTCGCGACGGTGCTCGGGATGGACGGCACCTACGTCAACGCCGACGCCACGGTCAACGTCTACTCCGGCGGCATGCGCGTCGTGCCGATGTACGCCGTCGACTCGTGCTCCTTCGGCCGGCAGACGCTGACCGACCCGGCGAACGGCCAGACGGTTCCGGTCGTGCCCACGCTCGCCTACCCCCTGGACACGAACACGACCAGGCTGAGCGCAGCAACAGCACTCGACTCCACGGGCGCCACGGTCTCGACCCTCGCGCTGAACTCCGTGGGCAACCAGCTGCGGCTGACGGCGTCCAAGTGGAGCAACACCCGGTTCGTCGGCTTCTTCCGCGGTGACGACCCCAACCCGATCTACGTCGTCCAGCAGGGAAACTTCTGGCTCCAGGGCGACGGCTCGCGGACCGGGCTCGCGCCGTACACCAGCAACCCGTCGCGCACGGTCGAGCTGGACATCCCCGACTCCGTCGCGCAGACCGAGGCGGTGTGGTGGATCCGGGTGTTCAACGGCCCCGTGGCGACGGGGACGTGGTCGCCGGCCGACGAGGCCATCCCGCTGCGGGTCGGCGACCCCGTCCTGGAGTGCGTGAGCGGCTCCAGCAGCGGCAACTTCGGGACACTCAAGCTCCCGCGCACGGACACCAACCCCAGCAACTGGATCGCCCGCAACATCATCAAGGGGCTCCAGCCGCCGCTGACGCCCACGGTGCACCAGTGGGCCGTCGACAACCCGGGCCTCGCGGGGACCTGCGTCCACGGCCTGCTCGGTGCCGTGGCCTCCTCGACGTCGCCGGCCGTCCTGCGGCGCGGCACCAACTGCGTCGACACCGACACGGGCCTGCCGGCCAACGCGGCCACCCAGGGGATGATCGTCGGGCAGGGCGGAGACCCCGGCCTGCTGCGCACGGCCGGCACCCGGTCGGGCTGCGACCCGAACGGCGGCTCCAGCAACCGGACCGTCCGGATCGGGAACACCAACTACTCGATCAACAACGACGTGCTCACCTGCTACCTGACCGACGGCACGACGTCGCTGGCGGACATCACCCACCGCAACTACAACGGCGGGCCCAAGCTCCACCAGGACATCTACTCCTCGCCGCGGTTCTTCTGGGTGCCTGTGCTGGCCGTGGAGCCGACCAACGGTGGGTCGGCCCGCTACTCGCTGATCGACTTCCGGCCGGCGTTCATCACCGACGAGCAGGCGACGTCCGCGGCGATCAGGGGCTCCCGGACTGCCACGGCGGACAACGGCCTGTGGGTTCCACAGAACGACATCACCAAGATCACCGTGGTCTTCTTCAACATCGACGCCCTGCCGGTGGACGGCGACATGCCCACCATCGACTTCCTGGGTGTGGGGACGCCGATCGTCCGGCTGATCGACTGACGATCGACCGGACCGGGTCCACACTGGCTCCATGGTGGTGGGACGAGCCGAACGCCGGGCGCTGCGCGCACCACGCGCACGCCTGGCGTTCGGCGCGCAGGCCGAGGCGGCGCTCGACGTCCTGGAGCTGGTGGAGCTGGCCTGGCACGACTGCTACGGGGAGCCGACGCCGAGTGACTCGGTCATCGACGACATCTTCGTGGTCGGAGCGTCCGGGCTCCCCGAGCTCGTGCGGGCTGCGCGACTGGCGGTCGTGGACTTCCGTGACCTGCGGGTGGCGGCCGACAGGATCCGGGCCCGGTAGATCTGGGCTAGTAGCGCTGCGTGGACGCGACCGGGACGACCTGACGCCCCAGGGGCAGCAGCGCCAGCGGCACCTGCTTCCAGGCCCCGAGACCGAGCGGGATCCCGATGACGGTCAGGCACAGCAGGGTGCCGGCGACGAGGTGCGCCAGTGCGAGCTCCCAGCCGAAGAAGATCACCCACAGCACGTTGCCCACGACCGAGCCGACCCCGGCGTCGCGGCGCCACACGGTGGTGCGTCCGAACGGCCACAGCACGAACCCGGCAAGACGGAACGCCGCGATCCCGAAGGGGATCGTGATGATCAGGACGAACGCGAGGATCCCTGCGAGCACGTAGGCGAGCGCCAGCCACCAGCCGGCCAGCACCAGCCACAGGATGTTGCCGAGGGTCCGCACCCGGCCAGCCTAGGTGCCCCGCCGCCCGTTCGGGTGGCGGCTTCAGGACCGCTGCACGACGACTGCGTAGGACCCGACGCCGACGAGCCGGGCCCCGGCGACGTCGCCATCCCCGCAGACGAGGGACGTCACCTCGCCCGAGTCTGGGTCGAAGTCGATGTCGCTGACCGACCCGAGCTCCTCGCCGCCCGTGGTCAGCACCCTCTTGCCGAGGATCTGCCGCTCCTTGCCGAGCAGGTCGGAGACGTCGCCACCGGCGTCACGGATCCGTTCCCCCCGGTCGACCGTGACGGCGTCCACACCGAAGGCGCGGATGTCGGACCAGGCCAAGGTGTTGCCGGCGTTGGACTTCCTCACCCGCAACGCTCGCACCGCGTGGTCGGAGGGGTCGACGACGAAGCCGTCGACCTCACCCACGGTCTCGGCCGTCTCGGTGCTCACGATCTTGGTGCCGTGCGCCTCGGAGAACTTCATCACTGCCGCCCTTCCAGCTGGCTGCGGAACTCCTCCACCGCGGCTCCGAACCCGGCCATGTCGTGACGGACGAAGTCGCGGGCGCTCGCGGGCACCATGAGGTGCTCCGCTGACGCGGCGAGGGTGTCCGGCAGCGGGACCAGCATCGTGCCGCCCTGCGGCGCCACCGCGTCGGACGCCTCGATCTCGTAGCCGACCACGTCGCAGTGACCGGCGCCCCTGCTCGAGTCGAGCACGCCCACGATGACGTCGACGACCTTGCCGAGCACCGTGCCGTCGTCGGTGAGCACCTGCGACCCGAGGATGTCGCCGCCGCCGTGGCCGTCACCGCCTCCGGCGTCGCCGAGCAGCACGTCGAGCGGCTGGAGGGCTTCCTCGTCGGCGACCATCAGCGCGTCGCCGCCCAGTGCGTGCACGTCGCTCCACCGGATTCCACGGTCGAGAGGACCCGCCAGCATCCCGCGGCCGGCGAGGGTGAAGCCGTGCACCTCGCCGCCCCCGGGGGAGTAGACGATGTCCTTGACCTGCGCGACGTCCTCGCCGCCCATCGTGACCACCGGGCGTGCGTGGATCTCGCTCGCGCGCATCAGCAGGCTCATCAGGAGTCGCCCGCCTTCCGGGACCCGCCGGGGCCCGGGGGGCCGGAGGGGTCGATGATCACGCCACCGCGTCGCCGCCGCGCCTGCACGGCCAGCACCCCTCCCGCCAGCACCAGCAGGACGACCAGGACCACGATCAACCAGCCCCACCACTCCATGGGCCACCTCCCCTTGCTCGTTCCTCGACGGCGTCGGCCCACTCCGTGCGTCCACCCAGCGTACGCCGATGTCGGGACCGGCCTGTCCGGATCGTGGTCGCGCGTCTCGCCCGTCGTTCGGGCCGGAGGTCAGCCGTCCTCGGTGCCCTGCACCCGCAGCGTGGTGCTGCCTGGTCCGAACCAGAGCGTCCGCTGCGGGAAGGGGATGGTGATGCCGGCGCGGTCGAGGTGTCCCTTGATCGCGACGGCCATGGCGTTCCTCGCGCGCCAGCGGCTGCCGATGTCCGAGGCGTGCCAGTAGCGCACGGCAATGTTGATCGAGGAGTCCCCGAACTCCTCCACCCACACCTCGGGGGGCGGTTCCTGCTGCACCCCGTCGGCCTCGCGGCACGCCTGCAGGAGCACCCGTCGGGCGGTCTCCAGGTCGGTGTCGTAGGCGACCCCGACGGTCACCGAGGTACGGCTGCTCGGAGTCCGCGTGTAGTTCACGATCGGCGCGCGCAGCACGCTCGCGTTGGGCAGGTAGACGGTGAGCCCGTCGTAGGTCGTCAGCTTCACCGTGCGCAGGTTGACGTCGTCGACCGTCCCCTCGTAGTCCTCGCTGCAGATCTGGTCGCCGACCCGGAACGGCCGCCGGACCTGGAGCAGCACGCCCGCGATGAAGTTCTCGAGGATGTCCTGGGCCGCGAACGCCACCGCGATGCCGCCGAGGCCGAGTGCCCCGATCAGCGGCCCGACGCGCACCCCGGCGGCGCCGAGCGCGTAGACGATGCCGACGGCGACCACCACGATGGACAGGAAGCGTCCGAGCACCCGCCCGACATGGCGGTCGGAGTCGCCCCGGTCGACCAGGCGGACCAGCAGGACGCGTACGAGCACCGCGAGCACCAGCGATGCCGTGAACACCGACAGCGCCACGACGACGTCGGCCAGGCTCACGTCGTCGACCATGCCCCCATGGTGCCAGCCGCGCGAGTGCCCTGAGGGCGATCAGGGAAGTCGGATCAGGCGGGTGCTCTCCACCACGGAGGAGGCTGCGGACTGGAAGATCGGGGACAGCTGGCTCGCGTCGGGGGTGCAGAAGAAGAAGTCGCCGTCGCTGTTCTCGCCCGCCACCTCGGCGGCCGTGTTGCAGCCCGGGCCGACACCGCCGCCGTCGTCGAGGCTCGGCGTGCCGTCCGGCTCCGGTGACGCCATCTGTGCGAGCTTCTCCGTCACCAGCGGCGTACCGCTGCCCTCGCAGCGGACGTTCTCCAGCCGGAAGGCGATGGTCACCACCAGGATTCCCTGCGACTTGGCGGAGTTCGCCTGGCCGACGGCGTTGTTGCAGGCGGTCACGCCGTTGCTGCTGTACGGGTCCGAGCCGCCGGGGTCCGAGCTCTCGTTCGGCTCGCCGTCGGTCATGAAGATGATGGCCTTCTTGGTCGGGGCAGGGCGGGCCGTGGGGCCGCTGAGCAGCTGGCGTGCCGCGCGCATCGGTGCGGCCAGGTACGTCCCCGTCGAGGAGTTCTGGTTGCCGAGGCAGTCGACCGCCCGTGTCACCGGGTCGAGCATGTTGAGCGAGGGCGGGACGCTGGGTGGCACGACGTCGCTGAGGTCGTAGGTGTCGCTGAAGCCGACCGGAGTCCAGGGACCCGAGCTCCGGGAGGTGCTCGGCTGGCTCGGGCACCCCGCCGGAGCCGTCGACGAGCTGCGCCCGATCGTGCCGAGCGCGACGCGGTGCTGGGTCGGGGTGAGGAACTCGAGCAGGTTCTCGATCGCGTCCTCCAGGGACGTGATGGCGCTGCCCATGCTGCCGGTACGGTCGCCCACGACGACGAAGTCGATCGGGGTCGGCGGTGTCGTGCCGCAGGTGCCCTGGCACGCGACGGAGGTCAGCGTGCCGGTGCTGCCCTGGTCGACGCCGATGACGGGGGCGAACGCGAAGGGCACGTCCTTCTCGTCGCGGGCCCGCAGCGTGTTGCAGCGGTCGCCCTCGGCGGGGACGCACGGGATCGCGCAGATGGTGGCGTTGCACCGCAGGCCCGGGTAGGTGACCGGGATGTACGGCGGCGGTCCCGGGTTGCAGGTGGTCGGGACGTGCGTGGTGTTGACCGTCCACGCCGGCGCGGTGCCGACCGAGCCGACGACGCAGAAGAAGTCGATGTCGGGCGTCGCCGACGGGTCGATGCGGGCGGCGTAGGCCAGGGCCGCGGCCCGGGCGCCGTTGCCGTCGTCGGGGAGCATGCCGGCCCCGGCATGGGCGGCCATGTCGAGGGTGTCGTGGAGCTCCTGGCGCTCGTTGACGTGGTCCGAGACGTCCACCGCGAGCGCGGCGAAGCCGAGCATCAGCACCATCACCATCGCCGAGAGGACCGCGATGGCGCCCCGCTCGTCGTCGGCGCGCCGGCGTCGAATCGTGCGCAGCCTCATTCGATCCTCATCTCCGTGGTCTTGGAGAGCGTGATGCCGCTCGAGGAGAAGACCGCGCCGAACGGCGTGACCCAGTCGTGGCGCACGTCCACGGTGACGACCACGGCGCCTCCGGACTCGGCGTCGGACATGCTCGAGCAGGCGGCGCCGCCGGGGCGTCGGCAGGTCACCGAGACCGAGATGTCGCCCGGAGCGGTGCCCGACAGGGACGAGCGCACCACGGACTCGACGTCGGCGGCGGTCGGGTTGAGGCTGCCCTCGCGGGCGCCCTCACGGGCTGCGTTGTTGACCAGCACGTCCTTGTTGATGGCCCAGCCGAACTCGATGCTGCCGAAGACGAGCAGCAGGAACGGCACCACCACGAGCGCGAACTCCGTGGCTGCCGCTCCCCGCTCACGTCCTTCGCGACGCGGTCCACTCCTCATGTCCCCTCCGTCCCCACACGGCTTCCCCCACCTTGGGGAGGTCGCCGAAGGGCTGCAGGGGGCCATGTCTGGCGTCCCCAATATTGGGCAGTACGGCAAAGACGGTGGTCCACGCCACCGGGACCTTCGGGACCGTTGCCGGCCGCTGCACCGGCCCGGTTGTCGTGCACAGGGCGGGTTTGCGCCCTGGAGCTCCACAGGTGGAGGTCCGGGAACGCGGGACGGTCGGCCGGCGGCGCAACCGTGGTGCCATGACTACCGGAGAACGGGCCGCGCGGGGCGCGGCCGCCCGACGGGCGCTCGGCGTGTACGGCGAGGAGCTCGCGGCCCGCCACCTCGTCGGCCAGGGGATGGTGCTGCTCGACCGCAACTGGCGGTGCGCGGAGGGGGAGATCGACCTCGTCCTCCGCGACGGCGCGGTGCTGGTCTTCTGCGAGGTGAAGACCCGGCGCGGAGTGAGCCACGGGACGCCCCACGAGGCGGTGACGCCGGTCAAGCTGGACCGGCTGACCCGGCTCGCCGCCGCGTGGCAGCGCGAGCGCGGGGTTGCGGTGGACCAGGTGCGGATCGACCTCGTCGGCGTCGTCCGGCCGCTCACCGGGGCCACGCAGGTCGACCACGTCAGGGGGCTCGTCTGATGACGTACGCCACTGCCCAGACCGTGTCCATGCAGGGCGCGCTCGGCCACCTGATCGACGTGCAGGCGGACGTGTCCCAGGGGCAGGTCGGCACGACGCTGGTGGGTCGGCCCGACACCTCGCTCAACGAGGCGCGTGACCGGTGCCGGATGGCCGTCACCAACAGCAACCTCGACTGGCCCACCACCCGCCGGATCACGGTGCTGCTCTCGCCGGCCGACCTGCCGAAGCGCGGCACCCACTTCGACCTAGCGATCGCCGTTGCCGTCCTGGCCGCGGCCGACGTCGTGCCCGCGGCGTCGCTGTCGGGCACCGTCTTCCTCGGCGAGCTCACGCTGACGGGCGGGCTGCGATCGGTCCCGGGCGTCCTGCCGATGGCGCTGGCGGCGTCGACACGCGGCATCAACCGCGTGTTCGTCCCCGAGCCGCAGGCGGCGGAGGCGGCGATGGTGCCGGGCCTGACAGTCCTCGGCATGCGGTCCCTGGCCCAGGTCGTGGCCGAGCTCCGTGGCGAGCCGGTGCCCACGGCGCCCCCGGTCGCCCCGATGTCGGGGCTGCGGATGCTGGCGTGGCGGGGCCAGGAGCGGATGGCGGAGGTCGACATGGCCGACCTGCTCGGCATGGCCGACGCCAGGTTCGCCGTCGAGGTGGCCGCAGCCGGCGGCCACCACTTGCTGCTGTCGGGGCCCAAGGGCGCGGGCAAGACCACCCTCGCCGAGCGCATCCCGACGATCCTGCCGGACCTGACCCCGCAGGAGTCGCTGGAGCTGACCGCGATCCACTCGCTGGCCGGTGCGCTGGAGCCCGACGACGGGATGCTGGTGCGGCCGCCGTTCTCCGCGCCGCACCACGACGCCAGCAAGGTCGCCCTGCTGGGCGGCGGCACCGGCGGGGTCCGCCCGGGGGAGGTGAGCCGCGCACACTGCGGGGTGCTCTTCCTCGACGAGTTCCCGCTGTTCCGGACCGACGCCATCGAGGCGCTGCGCCAGCCGCTCGAGAGCGGTGAGGTCACCATCGCGCGGGGCGAGGACACCGCGACGTTCCCGGCCCGCGGGATGGTCGTCATGGCTGCCAACCCGTGCCCGTGCGGCAACTACCACCCCGACCCGAGCCTGAGCCGCTGCCAGTGCCACGAGGTGCAGCGGCGCGACTACCGGCGGCGGGTCAGCGGACCGGTGACCGACCGCATCGACATCACCCGCCACCTCGTGCCGCTGCGGCGGCACGAGGCCCGCGACCCGTTCCACCGCCCGGAGCCATCGGTGGACGTCCGGGCCCGCGTGGAGGTCGCGCGCGCCCGGCAGGCCGCGCGGTACGCCGACCGCAGCTGGCGCCTCAACGGGCAGGCTCCGGGACCCCTGCTGCGGCGCGAGTGGCCGCTGGGCGACGAGGGGCAGCTGCTGCTCGAGGACCAGGTCTACGACGGCCGGCTCAGCCGGCGCGGCGCCACCCGCGTCCACCGGCTGGCCTGGACCCTCGCCGATCTCCGTGACGAGGACCAGCCCCGGGTCGAGCACGTCCGGACCGCGATCGCCCTGCGCCGCGGGGACGCCCTCGACCTCGCCGCCCTCGAGAGGCGGGCCGGGTGAGCCCCCGGGAAGCCGAGCGTCTGGCACGAGTTGCGCTGGGGCGCCTCGGCGAGCCCGGCGCTCCTCGGCTCGCCGTCTCCGTGGCGCAGATCGGCGCGGTCGCGGTCCACGAGATGCTCTGCGCAGGCGAGGACGGTCCGACCCCCGCGGCCCCCGCGCCGGACCCGACGGACCCGGACGGCGAGGCCGAGCGGCGCCAGATGGTGCGCGACGTCGCCGCCCGACTGGAGACCAGCGACCCGGCCCGCGACCTCGAGCGGGCCGACCGGCAGGGCATCCGGTTCGTGATCCCGGGCGACCCGGAGTGGCCGCCCGGGCTCGACGACCTGACTGCCGCGCCGGCCGTCCAGGACCGGGGCGGCCCACCGCTCGGGCTGTGGGTGCGGGGGCCGCTTCGGCTCCACGAGCTCGCTCGTCCGGTCGCCGTCGTCGGCGCCCGGTCGGCCACCACCTACGGCACCGACCTCGCCGGCGACCTGGCGGCCGGGCTCGCACGTCGCGGCCACTGCGTCGTCTCGGGGGCGGCGTTCGGCATCGACCAGGCCGCCCACCGCGGAGCGCTGGCGATGGGCGGCGAGTCCGTTGCCGTGCTCGCGTGCGGCGTCGACCGGGCATACCCGGCGGCCCACCGCGACCTGCTCGACCACCTCGCCCGGCACGGCGCCGTGGTCTCCGAGCTGGCACCCGGCTGCAGCCCGACCCGGCTGCGCTTCCTGGCCCGCAACCGGCTCATCGCGGCCCTCGCGGTCGGCACCGTGGTGGTGGAAGCCGCGGTGCGCAGCGGCGCGCTCAACACCGCCAACTGGGCGAGCCGGCTCCACCGGCCGCTGATGGGGGTCCCGGGCCCGGTGACCAGCGCCCCTTCCGAGGGCGTGCACCAGCTCATCCGCTCCGGTGCGGCGACGCTGGTCACCTCCGCCGCGGAGGTCGCCGAGCTGCTCGGCGCCGCGGGGGAGGGGCTGCTCGAGCCCGCCCGGGACGCCGAGCGCCCGCGCGACCGGCTGACCCGGCGGCAGCAGCAGGTGCTCGACGCGGTCCCGGCGCAGCGGCCGGCGCTTCCCGACTCCATCGCCCGCACCGCCGGGATGGCGCTGCTCGAGGTCGGTTCCACCCTCCAGGGGTTGCTCGGCCGCGGCCTCGTCGAGTGCTCGTCCGACGGCTGGAGGCTGTCCGGCGCCGCGCGGTGACGGTCCGCGGGGACGGGGCAACCCGCTCCTAGACTCGCGACATGTCCAGCGAGCCGTCCCCGGAGCACGAGCGGCCGGACGAGCCGGACGAACCGGACGGCCAGGAGGAGCTGCCCGAGGCGTTCATGCGCGTGCTCGGCGACTACGAGCGCCACCTCGCGGGCGAGCGGGACCTCACGCCGCACACCGTCCGCGCCTACCTCGCCGACGTCGCGGGGCTGCTCGAGCACGCACGGCGGATGGGGCTCGAGGACCTCGCCGACCTCGACCTGCGGGCCCTGCGGAGCTGGCTGGCGCGGCTGCAGACCAGCGGTCGCGCGCGCACCACGATCGCGCGCCGCGCCACCGCCGCCCGGGTGTTCACGGCCTGGCTGGCCCGGACCGGGCGCACTCCCCACGACGTCGGCGCCAGCCTCGGTTCGCCGCGTGCCCGCCGCACCCTGCCGCCGGTGCTCAGGACCGACGAGGCCGACGAGCTCATCCGCGCCGCCACGGCGCTGGCCGACGACGGCAGCGCGGTCGGTCTGCGCGACGTCGCCATGCTCGAGCTGCTCTACGCCACGGGCATCCGGGTCGGTGAGCTCGTCGGGCTCGACCTCGACGACGTCGACCGGGAGCGCAACGTGGTGCGGGTGCTCGGCAAGGGCCGCAAGGAGCGCACGGTGCCCTTCGGTCGCCCCGCGGCCCGTGCACTCGACTTCTGGACCCGTCGTGGTCGTCCCCGGCTCGCGGTGGAGGGGTCGGGGCCGGCGCTGTTCCTCGGCGTCCGCGGCGGACGGATCGACCAGCGCGCCGTCCGGACCCTGGTGCACCGCCGCATCGCGGACGTGCCGGGCGCGCCCGACATCGGCCCCCACGGGCTGCGCCACACCGCCGCCACCCACCTGCTGGAGGGCGGCGCCGACCTCAGGTCGGTGCAGGAGCTGCTGGGCCACGCATCGCTGGCCACGACCCAGCTCTACACCCACGTGACCACCGACCGGCTCCGCAGCGCCTACCGGCAGGCGCACCCACGGGCGTGACGGGCCTGCCTCCGGCTCACCGCCACAGCGGCAGCAGCCGCACCGGTCCCAGCCCGACCAGCCGCAGCGGGTCGAGGTAGGTCTCGCCCCTGATCCAGCCCCAGTGCAGACAGGTCCGGGGCGCGCAGTGCGAACCCGGTGCAGCGAGCGTCCCGAGCCGGTCGCCGGCCGCGACGGACGCGCCGACCGGGACCTCCGCGGTCACCGGCTCGTACGTCGTCCGGGTCGCGCCGTGGTCGACCACGACGACGCCCCGCCCGGCCAGTGGCCCCGCCCAGCTGACCCGGCCCGGCAGCGCGGCGCGGACCGGCTGTCCGGGCTCGCCGACCAGGTCGACGCCCCGGTGGCCGGCGCCCCAGGCCGTCAGCGGCGGGGAGAACCCGGCGTGGACCTCGGGACGGGTCCGGAGCGGCCAGACGCCCGCTGGGGCCGGCGTGCCTGTCACCGCCCCGGCGGCGGGAGCCGCGACGGCGGGGGAGGGCTCCCCGGGCCCGACGGGCGTCGACGGCCAGGGGGAGGCCGCCGGGCCCATGACGACGAGGGCGAGCCCGGGGAGCCCGGCTCCGAACAGCCCGAACAGCCCGGTCAGGAGTGGCGGTGAGGGCATGGCGGCAGCCTGCCGCCGACCACACACGACGCGTCGCCGTCGGCGGCCGGGCTGGGGACAGTGCGGGAGGGGACCGCGGCTGTGGACGCGACGTGGGCCCCTGCTCACGGGGCCCGGGTCACACCCGCCGGAGCAGCTCCTCCATGCGGCCGATCTCGGCGGCCTGGCTGACCGAGACGTCGGCGGCCAGCTCGCTGACCCGGAAGTCCTCGCCCTCGACGGTCACGTGGTCCGCCATCTCCAGGGCCCCCTCGTGGTGGCCGATCATGCCCTCGAGGAAGAGCCGGTCGAACTCCGAGCCGCTGGCAGCCGCCAGCTGCTCCATCTCGGCGTCGGTCAGCATCCCCGCCATGCCGTCGTGGCCGTGCGCGGCGTGGTCCCACGACTCGGCGTCCTGATCGGCGCGGGGCACCTCCATCCCCCGCTCGTCGAGCCAGGCGGCCATGCTCATGATCTCGGGTCCCTGGGCTGCCCGGATCCGCTCGGCGAGGGCACGGACCTGGGGGCTCCCCGCCCGGTCGGCCGCCAGGTCCGACATCTCCAGCGCCTGGGCATGGTGCCAGATCATCATCTGCATGAACGCCACGTCCGCGTGGTTCCAGGGGTCCTCCGGGTCGACGTCGGCCGGGTCGATCAGAGCGGTCGGCTCACCGGGCCCTCCGGGCTGCACCACGGGTGCCTCCCGCCCCGCCTCTGCTCCCGTCGCCGGGTCGTCGGCGGGACCGCTGCAGGCGGCCAGCGCGACGAGCACTGTGCCCGCGGCCACGACGGAGCGGACCGGACGGGGGACACGCACACCGCTCACAGGCATCTCCTGAGCCTCGGGCCCGGCCTGACCGGCTGCGTCGCCTCACAAATCTGCATTGCAGAAAGGTGCGGGCCGCAACCTCTTCCGGACGTTTCGCGGGAAAAGGTACGACATTCCTGACCGTGCGCAAGCCCGCGCTCCGTCAGCGACGAAAGGGCTCCTCCCCATGCTCAGAACCACGAGGCGGCCGGCCGGCCGGAAGTCCGCCTGGCTCCGCCTTGGCCTCGCGACCGGCGTCGCGCTCGGCCTCGCCGGCATCGTCACCCCCTCGGGTGCGGAGGAGGGCGAGAGCCCGAAGGCCGAGGTGTGCCCGCCCGGCCTCGAGCGGATGCTCGAGCGGGCCCAGGACAACTTCGCCAGCGCCTGCCTCCCCGGCGCCGACTTCGCGTCGATGGACGACAGCGGGGCCGAGCTGGCGCCGGGCGAGATGGCGAGCAGTCCGAACCTGAGCCTGGTCCACAACATCCCGAAGCAGGCGCCCCTGCTGGGCACGAACAGCGACCTCGCCTTCAAGGGCAAGTACGCCTACGCCGGCAACTACGACGGGTTCACGGTCTACGACCTGTCCGACCCGGCCGAGCCGGCCGTGGTCAAGCAGTTCCTGTGCCCCGGCTCCCAGAACGACGTCTCCGTCTGGGGCGACATCCTCGTTCTGAGCGTGGACTCCAGCCGCAACGACGACTCGTGCGCCAGCACGACGCAGTCGGCGTCGGTGAAGGAGTCCTGGGAGGGCGTCCGGGTCTTCGATATCAGCAACCCGGCTGACCCGGCGTACGTCGCCTCCGTCGAGACCGACTGCGGCTCCCACACCCACACGCTCGCGCCGACCAAGGACGGTCGGGAGCTGTTCGTGTACGTCTCGTCCTACAACCCGAACGCCAGCTTCCCCGACTGCCAGCCGCCGCACGACAAGATCAGCATCGTGAAGATCCCGGTGGCGTCGCCGGCCGATGCGGCCCTGGTCGGGACCCCGGTCCTTTTCCCGGACGGTGGCAGCGACGGGACCGGCTACTCCCGCGCGACCGCCGGCTGCCACGACATCACGGCCTACCCGAGCAAGGACATCGCAGCGGGTGCGTGCATGGGTGACGGCATCCTGCTCGACATCACCGACCGGGCCAACCCCGTGGTGACCGAGCGGGTGCAGGACCAGGAGAACTTCGCCTTCTGGCACTCCGCCACCTTCAACAACAAGGGCACGAAGGTCGTCTTCACCGATGAGCTCGGCGGTGGCGGCGCCGCCACCTGCAACCCGACCGTGGGGGACACCAAGGGCGCCAACGGCATCTACGACATCGTCGACGGCGAGCTGGTCTTCGGCAGCTACTACAAGATCCCGCGGACCCAGTCCAACACCGAGAACTGCGTGGCCCACAACGGCTCGCTGATCCCGGTCAAGGGCCGCGACTGGATGGTCCAGGCGTGGTACCAGGGCGGCATCTCCGTCTTCGACTTCACCGACTCGACGAACCCGCGCGAGATCGCGTGGTTCGACCGGGGACCGGTCTCGACCGACAAGCTCACGGTCGCCGGGTCGTGGTCGGCGTACTGGTACAACGGCTACATCTACTCCAACGACATCCAGCAGGGCTTCGACGTGCTGAAGCTCGACGACCCGCGCGCCAAGACGGCGTACGGCGTCACGATGGACACGTTCAACCCGCAGTCCCAGCCGTCCTACAACTGAGACCGCGCGCCTGAGAGGCCCCGGACCCGGCAGGGTCCGGGGCCTCGTCGCGCGGGGGGTCGCGGATTCGCCGCCGCCGCGGCGGTGGACTACGCTGAGCCGAGCAATCCGTGTGGCCATCCGTGTGGATTGACTTCGCACGCCCGCACACCACGGACGGGGTCCTCTCCGGACCCCGAGCACCCGGGGGCGTGGCCCTCGGTCCCGGTTCGCCGGGTCGGGTCGCGCGCGGGCGTCAGGGCGGCCGGCACCCGTCGGCCGCAGGAACTGAAAACGACCGGAGCGTCGCTCCCGGTCCGGCCTGCGTCAAGGCCGGGCACGACGGGCGCGGCCTCCACACAGGAGAAGAGACACCCATGGCAGTCGTGACCATGCGCCAGCTCCTCGAGAGCGGCGTCCACTTCGGACACCAGACCCGTCGCTGGAACCCGAAGATGAAGCGCTTCATCATGACCGAGCGCAACGGCATCTACATCATCGACCTGCAGCAGTCGCTGGCCTACATCGACCGCTCGTACGCCTTCATCAAGGAGACCGTCGCCAAGGGCGGCACCGTGATGTTCGTGGGCACCAAGAAGCAGGCCCAGGAGGCGATCGCCGAGCAGGCGACCCGCGTCGGCATGCCCTACGTCAACCAGCGCTGGCTGGGCGGCATGCTCACCAACTTCCAGACCGTGCACCAGCGGATCAACCGCCTGAAGGAGCTCGACGAGCTCGACTTCGACAACGTCGCCGGCTCGGGCCGCACCAAGAAGGAGCTCCTGCAGCTCAAGCGCGAGCGCGACAAGCTGGAGAAGACCCTCGGCGGCATCCGCGAGATGAGCCGCACCCCCGCCGCGGTGTGGGTCGTCGACACCAAGAAGGAGCACCTGGCGGTCGAGGAGGCCCGCAAGCTGCGGATCCCGATCATCGGCATCCTCGACACCAACTGCGACCCCGACGAGGTCGACTTCCCGATCCCGGGCAACGACGACGCCATCCGCGCGGTCGGCCTGCTGACCCGCGTGGTCGCCGACGCCGTCGCCGAGGGCCTCATCGCCCGCTCGGGCGCCAAGACCGGTGAGACCACCGCTCCGGGCGCCGAGGAGCCGCTGGCCGAGTGGGAGCGCGAGCTCCTGGGTGGCGACGCGGACAAGGCCGCCGTCGAGGCGACCGGTGGTGACGCGACCGCCGAGGCCCCGGCCTCCGAGTCGACGGGTGCGTCCTCCGAGTCCACCGAGGCTGCCGCCTCCGAGTCGACCGAGTCCACCGAGGCCGCCGCCGGCGATTTCGGCGCCGACTCCGCCGCCCCGCTCGAGGACGGCTCGGCCCCCGAGGGCTTCGAGGTCAAGGGCAACAAGGCGTCGAAGAAGTTCCACGCCCCCAGCAGCCCGTGGTACGGCCGGACCAACGCCGACGTGTGGTTCAAGAGCGCCGAGGCCGCCGAGGCCGCCGGCTTCGTGAACGCCGAGGCCAAGGCCGAGGCCTGAGCCTCACCTCTTCCGGCGGGCCGCGGACTTCCGCGGCCCGCCGACCCCGATCGACCACCGATCCGACACGTTTCCCCAGGAAGAAGGACCATGGCTAACTTCTCCGCGGCCGACGTCAAGAAGCTCCGCGAGCTCACCGGCGCCGGCATGATGGACTGCAAGAAGGCGCTCGAGGAGACCGAGGGCGACTTCGACAAGGCCGTCGAGCTCCTCCGCGTCAAGGGCGCCGCCAAGGCCGCCAAGCGCGGTGCCGAGCGCGAGGCCTCCGCCGGCCTCGTCGCCACCTCCGGTGGCGCGCTGGTCGAGCTCAAGTGCGAGACCGACTTCGTGGCCAAGGGTGACGACTTCGTCGCCGCCGCGCAGCGCATCGCCGCCGCCGCCGACGAGGCGAAGGCCGGCGACGTCGACTCCCTGAAGGCCGTCTCGCTCGGCGAGAAGACCGTCGGTGAGGTCGTCGAGGACCTCGCCATCACCATCGGTGAGAAGATCGAGCTGGGCCGCGTGGCCCACTTCGACGGCCCGGTCGTCGCCTACATGCACAAGCGTGCGGCCGACCTGCCGCCCGCCGTCGGCGTGCTCGTCGAGTACGACGGCAACGAGGACGCCGCCAAGGGCGCGGCCATGCAGGTCGCCGCGATGCGCCCGCAGTACCTCACCCGCGACGAGGTCCCCGCGGACATCGTCGCCAAGGAGCGCGAGATCGCCGAGGCGACCTCCCGCGAGGAGGGCAAGCCCGAGCAGGCGATCGCCAAGATCACCGAGGGCCGCCTCAACGGCTTCTTCAAGGAGGTCGTCCTCCTCGAGCAGCCGTCGGTCACCGAGAACAAGAAGACCGTCAAGGCTGTCCTCGACGAGTCCGGCACCACCCTCAAGCGCTTCGCCCGTTTCGAGGTCGGCGCCTGACGAAGTAGGGTTCCGGGTGGCCGGTCGGTGACCGACCGCCCGCAGACTCCAGGAGGCCGGTCCGCATGATCCTCGCAGCAGCAGGGTCAGCGGGCCGGCCTTCTCGTTCGTACCGCCCCGCCCGCTCCACCACCCGAAGGGAACCCACCACGTGACGGCATACCGGCGTGTCCTGCTCAAGCTCTCCGGCGAGGTCTTCGGAGGCGGCAAGGTCGGGGTCGACCCCGACGTGGTCAACGGCATCGCCCGCGAGATCTCCGCGGTGGTCCGGACCGGCGTGCAGGTCGCCGTGGTCGTCGGCGGCGGCAACTTCTTCCGCGGTGCCGAGCTGCAGCAGCGCGGCATGGACCGCTCCCGGGCCGACTACATGGGCATGCTCGGCACGGTCATGAACTGCCTCGCGCTGCAGGACTTCCTCGAGAAGCAGGGCGTCGAGACCCGGGTGCAGACGGCGATCACGATGGGCCAGGTCGCGGAGCCCTACATCCCGCGTCGCGCCATGCGCCACCTCGAGAAGGGCCGCGTCGTCATCTTCGGCGCCGGCGCTGGCATGCCGTACTTCTCCACGGACACCGTCGCCGCGCAGCGCGCGCTCGAGATCGGCGCCCAGGTCATCCTCATGGGCAAGCAGGGCGTCGACGGCGTGTACGACGCCGACCCGGCGAAGCACCCCGAGGCGGTCAAGTTCGACCAGCTCAGCTACGACGAGTTCCTGACGCGCGGGCTCAAGGTCGCCGACGCGACGTCCGTGAGCCTGTGCCGCGACAACGACATCGACATGATCGTCTTCAACCTGTCCGAGGAGGGCAACATCGCCCGGGTCGTCGCAGGTGAGAAGATCGGGACGACGGTCGCCCGCGATGTGTGAGGTGCCGTCGACAGACACAGGACGAGCAAGGAGCAGCGCGTGATCAACGACATCCTCAACGAGGCCGACGGCAAGATGGACAAGTCGGTCGACGCGACGCGTGAGGAGTTCGCCGCCATCCGTGCCGGGCGCGCGCACCCCAGCATGTTCAACAAGATCACCGTCGACTACTACGGCTCCCCGACGCCGCTGCAGCAGCTCGCGTCGTTCACCGCCCCCGAGGCGCGGGTCATCCTCATCTCGCCCTACGACCAGGGCGCGATGAAGAACATCGAGAAGGCGATCCGCGACTCCGACCTCGGCGTGAACCCCGCCGACGACGGCAAGGTCATCCGCTGCGTGTTCCCCGAGCTGACGGAGGAGCGCCGCAAGGAGTACATCAAGGTCGCCAAGGCCAAGGCCGAGGAGGGCCGGGTCGCGGTGCGCAACCTGCGGCGTACCGCCAAGCAGCACCTCGAGAAGCTCGAGAAGGACGGCGAGGTCGGCCAGGACGACGTCACCGGTGCCGAGAAGCGCCTCGACGCGATGACCAAGAAGCACACCGACGCCATCGACGAGCTCCTCAAGAACAAGGAAGCCGAGCTGCTCGAGGTCTGACCGACCCGACAACCCCTCCCCGATGACCACCTCCTCCGCGCCTGCTCAGGACCACGGCCGGGCCGGGCGCAACCTGCCTGCCGCCATCGGCTCCGCCGTGGTGCTGCTGTCTGCCATCGCAGCGTCCCTGGTGTTCTGGAAGACCGCGTTCATGCTCATCGTGGCCGCGGCGGTGGTCGTGGCGGTCTGGGAGCTCCACAAGGGGTTCGAGGTCAAGGGGATCGACCTGCCCGAGCAGCCGCTGATGGTCGGCGGCGTGGTCATGGTGGTCGTCGCCTACTTCTACGGCGCCCCGGCGCTCGTCACCGCCACCGCGGTCACGGCCCTCGCGATCATGCTCTGGCTGCTCAACCGGGGTGTCGACGGGTACGTGCGCGACGCCACCGCCTCGGTGTTCACGCTGATCTACGTGCCGTTCCTCGGCTCGTTCGTGGCGCTGCTCCTCGCAGAGGGCGGCGCCACCGGCTTCGAGCGCTTCGACGAGGGCGTCCGCGGCATCATCGCCTTCGTCCTCGTCACGATCGCCTCCGACATCGGCGGCTACGCCGCAGGCGTGCTGTTCGGTCGTCACCCGATGGCGCCGGTGATCTCGCCGAAGAAGTCGTGGGAGGGCTTCGCCGGCTCGCTCGTCTCGTGCGTCGCCGCGGGCATCGCGCTCGTCGTGTGGCTGCTGGACGGCGAGTGGTGGGTGGGGGTCGCCCTGGGCCTGATCGCGGTCGTGATGGCCACGCTGGGCGACCTGTGCGAGTCGGTCATCAAGCGGGACCTGGGTGTCAAGGACATGAGCCAGGTCATCCCCGGCCACGGCGGGCTGATGGACCGGCTCGACTCGCTGCTGGCCACGATCGCCCCCATCTGGCTGCTGCTCCACTACGCGGTCTTCTGAGCGCGCGGGACTTGCTCCACCTCGTCCGGCACGGCCGCCCCCTCGTACGCACCGGCGTGCCCGCCCATGACTGGGAGCTCGACCCGACGGGCTTCGACGACGTCTGGGCGCTGCGCGAGTCGGGACGGCTCCCCGGGAACGCCCTCTGGTTCTGCTCACCGGAGCCCAAGGCCACCCAGACGGCCCAGCTGCTCACCGAGGTCGAGGTCGGGGTCGTCGACGGGCTGCGCGAGCACGTCCGCGACAGCACCGAGTGGTTCGACGACTTCCCGGGCGCCGTGCGGCGCGCCTTCGCGGTACCGGCAGCGGCGGCGTACGACGGCTGGGAGCCGATCGCGGACTGCCGGGCCCGCGTGGTCCGCGCGGTCAGCGGGATCCGGTCGGCCCACCCGGACGACGAGCTGGTGCTGGTCGGCCACGGGACCGCGTGGACGTTGCTGGTCTCCGAGCTGACCGGTCGGCCGCCCGACCTGTCCGCGTGGGAGCGTCTGGCCATGCCCGACCTGCTGGTCGTGGACGGGTGATCACCACCAGCCCTGGCGCCTCGCCCAGCGCAGCAGCAGGAAGCTGATCCCCGCCATGACCGCGAGGACGCCGGCCAGCAGCAGGAAACGGGTCTCGTCGTTGACGATGAGGTTCATGCCGTAGATCGAGGCGAGCGCGGTGATGGGTAGCGTGACCGCGGCAATCACCGCGAGCCGCTCCATCGCCACGGTCATCTTGGTGTGGACCTTGGTCTGGTAGAGCTCGATCACCCCGGAGAGGAACTGCGACTCCCCGTCCGCCAGGGAGCGGACCCGGGCGAACTGGTCGGCGAGGTCGCGGACCTGCCCGGCCTGACGCGGATCGAGGTCGGGCCGGATCTCGCCGAGCCGCTCCCAGATGTCGTGGCACTGCGCCGCCATCGTGCGCGTGGTCGTCAGCTCGTGGCGCACCAGGAACATCGTCTCCAGCAGGCTCTCGGGGTCCCGGAGCTGCTGGTCGAGCACCTGCCGCTCCAGGCCCGGCAGGCGGGCCGCCACCTCCCGGACCATCGCACTCTGCCGCCGGGCCACCGCCGAGGTGACCGCGTAGCAGACCTCGAGGGGTGAGGTGGGGCGCAGCCGCCCGCCCTGGATCCGGGCGAGCACCCCCTGCGTCTCGACGAGCGCGTGCTCGAGCTCGACGTCGGGGTTGATGGGGCCGTGCACCGTGACGAGGTGGCGGTCGGCCACCAGCTGGTCGAGCTCGAGCAGGTGGACGTGGCCCGCGGGACCACGGAACGGCGACTGGGTGGTCACGAACACGTGGTCGCCGTACCCGTGGACGGTCGGCACGTAGTTCCGGCGACGGCAGGCCTCGACGACCATCTCGTGGCACCCCAGCCGGCGCAGCACCCCCTCGGCGTCGTCGTCGAACGTCGGCACGTCGATCCAGGTGAAGCCGTCGCCCCTGGCGAGCAGGTCCTCGAGGTCCGGGGGTCCGTGGCGGTGCGCCCCCGCGGCGTCCACGAACCAGATGTCCACGTGTCCAGCGTGGCGATTCCGGCGACGTCTGCCAAGATCACCACGATGAGCACCGAGCAGAGCACCCGCGACCCGGGGCGCGACCCGGACGCGCCGCTGGACTGGTGGCACCGCGACCACCCGACGTTCACGGCGCTCACCGGGTTCTTCACCGGCATGCTCTTCGTCACGGTCGTGCCCGGCGGCTTCGCCGCGCTGCTGCGGCTGCTGCTGCCCTACGAGCGGGCCGAGGAGCTCTTCCCGTACGTGCTGCTCACGCTCGTCATCCCGGCGGCGCTGGTCGCGGTGCCGCGCACCCGGAGGTTCGGCCTGTACTTCCTCCTCGGCCTCGTCCTCACTGCGCTGGTGGTGCTCGGGGTAGCGTCGCTGGTGCTCTACTTCATGGTCCGCTACGACGGCTGACGCCGCCGCCGGGCGGGGGAGCGGGCGCGACGGTTTCGGCCGCGCCGCGCCGGATGGGATGATGGCTCGGATGTCCACCCCCGAACCCGGCTCCGAGCCCACCTCCGAGTCCGCCGGCGCCGCCCCGCTGCCGCTCGTCTTCGACGAGCCGCGCGGCCGCCGGAAGCCGCCGCGACACCTCGCCGACCTCGACCCGGCCGGCCGGGCCGAGCTCGTCTCGTCGCTGGGCCTGCCCGGCTTCCGGGCCCGGCAGCTGTCGACCCACTACTTCGGCCGCCTCGTCGACGACCCGGCCGAGATGACCGACCTCCCCGCCGCCCAGCGGGACGAGCTCGTGACCAGCCTGCTGCCCCCGCTGATGACGCCGCTGCGGACCATGGAGGCCGACAAGGGCACCACCCGCAAGACGCTGTGGAAGCTCTTCGACGGCGCGCTGGTCGAGTCGGTGCTGATGCGCTACCCCGACCGGGCGACGATGTGCGTCTCCAGCCAGGCCGGCTGCGGCATGGCCTGCCCGTTCTGCGCCACGGGCCAGGGCGGCCTGCAGCGGAACATGTCCACCGCCGAGATCGTCGAGCAGGTCGTCGCCGGGGCCCGCGCCCTCGCGCGCGGCGAGGTCCCGGGTGGGCCCGGCCGCGTGTCCAACGTGGTCTTCATGGGCATGGGCGAGCCGCTCGCCAACTACAAGGCGGTCATCGGCGCCGTCCGCCGGCTCACCGACCCGACCCCCGACGGCCTCGGCATGTCGGCCCGCGGCGTCACGGTCTCCACCGTCGGCCTCGTGCCGCGGATCAACCAGCTGGCGGAGGAGGGCATCCCCGTCACCCTCGCGCTGTCGCTGCACGCGCCCGACGACGAGCTGCGCAACGAGCTGGTGCCGATCAACACCCGGTTCTCGGTCGCCGAGACCGTCGAGTCGGCCTGGAACTACGCGCGCACCACCAAGCGTCGTGTCTCCATCGAGTACGCCATGATGCGCGGCATCAACGACCAGGCCTGGCGCGCGGACCTGCTCGCCGACGTCCTCAACTCGTACGGTGACTGGGGCTGGGTGCACGTCAACCTGATCCCGCTCAACCCCACGCCGGGGTCGAAGTGGACCGCGTCGGACCCGGCCGACGAGCGCGAGTTCGTCCGCCGCCTCGAGGCCAAGGGGATCCCCACCACCGTGCGGGACACCCGGGGCCGGGAGATCGACGGCGCCTGCGGCCAGCTGGCCGCGACCGAAGCGTGAGAGCGCGGAGCGCCAGCGGAGCGGTCGAGCTGCGAGGGAGCAATCAGCCGGCTACGGAGAGCTGACCGTCCCGGGCGGGCTCGCGCCGAGCAGGTCCCGCACCTCCTCGACCGAGTCCGCCAGGTGCAGGTGCTGCTCCATCGGGCGGCCGCGGCCGAGGGCCTGCAGCAGCGGCCAGACCGGCAGCTCCTCGGTCCAGTACCGGCGCCCGAGCAGGATCATCGGCGCCACCGACGAGGGGTCGGCGTAGTAGTTCTCGCAGGCGTCCTGGAAGACCTCCTGCACGGTGCCCGCGGCGCCCGGCAGGAAGACGATCCCGGCCTCGCAGAGCTGGAGCAGGATCGCCTCGCGGGTCGGGTTGTGGAAGTACTTCGCCACCGTGGTGGCGAAGGGGTTGGTCGGCTCGTGCCCGTAGTGCCAGGTGGGGATGCCGAGCGACTCGCTGCCCTCGTGGCGGGACGCGACGCCGCGCGCGGCGCCGACCCACGCGTCGACCGACGGCCGGAAGCCGGGGACGGCGGCGAGGTCGGCCAGCGCGCGGTCGAGCGCCGACTCGTGCTCGGCGGCGAGGTAGGCGCCGAGGTTCGCCGCCTCCATCGCGCCCGGCCCGCCGCCGGTGGCGACCACGTGCGCGTCGCCCAGGGTGCGGCCGAGCCGCGCGGCCGAGGCGTACGCCGGGGAGCCGCGGCGGACGGCGTGGCCGCCCATGACGCCGACCAGGCGCCGCCCGGCCGTCCACGCGTCGAGGGCGCGGTCCACCGCGTGGTCGTGCAGCGCCCGGGCGAGCAGTGCGTCGTCGTCCTCGGTGGTCCGGAACCAGGCGTAGGCCCGGGCGTCGAACGAGTCGCGGTAGGCCGGGGCGTCGTACAGGTCGGCGGGGGAGTAGAGCCGGGAGCGGTACGGGTCGACGGGCGAGGCGGCGAGCTCGGGGAACACGAGGGCGCCCCGCGCCTCGAGCACCGCCTCGACCCCGAGCGCGAACCGGCAGCCGAGGAAGGTCGCCCCCGCGACGTCGCACGCCGCGAGCACGTCGCCCCGGTCGGTCAGGTCGACCGACGCCACGCGCCAGCCCTCGAGCGACCGGGCGCCGCGCGCCAGCCGTGCGTCCAGCTCCGCGAGCGACCCCACCTCGACGACCCGTCCCCGGCTCTCCCACATGGGAGCGAACCTAGGGCACGCGTCAGAACGCGTGCGCCATCAGCTCGCCGAACAGGTCGTGCTCGTCGACGTCGAGGCCCCGCGCCCGGAACCAGGCGCACATGTTCGTGCAGTCCCGGAGCAGGAAGTCCATCCCGTGCGCGTTACCGACGAGGTCGACCACCTGCGGCAGGTCGATGACCACGAGCCGGTCCCCGGCCGCGAGCGTGTTGTACGGCGACAGGTCGCCGTGCACGATCCCGGCCTGGACGAGGGTGGCCATCACCTCGCGCAGCTGCTCGTAGTACGACTCGAGGAGCGCGCGCTCCGGGCGCACCTGGGCCAGCCGCGGCGCGGACCGGACGCCCTCGTCGTCCTCGACGGTGATCCACTCCATCAGCAGCTCGGTGCCGTCGAGCTGGACCGGGTAGGGGACGGGGACGCCCAGCGTCCACAGCCGCTTGAGCGCCTCCCACTCCGCCCAGGCCCACTGCCCGGCGGCGACGGCCCTGCCGTGCGCGCTCTTCCTGGCCAGGGCGCGGGTGTCGCGGGTGTTCCGGGTCCGGCGCCCCTCGGTGTAGGCGGAGGAGCGGTGGAACGACCGGGACTCCTCGCCCCGGTAGCGCTTGGCGACCATCACCACCGACTGCCCGGGCGCGTCCGGCGCCTCGGGGACGGCGCGCTCGAGCAGGTGGGCGTCGGCCTCCTTGCCGGTCTTCAGGACGCCGAGGTCGGTGTCGACCGCGGAGCGGGAGGTGACGACCCAGTCGGGCCGCGGCTCCGGGCCGCGGCACAGCGGCTCGACGTCGAGCCAGGTCGACCAGCGCCGGCCGTCGCCCTCGGGCTCGTCGAGGGCGTGGAAGTCGAAGACGAAGGCGGGGTCGATCCCTGCGAGCCGGTCGTCGACAGCGTGGGTTCGAGGGTCAGAGAGGTGCTGCGGGTCCTGCGAGAGGTCGTGCGTCATCGCGAGAGGTGCTCCGTACGTGGAAGAGGAGATGGACTGTGGGCAGGCCACGGACAGTCGTCGTCATGTCACGCTCCTCTCCTCGGGACGCATCGGGTGCGTCCGGCACACGTCGTTCGGGAGCCATCGTGGTGGGCGCCGCCGGGGCGGCGCAACGGGTTTATCCGCGCAGCCGCACCGACAGGCAGGTCACGCAGCCCTCGAGCTTCTCGAACTCGGAGATGTCGACGGTGACGACCTCGAGCCCGCGCTCCTCGAGAAGGGCGCGGGTGCGCGGGGCCCCGGAGGACATCAGGACCGTCTCGCCGTCGAGCAGCACGACGTGGGCCCCCGGCTCCTCGGGCACGGCGAGGAACCTGTCCCAGGCGTCAGGGTCGTCCACCAGCGGCTCGTAGCCGAGGACGGTCCCGTCGGGCAGGGCGGTCACGGCCGACTTCAGGTGGAGCACCTTGCTGACGGGGACGCCGACCACGGTGGCGCCCAGCGGAGCCAGCAGCGCCGCGAGCTGGTCGACCCCCGCCTGGTTGGTGCGACCGCCAAGGCCGACCCAGACGGTGCCGTCGTGCTTGAGGACGTCCCCGCCGTCGAGCGTGCCAGGCGCCTCGATGCGGGCGATCCGGTAGCCGAGCCCGGCGAGGGTCGTCTCGGTCCCGGCCGTCTCGGGCTTGCGCTCGTCGGCGCCGGGCCGGCTGATGACGGCGAGGTCGCCGTAGACCACGACCGTGTCCTCCACGAAGGCGGCGTCGGGGCAGTCGTCGGCCGGTGGCACCTCGACCGTCTCCCAGCCGGCCTTCTCGAGCGCCGCGACGTACTGCCGCCACTGGTCGAGCGCGAGGTCCGGGTCGACCGGGCGCCGGTCGATGTGGGTGACCAGGCCGTCGGCGAGGCGGGGGCTGGGGCGGCGGACGAGGGCGCGGGGCATGGAGGGATCCTGCCAGCCGGGAACGGCGGTCGCGGGGCGGTCTCAGCCGAGCAGCCGGTGCACGAGACGGCCGACGACGCTCGGCCGGCCGGTCCGCTGCTCCTCCGCGTCGGCGAGCGCGGTGGCGCGCAGCCCGGCGTTGATCCCCAGCCAGCGCAGCGGCTCCGGCTCCCAGTCGCGCGAGCGGTGGCCCACCCACGGCAGCCGGGTGAGCGCGGTGTCCTCGCCGAGCACGAGGTCGCGCAGGGTGCGACCGGCGAGGTTGGAGGTGGCGACGCCGTCGCCGACGTACCCGCCCGCCCACGCCAGCCGGGTCGCCGGGTCGAGCCCCACCGACGCGCACCAGTCGCGCGGGATGCCGAGCGGGCCGCCCCACCGGTGGGTGATGCGGACGTCGGCGAGGGCCGGGAACAGGTCGACGAGGGTCTCGCGGAGCCGGTCGAAGACCCGCTCCTCGGTGTCGTAGGCCGGCCGGACGCGCGAGCCGAAGTGGTACGGCGCGCCCCGGCCGCCGAAGACCAGCCTCCCGTCGGCGGTGCGCTGGCCGTAGATCACGAGGTGCCGGTGGTCGGCGAACGTCGGCCGACCGGCCAGCCCGATCCGCTCCCACAGCTCGTCGGGGAGCGGCTCGGTGGCGATGACGAGGGAGTAGACCGGGACGACGGTGCGGCGGTGGCCGGGAAGCGTGGCGGTGAAGCCCTCGGTGGCGCGGACGACCGTCCCGGCGGTGACGCTGCCGTGGTCGGTGGTGACCCGGCCCGGGACGATCTCCTGCACCGGGGAGTGCTCGTGGAGGGTGACGCCGGCCGCGGTCACCACGTCGGCGAGGCCGCGCACCAGCCGGAGGGGGTGGACGGCGGCGCAGTCGGGGGTGAAGGTGCCGCCCAGCACCCGGGTGGCCCCGACCATCGCGGTGGCCTCCTGCGCGCCGAGCAGGCGCAGGTCGTCGGGCCCGCGGCCCCAGCGGCGGGCGGCCACGACCTCCTCGCGGGCCCGCGCCAGCTGTGCGGGGGAGCGGGCCAGGGAGACGCTGCCGCCCTTCGCCCAGTGGGCGTCGATCCCCTCCGTCCCGAGGACGCGGCCCACCTCGTCGACGGTGGCCCGCATGGCGGCGTGCTGCGCCACGGCGGCCTCGCGCCCGGCCCACCGGGCCAGCGTGGCGGGGCCGGCCGGGAAGAGCGCTGAGCACCAGCCGCCGTTGCGGCCGGACGCGCCGAAGCCGGCGGTCTGCGCCTCGAGGACGACCACCCGCAGGTCCGGCCGGGCCCGCGCGAGGTAGTAGGCGGTCCAGAGCCCGGTGAAGCCCGCGCCGACGACGGCCACGTCGGCGTCGACGTGGCCGCGCAGCGGCGGCCGGGGCGCGACAGCCGGCGCAGTGTCCGCCCACAGGCTGGTGCTCAGCGCACGCCCCACGAGTAGGTCTGCTTGCGCAGCTGGAGGTACATGAACGTCTCGGTCGAGACCACGCCCTCGATGCTGCGGATCTGGCCGGAGATGAGGTCGAGCAGCGCCTCGTCGCTCTCGCAGACCAGCTCGGCGAGGATGTCGTAGGAGCCGGCGGTGACGACGACGTAGTCGACGGCGTCGAGCTCGGCGAGCTTGTCCGCGACCGGCTCCAGCGGCCCGGTGACCCGGATACCGACCATGGCCTGGCGGGCGAAGCCGAGCTCGAGCGGGTCGGTGACGGCGACCACCTGCATCACGCCGTTGTCGATGAGCCGCTGCACCCGCTGCCGGACCGCGGCCTCGGAGAGCCCGACGACCTTGCCGATCGAGGCGTAGGAACGCCTGCCGTCCTGCTGCAGCTGCTCGATGATCGCCTTGGAGACCTCGTCGAGAGGCTGCGGCGAGCGGTCGCTGTTCCGGCTCATGGCGCGAATCGTGTCAGTAGCCTGACCTCCGGGCAAGCATCCGCGAGTCGCTGCGCGGTACCTGATTTCGTTGCAATATGGATGCACACCGACGGAATCGCTTGTAGCGGCCCCCGAGCCGTGACACGATCCGAACGCCACAGGCCTGCGGAGCAGGGTCTGGTGACTGGAGGAGGACGCAACATGACCATCAGGCACCCCCGTGCCGGGGCCGACGCGGCCGACCGGCTCGCGGCCCGCATCGCCCACGAGCTCGGCTCCTCCGGCGGCTTCTCGCGGCGCGGCTTCCTGCGCGGCGCCGGGCTGTCGGCGGTGGTGCTGGGCTCCGGCTCGTTGCTCGCCGCCTGCGGCACAGAGGGGACGGTGCAGTCCGAGGAGACCTGCCAGAGCACCGACCGCAGTGACACCGAGAAGCAGCTGGTGTTCTCCAACTGGCCCCTCTACCTCGACGAGAAGGGCAAGAAGTACCCCACGCTCGACGACTTCCAGTCGCAGACGGGGATCCAGGTCACCTACCAGACCGACATCAACGACAACAACCAGTTCTTCGCCAAGATCCGCAACCAGCTCGGCGCGTGCGAGCCGATCGGGCGCGACATCATCGTGATGACCGACTGGATGGCGGCCCGGATGATCAGTCTCGGCTGGATCCAGGAGCTCGACATGTCGGCCATGCCCAACGTCGAGGCCAACCTCACCGAGAGCCTCCGCGACCCGGCCTGGGACCCCGGCCGCCAGCACTCCGTGCCGTGGCAGAGCGGCCTGACCGGCATCGCCTACAACTCGAAGCTGACCGGCGAGGTCAGCAGCTTCGAGGAGCTCGTGACCCGGCCCGACCTCGCCGGCCGCGTGAGCCTGCTCAGCGAGATGGGCGACACGATGGGCTTCGTGCTGAAGCTGGTGGGCGCCGACCCCAACGACTTCAGCGAGGACGACTGGAACGCCGCGCTCGAGCGCCTCGAGGAGATCGTCGCCTCCGAGCAGATCCGCCAGTTCACCGGCAACGAGTACACCCGCGGCCTGGCGAACGGCGACCTCGTGGCCGCCGAGGCGTGGTCCGGCGACGTGGTCGCGATGCAGTACGACAACCCGGAGATCAAGTTCGTCCGGCCGACCGAGGGCCTGTCGCTGTGGAGCGACAACATGATGGTCCCCAACCAGGCCGAGCACCGCGCCAACGCCATGGAGCTCATGAACTACTACTACGACCCCGAGGTCGCGGCCCGGCTGGCGGCGTGGGTCAACTACATCTGCCCCGTCGAGGGAGCCGAGGAGGCCATGGAGCAGGTCGACCCGTCGCTGGTGGGCAACCCGCTGATCTTCCCGTCTGAGGAGGACCTGGCGCAGACCTTCGCGTTCATGCCGCTCGACACGAAGACGCGCGAGCAGTACGACAAGCAGTTCAACGCGGTGATCGGTGCCTGATGGCCGAGCTGACCGGGACGACCGGACGCGGTGACCTCGTCCTCCGCGGGCTGACCAAGCGGTTCGGCCACTTCGTCGCCGTCGACGACCTCGACCTCGATGTGCCGGCAGGGTCGTTCTTCGCGCTCCTCGGCCCGTCGGGCTGCGGCAAGACCACGACGCTGCGGATGATCGCCGGGCTCGAGCACCCCACGGCGGGCTCGATCTCGCTGGCGGGGGAGCCGATCACCGACCTGAAGCCCTACCGCCGCCCGGTCAACACCGTCTTCCAGAACTACGCCCTGTTCCCGCACATGACGATCGCGGACAACGTCGCGTTCGGGCTCCGCCGGCAGGGGCGCAAGGACGTCGATGCGGCCGTCAGGGAGATGCTCGAGCTCGTCGAGCTCCACGGGCTCGCCGGCCGCAAGCCGGCCCAGCTCTCCGGCGGCCAGCAGCAGCGCGTGGCGCTGGCCCGGGCGCTGATCAACCGGCCACAGGTGCTGCTGCTCGACGAGCCGCTCGGCGCGCTCGACCTGAAGCTGCGCCGCCAGATGCAGATCGAGCTCAAGCGGATCCAGACCGAGGTCGGCATCACCTTCGTCCACGTCACCCACGACCAGGAGGAGGCCATGACCATGGCCGACACGGTCGCGGTGATGAACGGCGGCGTGATCGAGCAGATGGGCCCTCCGGCCGAGCTCTACGAGCACCCGCGCACCACGTTCGTGGCGAACTTCCTGGGGCAGTCCAACCTCATCCGCGGCGAGGTGGCCGCGGCCAACGGCCAGGACGTGCGGGTGAAGGTCGAGGGCTCGCTGCTGCTGGCGCCCCACGAGCGCGCGAGCCAGCGCCAGGGCGAGGTCTGGGTCGGCGTCCGGCCGGAGAAGATCTTCCTCTCGCGCACCGGTGACGAGTCGGCCGACGACCCGAACGTGCTCCGCGGTGGCGTGGTCACCGACGTGTCCTTCGTCGGCGTCAGCACGCAGTACCTCGCGCGCATGCCCTGGGGGCAGGAGCTGATGGTCTTCGAGCAGAACACCGGCGCGCGGGAGGGCTTCACCGTCGGTGAGGCGGTCGACCTCCACTGGCGCCCCGAGCACACCTTCCTGCTCGGCGCCGACCAGGACGCGACCGCCGGGGTGGAGCGCGAGGACCTCGGATGAGCCTGCACCTCCCCACCCGTCGGGCAGCCGACGGTCAGGCACAGGCGGCGCCCCCACCGGCCGAGGGCCGCCGCTCGGCGCGGATCGCCTACCTGCTGCTGCTCCCGCCGGGCCTCTGGCTGGGCCTCTTCTTCGTCGTCCCGCTGTTCACGCTGGTCAGCACGTCCCTCTACGACCCGTCGGGGTCGCTGGAGATCGGCTACCGGATGACCGGCGAGGTCGCCAACTACGCCTCGGTGCTCGTGGAGTACCGCTCCCACCTGCTGCGGTCGCTGCTGTACGCCGGCATCGCCACCATCGCCTGCATCCTGCTCGGCTACCCGCTGGCCTACGCGATCGCGTTCAAGGCAGGCCGGTGGAAGAACCTGATGCTGGTGGCCGTCATCGCGCCGTTCTTCACCTCGTTCCTGATCCGCACCCTGTCGTGGCAGTTCCTGCTGGCCGACCAGGGCTGGGTGGTCGACGTGCTGCAGTTCCTGCAGCTGCTCGACGAGGACGGCCGGCTGCTCGCGACGCCGCTGGCGGTCGTGACCGGCCTGACCTACAACTTCCTGCCGTTCATGGTGCTGCCGCTCTACGCGTCGCTGGAGAAGGTCGACCCGCGGCTCCACGAGGCGGGCGCCGACCTCTACGCGTCGCCGTTCACGACCTTCCGGACGGTGACCCTGCCGCTGTCGATGCCGGGCCTGGTGGCCGGCACCCTGTTGACGTTCATCCCGTCGGCCGGCGACTACATCAACGCCGAGCTGCTCGGCACGACCAGCACCCAGATGATCGGCAACGTCATCCAGAACCTCTTCGACGGCGGCAGCTACCCGGAGGCGGCGGCGCTGTCGGTCACCCTGATGGCGATCATCGTCGTGCTGGTGCTGCTCTACATCCGGCGCGCCGGGACGGAGGACCTGCTGTGACCCGCGTCGGCCGGTGGATCGGCGAGCACCTCGTCCTCGGCCTCGGGCTGCTCGTGCTGCTCTACCTGAGCGTGCCGATCTTCGTGGTCGTGCTGATGTCGTTCAACGCCCCGCAGTCGCGCAACAGCTACCAGTTCGACGGCTTCACCCTCGACAACTGGCTCAACCCGTGCGAGCCCAACGGGATGTGCGAGGCGGTCGTGCTGTCGATCCAGATCGGGCTGCTCGCGACCATCGGGGCCACCCTGCTGGGGACGCTCATGGCCTTCGCCCTCGTGCGGCACCGGTTCCGCGGCCGCGCGACGGTGAACGTCTTCACGTTCCTGCCGATGGCGTCGCCGGAGATCGTGATGGGCTCCTCGCTCCTCGCCCTGTTCGTCTCCGCCAACCTCGCCGGGGCGCTGGGCTTCTGGACGATCCTCGTCTCCCACATCATGTTCTGCCTGAGCTTCGTCGTGGTGACGGTGAAGGCGCGGCTCGCCGGCCTCGACCCGCGGCTGGAGCAGGCGGCGATGGACCTCTACGCCAACGAGTGGCAGACCTTCTGGCGGGTGACGTTCCCGCTGGTCTTCCCGGGCATCCTGGCTGCGGGGCTGCTGAGCTTCTCGCTGTCGTTCGACGACTTCATCATCACCAACCTCAACGCCGGCCAGGAGGTCACCTTCCCGATGTTCGTCTGGGGTGCGGCGCAGAGGGGCATCCCGCCGCAGATCAACGTCGTCGGCACGGCCATGTTCGTGCTCGCGCTCAGCCTCGTCCTCGGCAGCGAGCTGCTGGGCCGGCGCCGGGCGAGGGCGCGATGAGCGGCCCCGCCCCTCACGGGCAGACGATCGGTCACTGGCGGCAGGGTCGGCGCTGGCCGGGCGACGCGGAGCGGTGCGGGGACGTCTACGACCCCGCCACCGGACGGGTCCGGGCGCAGGTGGCGCTCGCCAGCGGCGCCGAGGTGGACGCTCTCGTCGCCGAGGCGCGTGCCGCCGGGCGGGAGTGGGCCGAGGCGTCCCTCGCCCGACGTACGGCGGTGCTCTTCGGCTTCCGCGAGGCGCTGGTGCGCCGGCGCGAGGAGATCGCGGCCGCCATCACCGCCGAGCACGGCAAGGTCCTCGACGACGCGCTGGGCGAGGTGCAGCGCGGGCTCGAGGTCGCCGAGTTCGCGTGCGGCGCGCCCCACCTGCTCAAGGGGTCCTACAGCGACGGCGCCTCGACCGGGGTCGACGTGCACTCGCTGCGCCAGCCGCTGGGCGTGGTGGCGGTGATCTCCCCGTTCAACTTCCCGGCGATGGTGCCGCTGTGGTTCGTGCCGTTGGCCGTCGCGTGCGGCAACGCCGTGGTGCTGAAGCCGTCGGAGAAGGACCCGTCCGCCTCGCTGCTGATCGGGGAGTGCTGGGCCGAGGCCGGGTTGCCGCCGGGCGTGTTCAACGTCGTCCAGGGCGACAAGGTCGCCGTCGACGCGCTGCTCGAGCACCCGGATGTCGCCTCGGTCTCCTTCGTCGGGTCCACGCCGGTGGCGCGGTACGTCTACGAGAACGGCACCCGCCACGGCAAGCGCGTCCAGGCGCTCGGCGGCGCCAAGAACCACATGGTGGTGCTGCCCGACGCGGACCTCGAGTCGGTCGCGGACGCCGCCGTCAGCGCCGGCTTCGGCTCGGCGGGCGAGCGCTGCATGGCGATCTCCGTCGTCGTCGCCGTCGACCCGGTCGCCGACGAGCTCGTTCCCCTCGTGGCCGAGCGGATGGCCGGCCTGCGGACCGGTGACGGCCGGCGTGGCTGTGACATGGGGCCGCTCGTGACGGGGGAGCACCGCGACAAGGTGGCGTCGTACGTCGAGGCCGGGGTGGCCGCCGGTGCCAGCCTGGTCGTCGACGGTCGCGAGGTGGTGCCGGACGGCGACACCGACGGGTTCTGGCTCGGCCCGACGCTGTTCGACCACGTCGAGCCGGGGATGCCGGTCTACGACGACGAGATCTTCGGGCCGGTGCTGTCCGTGGTGCGGGTCCCGACGTACGACGACGCGCTCGCGCTCGTCAACGCCAACCGCTACGGCAACGGCACCGCGATCTTCACCACCGACGGCGGCGCCGCCCGCCGGTTCGAGCGCGAGGTCGAGGTCGGCATGGTGGGCGTCAACGTGCCGATCCCGGTGCCGGTCGCCTACTACTCGTTCGGCGGCTGGAAGAGCTCGCTCTTCGGCGACTCGCACGCCCACGGCGTCGAGGGCGTCCACTTCTTCACGCGCGGCAAGGTCGTCACCACTCGTTGGCCCGACCCGGCCACCCGCCACGGGGTCGACCTGGGCTTCCCCCAGCAGTCCTGACCCCGCGACAGGCCGTCACGAGCCACTACGAGCCACTACGAGCCACTACGAGCCACTACGAGCTCCGCGGGACGCCCGGGCATGTCCCGCCCCGCGGAGCTCGTCGGGCTCCCACCCCCTGGAAGTCAGAGAAGCGTGGCGGCCTTGTCGAGGACGACGCGCAGGATCTGCTCCATCTCGTCGAAGTGCGACTGGTCGCAGATCAGCGGGGGAGCGAGCTGGACGACCGGGTCGCCGCGGTCGTCTGCGCGGCAGTAGAGGCCCTCGTCGTAGAGCGCCTTGGACAGGAAGCCACGCAGCAGCTTCTCCGACTCCGCGTCGTTGAAGGTCTCCTTGGTGGTCTTGTCCTTGACGAGCTCGATCCCGTAGAAGTACCCGTCGCCGCGGACGTCGCCGACGATCGGCAGGTCCCGGAGCTTCTCCAGGGTCGCGCGGAAGGCAGCCTCGTTGCTGCGGACGTTCTCGAGGACGCCCTCGTTCTCGAAGATGTCGAGGTTGGCCATCGCGACCGCGGTCGAGACCGGGTGGCCGCCGAAGGTGTAGCCGTGGGCGAACATCTCGGTGCCGTGCAGGAACGGCTCCATCAGCCGGTCGGTGGCGATCATCGCGCCGAGCGGGGCGTAGCCGGAGGTGATGCCCTTGGCGCACGTGATGATGTCGGGCTGGTAGCCGTAGCGCTCCGCCGCGAACATGTGGCCGAGCCGACCGAACGCGCAGATGACCTCGTCGGAGACGAGCAGCACGTCGTACTCGTCGCAGATCTCGCGGACCCGCTGGAAGTAGCCCGGCGGCGGCGGGAAGCAGCCGCCGGAGTTCTGCACCGGCTCGAGGAAGACCGCGGCGACGGTGTCGGGACCCTCGAACTCGATCGCCTCGGCGATCCGGTCCGCGGCCCAGCGGCCGAAGGCCTCGAGGTCATGGGCGGCCTCGCCGGCGCCGTGCTCGGCGGCCCGGTAGAAGTTGGTGTTGGGCACCCGGAAGGTGGAGGGCACCAGCGGCTCGAACATCGCCTTCATCCCGGGCAGGCCGGTGATGGAGAGCGCGCCCTGCGGGGTGCCGTGGTAGGCGATCGCCCGGCTCACGACCTTGTGCTTGGTCGGCTTGCCGGTCAGCTTGAAGTAGTTCTTCGCCAGCTTCCAGGCGCTCTCGACCGCCTCGCCGCCGCCGCTGGTGAAAAAAACCCGGTTGAGGTCGCCGGGGGCGTAGCCCGCGACCCGCTCGGCCAGCTCGATGGCCGTCGGGTGCGCGTAGGACCACAGCGGCATGAACGCCAGGTCGCGTGCCTGCTTCGCGGCGGCGTCCGCGAGCTCGGTCCGGCCGTGGCCGAGCTGGCTCACGAAGAGCCCGGCCAGGCCGTCGAGGTAGCGCTTGCCGTGTGCGTCCCAGATGTAGGCGCCCTCGCCCCGCACGATCACCGGCACCTCGGCGTGGTCGTACGTCGAGTGGCGCGTGAAGTGCATCCAGAGGTGGTCACGGGCAGCCTGCTGCAGGTGGGCGTTGTCAGCCGAGGTCATGCGCACCATGGTCGCGGCTCGACGCGGTTCAGGCAAGCGAATCCGTGGTGTTCGTCGGCAAATTGAACGGAATCCGTTGCAGCCATGCGCGGCAGGGCGGTAGGAATCCCTCCATGACCCGGGTGCTCTTCCGCAACGGAACCCTTTTCGACGGCCACCGCCACCGCGGGCCGGCCGGCCTGCTGGTCGAGGGGGAGCGGATCCTCGCGCTCGGCGACCCGGACGACCTCGCGGCACGCGGTCCGCACGCGACCGTGGACCTCGGCGGCGGCCTGCTCGCGCCCGGGTTCGTCGACGCCCACGTGCACCCGGTCCAGGGCGGGCTCGAGCGGCTGCGCTGCGACCTCTCGGCGCTCGGCACGCGCGCGGAGTACCTCGCCGCGGTGGCGTCGTACGCCGCCTCGCACCCGGAGGCGGAGTGGATCGTCGGCGGCGGCTGGGCGATGCCCGCGTTCCCGGGCGGCACTCCGACCGCGGCGGACCTCGACAGCGTCGTGCCCGACCGGCCGGTGTTCCTGCCCAACCGCGACCACCACGGGGCGTGGGTCAACAGCCGGGCGCTGGCGCTCGCCGGGATCGACGAGCACACCCCGGACCCGCCCGACGGCCGGATCGAGCGCGACGCGGACGGTCGGCCGACCGGCACCCTGCACGAGGGGGCGACCGGCCTGGTGTCGCGGCTGCTGCCGCCGACGACGCCCGACGACTACTGCGCCGCGCTGCTCGCAGGGCAGTCCTACCTCCACTCGCTCGGCGTGACCTCGTGGCAGGACGCCATTGTCGGCTCCTGGTCCGGGCTCGCCGACGTCGGCGGGACCTACGCGGCGGCCGCCGCGTCAGGGGCGCTGGTCTCGCACGTGGTCGGGGCGCTCTGGTGGGAGCGGGACCGCGGGCTGGAGCAGGTCGCGGACCTCGTCGAGCGCCGTGCGGCGCTCACCAGCCGCCGGTTCCGGGCCACGACGGTCAAGATCATGCAGGACGGCGTGGCCGAGAACTTCACGGCCGCGATGAGCGCGCCCTACCTCGACCGCTGCGGCCACGCGACCGACAACGCCGGCCACTCGTTCCTGACGTCCTCCCGGCTCCGGGAGGCGGTCCGCGCGCTCGACGCCGCCGGCTTCCAGGTGCACGTGCACGCCATCGGCGACCGCGGCGTCCGGGAGGCGCTCGACGCCTTCGAGGGCACCGACCCCACCCGGCGCCACCACATCGCCCACCTGCAGGTCGTGCACCCCGACGACGTGCCGCGCTTCGCCGAGCTCGGCGTGGCCGCGAACATGCAGGCGCTGTGGGCCTGCCTCGACGACCAGATGGTCCACCTGACCCTGCCGTTCCTCGGCGAGCAGCGGGCGCGGTGGCAGTACCCGTTCGGCGACCTGCACCGGGCCGGCACCGTGATGGTTGCGGGCAGCGACTGGCCGGTCAGCACACCCGACCCGCTCGCCGCGCTGCACACGGCGGTGACCCGCACGGCGTACGGCGACCCGGGCCGGGCCGGGACCGAGCCGTTCCTGCCGGAGCAGGCGCTGCCGCTCGACGTCGCCTTCGCGGCGTACACCTCGGGGTCCTCGTGGGCCAACCACCGCGACGACGCAGGCGTGCTGCGCTCCGGCGCGGCGGCCGACCTGGTCGTGCTCGACCGCGACCCGTTCGCCGGGCCGCCCGAGGAGATCGGGGCCGCGCGGGTGACGGCGACGTACGTCGCGGGGGAGCGGGTGCACGAAGGCTGATCTCCCCGACCTGATGTCCCCGGGGCCTGCTTGGCTGGACCCATGAGTCTCTCGGGTTCCCAGTCAGGTCCGGCCGCCGATCTCGTCCTCGAGGGGGGCGGGGTGAAGGGCATCGCGCTCGTAGGGGCGGTCCAGCCGCTGGTCGACGCCGGCTACACCTTCCCCCGCATCGCCGGGACCTCGGCGGGGGCCATCGTCGGCGCCGTCCTGGCCGGCCTGCAGCGCAGCGGGGAGTCGCCCGGCCGGCTGCTGGACATCGCTCGGACCCTCGACTACGTACGGTTCCGCGACCGGGGCGTGCCCGGCAGGTACCTCGGGCCGCTCGGCCTGCTCACCGACTGGGTGTCGCTGGTGGTCGAGGGAGGCGCCTACGAGGGCGAGTACCTCCACGACTGGCTGACCGGCGTCCTCGGCGACCTCGGGGTCTCGACCTTCGGTGACCTGCGCCGCGACGACGCCGGCGACGACGGGGCGGTCCACCACCGCTGGTCGCTGGTGGTCACTGCCAGCGACCTGTCCCGGCGGCGGCTGGTGCAGCTGCCGTGGGACTACGCGGAGTACGACCTCGACCCCGACGAGATGCCGGTCGCCGACGCCGTGCGCGCCTCGGCCTCCATCCCGTTCTTCTTCGAGCCCGTCACGCTCCGCAGCCCGCGCGGCGAGGCGACCCTCGTCGACGGCGGCCTGCTCGCGAACTACCCGATCGGCATCTTCGACCGGCTCGACGAGCAGCCGCCCCGGTGGCCGACGATCGGGGTGCGGCTCGACGCGCTGGGCCTCGGGGGCGGGCCGGACGCGCCGGAGCCGCCGGTCCGCCCGGTCCGCGGCCCGCTCTCGCTGGGCGTCTCGCTGGTGCAGACGGCCATCGAGGCGTGCCAGGCCGAGCACGTCCTGGAGCCGTGCAACATCGACCGCTCGGTCTTCGTCGACACGGCGGACGTCAGCGGCCTCGACTTCGACCTCGACGACGACGACCGCGACCGGTTGCTCGCCGCGGGCCGCGAGGCCGCGCTGGCGTTCCTGAAGACCTGGGACTACGAGGCCTGGCTGGCCCGCTGCCGCTGAGGGCGTCGTCGGGGCGTCGGGGTGCGGCCGGCGCCGCCCAGCTCGGCGAGGGCGTCGACGAGCGGCGCGAGCTCGGGGGCGTCGTGGGCGCGGTCCAGCGCGTCGGCCAGCGCCTCGTCGTGGGTGGGGCGCGCCCGCTCGTAGAGCGCCCGGCCGTCATCGGTGAGCTCCGTGTAGATGCCCCGCCGGTCCTCCTGGCACAGCACCCGGGTCAGCAGGCCGCGGTCCTCGAGCCGGCTCACGAGCCGGGTGGCGGCGCTGCTCGACAGTGCGGCGGCCCGGGCGAGCTGCTGCATCCGCATGTGCCACCCGTCCTGGCGGGAGAGCGCGTCGAGCACGGTGAACTCCACGACCGACAGGTCGTGGCCGGCCTGGAGGGCCTTCTCCAGCGCGGTCTCGAGGGCGCCGTGCAGAGCGGCGAGCGTGCGCCAGCCCTGGGCCCGCACCTCGACCGCGTCGTCGGAGATCCCCATGCCACCTCCCGGGGTGAGTCGTTTCACCCAGAGTACAGGCGGCTGACGAGGGTATCCAGCTTGCAGCGATATCCGGCGCGTGCAACTATCTATGCCGCGTCTGCAACTATTGCGCACGCAACTCACATACCTCTCCCCGCAAAGGATCAAACATGCCTCTCGGTCTGCTCGCCCTGGCCCTCGGGGGCTTCGGCATCGGACTCACGGAGTTCCTCATCATGGGCCTGCTGCCCGAGGTCGCGCTCGACTTCGGGGTCAGCGAGGCCGCCGCCGGCTGGCTCATCTCGGGCTACGCCCTCAGCGTGGCGGTGGGGGCCGTGCCCATCACCGCGGCCATGGCCCGCCGTGACCGCAAGCGGGTGCTGGTCGGGCTGATGGTGCTCTTCGTGATCGGCAACCTGCTGTGCGCGGTCGCGCCGACCTACGAGCTCATGATGCTGGGCCGGGTCGTGGCCGCGCTGTGCCACGGCGCCTTCTTCGGCATCGGCGCCGTCGTCGCGGCCGCCATGGTCCCGCCCGCCCGGCAGGGTGCCGCCATCGCGACCGTCTTCGCCGGCCTGACCGTCGCCAACGTTCTCGGCGTGCCGTTCGGCACCTTCCTCGGCCAGCAGTGGGGCTGGCGCTCGGGCTTCTGGGCGATCACCCTCGTCGGTCTCGTCGCCCTGGTGGGCCTGGTCGTCCTCGTCCCCGACCACGTGCGCCGTCCCGCCGGTGCCGCCCTCGGACTGCGCGCCGAGCTGGGCTCGTTCCGGCGCGGCCAGGTGTGGGCCTCGCTGGCCACCACCGTGCTCGGCTACGGCGGCGTCTTCGGCGCGTTCACCTACATCGCCTTCATCCTCACCGGCGTCAGCGGCTTCGCCGCCTCGTCCGTGCCTCCGCTGCTCGTCCTGCTCGGCATCGGACTGGTGATCGGCAACCACCTCGGCGCTCGCGCCGCCGACCGCAACCTCACCGCCACGCTGCTGCTGCTGCACATGGGCGTGGTCGTGGTGCTCGTCGCGTTCGCCGCCACCGCGGAGAACAAGGTCGCGACCGTCGTCTCGCTGCTGCTCCTGGGGATCCTCGGCTTCGGCCTGGTGCCGGGCCTGCAGATGCGGACCATGCGCCACGCCGGCGATGCCCCCACGCTGGCCTCCGGCGCCAACATCGCGGCGTTCAACGTCGGCAACGCGCTCGGTGCCTGGCTCGGCGGCGTCACCATTGCCGCCGGCCTCGGCTACACCTCGCCGATCTGGGCGGGCTCGGGCCTGACCCTCGCCGGGCTCGCCGTCCTGGCCGTGGCGACCCTCGCCGGCCGCGGCCGCGCCGCGACCCCCGCAACCGAGCCTGCCCCGGAGGTCACGGCCGTGGCCTGAGCGCTGACCTCGTCGGTACGGCGGGTCCGGTGGTCAAGAATCCGCAGCAATGTCGCGGATCGGGCTACCGGATCCGTCGTACCGTCACTAGGCTCGGCGACACCGCGATCCGAACTCGAGGGGGCTCGACCCATGGCTGACACCACCTTCCGCAACGTCATCGACGGCAAGCTCGTCGACGCGGCGTCGGGGGAGACCTACGACGTCATCGACCCGACCACGGGGGAGGTCTACGCGACCGCGCCGGCATCCGGCCCCGAGGACATCGAGCAGGCGTACGCCGCGGCGGCGCGTGCGTTCGAGTCCTGGGGCGAGACCACCCCGGCCGAGCGGCAGCGGGCGCTGCTGAGGATCGCCGACCGGCTCGAGGAGCGGGCCCGCGAGTTCGTCGAGGTCGAGTCCAAGGACACCGGCAAGCCGATCGGCTTCACCGTCGACGAGGAGCTCCCGCCCGCCATCGACCAGATCCGCTTCTTCGCGGGCGCCGCCCGCGTGCTGGAGGGCCGGGCCGCCGGCGAGTACATGAAGGACCACACCTCCTTCATCCGCCGCGAGCCGATCGGCGTCGTCGGCCAGGTGACGCCCTGGAACTACCCGCTGATGATGATGGTCTGGAAGATCGCCCCGGCCCTGGCCGCGGGCAACACCGTCGTCCTCAAGCCCAGCGACACCACCCCGGCCTCGTCCACGCTGCTCGCCGAGCTCTGCCAGGAGTTCCTGCCGCCCGGCGTGCTCAACGTCGTCACCGGCGACCGCGAGACCGGCAAGGCGCTCGTCGAGCACCCCACCCCGCAGCTCGTGGCGATCACCGGCTCGGTCCGCGCCGGCCACCAGGTCGCCCACTCCGCCGCCGACCAGCTCAAGCGGGTCCACCTCGAGCTGGGCGGCAAGGCGCCGGTCATCGTCTTCGACGACGCCGACGTCGAGGCCGCCGCGGAGGGCATCGCCGGCGCGGGCTTCTTCAACGCCGGCCAGGACTGCACCGCCGCGACCCGTGTCCTCGCAGGGCCCGGCGTCCACGACGACTTCGTCGCCGCGCTCACCGAGCAGGCACGCAACACGAGGACGGGCATGCCCGACGACGAGGACGTCCTCTACGGGCCTCTCAACAACGTCGACCAGCTCGCCCGGGTCGCCGGCATGGTCCACCGGCTCCCCGACCACGCGAACGTCGAGACCGGCGGCCAGCGCCAGGGCGAGAAGGGCTACTTCTACGAGCCGACGGTGCTCTCGGGCCTGCGCCAGGACGACGAGCAGATCCAGGACGAGATCTTCGGCCCCGTCATCACCGTGCAGCGCTTCTCCGACGAGGCCGAGGCGCTCGCCTGGGCCAACGGCGTGAGGTACGGCCTCGCCTCCAGCGTCTGGACCAAGGACCACGGCCGCGCCATGAGGATGGCCCGCAAGCTCGACTTCGGCGCGGTGTGGATCAACACCCACATCCCGATCGTCGCCGAGATGCCGCACGGCGGCTTCAAGTCCAGCGGCTACGGCAAGGACCTCTCCATGTACGGCCTCGAGGACTACACCCGCATCAAGCACGTCATGTCCTACATCGGTGAGTGAGGCGGACCCCGTGAGGATCCTGCTGGTGGGGGCCGGCGGCGTCGGCTCCGCGTTCTGCGCCATCGCGGCCCGCCGCGACTTCTTCGAGGCGGTCGTGGTCGCCGACTACGACCTCGCCCGGGCCGAGCGCGCGGCCGCCGCCGACCCGCGGTACGTCGCGGCGCAGGTGGACGCGTCCGACGCGGCGTCGGTCACCGCGCTGTGCCGCGAGCACCGGGTCACCCACGTCATGAACGCGGTCGACCCGGTCTTCAACATGCCGGTGTTCGAGGGGGCGTTCGAGGCGGGTGCCGACTACCTCGACATGGCCATGTCGCTGTCCCGGCCCCACCCGGAGGCGCCGTACGAGAAGCCCGGTGTGAAGCTCGGCGACGAGCAGTTCGCGCAGGCCGACCGCTGGGAGGGGGCCGGCCGGCTCGCGCTCGTCGGCGTCGGCGTTGAGCCCGGGCTGTCCGACGTGTTCGCGCGGTACGCCGCCGACCACCTCTTCGCCGACATCGACGAGCTCGGCACCCGCGACGGCGCCAACCTCGTCGTGACCGACGACGACGGCAACGAGATCTTCGCGCCGTCGTTCTCGATGTGGACCACGATCGAGGAGTGCCTCAACCCGCCGGTGGTCTGGCAGGACGGCGACTGGCACACCACCGCGCCGTTCAGCGATCCCGAGGTCTTCGACTTCCCCGAGGGGATCGGGCCGGTCGAGTGCGTCAACGTCGAGCACGAGGAGGTCCTCCTCATGCCGCGGTGGATCAAGTGCCGGCGGGCGACCTTCAAGTACGGCCTCGGCGACGAGTTCATCAACATCCTCAAGGTGCTGCACACCCTCGGCCTCGACCGCACCGACAAGGTGCGCGTCAAGGGCGTCGAGGTGAGCCCGCGCGACGTGGTCGCGGCCGTGCTGCCCGACCCGGCGACCGTCGGCCCCCGGATGCGCGGCAAGACGTGCGCCGGCCTCTGGGTGACCGGCACCGGCAAGGACGCCGACGGCAACGAGACCGGGCCGAGGTCGACGTACCTCTACCACGTCGTCGACAACGAGTGGTCGATGCTGGAGTACGGCCACCAGTGCGTCGTCTGGCAGACCGCGATCAACCCCGTGGTCGCGCTGGAGCTGCTCGCCCGTGGCACCTGGTCCGGCACGGGCGTGCTCGGCCCCGAGGCGTTCGACGCCGTGCCCTTCCTCGACCTGCTCACCGAGTACGGCAGCCCGTGGGGGATCAAGGAGGTGACGCCGTGACGCTGCACGTGACCGCCCCGGTCGCCGGCCCCGGCGGGCCGACGCTGCCGCAGCGCCGCACCCTCGTCACCGAGATCCCCGGCCCCGAGTCGCGGGCCCGGCTGGACCGCAAGAAGGCACACGTCGCCGACGGCGTCGGGACCGTGCTCCCGGTGTTCGTCGTCGCCGCCGGCGGCGGCGTGCTGCACGACGTCGACGGGAACACCCTGATCGACCTCGGCTCCGGCATCGCCGTGACCACCATCGGAAACAGCGCGCCGGCGGTCGTGGCGGGCGTGCAGGCGCAGGCGGCCGCCTTCACGCACACCTGCTTCATGGTCACCCCGTACGACGGCTACGTGGACGTCTGCGCCGCGCTCGCCGAGCTCACGCCTGGCGACCACCCCAAGAAGTCGGCGCTGTTCAACTCCGGCGCGGAGGCCGTCGAGAACGCCGTGAAGATCGCGCGGGCCGCGACCGGACGGGACGCGGTCGGCGTCTTCGACCACGGCTACCACGGCCGCACCAACCTGACGATGGCGATGACCGCCAAGAACATGCCCTACAAGCACGGTTTCGGGCCGTTCGCGCCGGAGGTCTACCGCGCGCCGATGTCCTACCCGCTGCGGGACGGGCTGTCCGGCGCGGAGGCCGCCGCACGGGCGCTCGACGTCCTCGACAAGCAGGTGGGGCCGGACAACCTCGCCTGCGTCGTGGTCGAGCCGATCCAGGGGGAGGGCGGGTTCGTCGTCCCGGCGCCGGGCTTCCTCCCCGCGCTCGCCGAGTGGTGCCGCGAGCGGGGTGTGCTGCTCGTCGCCGACGAGATCCAGACCGGGTTCTGCCGGACGGGCGACTGGTTCGCCTGCGACCACGAAGGCGTCGTGCCCGACCTGGTGACGACGGCGAAGGGCATCGCGGGCGGCCTGCCGCTGGCCGCGGTCACCGGCCGCGCCGAGCTCATGGACGCGGTGCACGTCGGCGGCCTCGGCGGGACCTACGGCGGCAACCCGATCGCCTGCGCCGCCGCACTGGGCGCGATCGACGAGATGCGGACCCACGACCTCGCCACTCGGGCGCGCGAGATCGGCGCCCTCGTGCAGGCCCGGCTCCGGGCGCTGCAGGAGCGGCACCCGGTCATCGCCGACGTCCGCGGCCGCGGTGCGATGATGGCCATCGAGCTGTGCGCGCCGGGGACGGTCGAGCCGGACGCCGCCCGGACGGCCGCGGTGTCGGCGTACTGCCACCAGCAGGGCGTGGTCACGCTGACCTGCGGCACCTGGGGCAACGTCTTCCGGTTCCTGCCGCCGCTGGCGATCTCCGACGACCTGCTGCACGAGGCGTTCGACGTCGTCGACGAGGCGTTCGCCGCGACCGCCTGACGGTCACCGCCGGGGCTGGTCGGGCGGGGGGTCGGCAGGGGGCTCGACCGGCGGGTCGGGCGGTGGGTCGGGCGGTGGGTCGGGCGGTGGCTCGGGCACCCCGATCGTGACGACGGCCTCGCCGCGGGCGACGCGGGCGTTCTCGGCCCGCACGATCCGCAGGCCGAACGTCTCCTCCGGCTCCTCCAGCGCGTCGGGCAGCACGGTGACCGGCACGACGACGCGGCGCTGGCCGGCGGGGATGCGCAGACGAACGTCGACCGGCAGGTGGTCCTCGCCGGTGGCGGTCCCCGCCACGTCGACCACCCGCAGTCGCACCGTCCGGCCGCTGGGCTCCGCCAGCGACACGACGACCTCGACGACCGCCGGGTCGGTCGTCGGCTCGACCACGGCGGCGTCCCGGACCCGGACCCGCGGCGGCGGGTCGGCGTCCCCGACTTGCGCGACCCCGGTGGCGCGGCCGAGCGTCAGGCCGCGCGGCCGCGACAGTCGCAGCTCGAAGCGCTCGTTCCGCTCGTCGAGGCCGTCGCGCACCAGTGGGATGCGGACCACCCGCCGCGTCGCGCCGGCGGGGAACCGGACGACCACGTCACGCCGCTCGAAGTCCGCGGGCGAGCGAGCACTGAGCTCGCGGGTCGTGAGCCGCACGCTCGTCGCCCGGTGCGTGTGGCGCCCGAGGCTCACCACGGCACGGGCGTCACTGCCCTCCCGCGCCCCGATGACCCGCAGGTCCGCGCGCGGCACCCGGAAGCCGGGGTTGCCCGCGTCGTCGAGGGCCACGAAGCAGTAGCCCCGCCGCCGGGCCTCGGCCACGATGCGGGGCACCGCCGCCAGCGTCGCCGGGGAGTTCCGGATGCCGTCGTGGAGCAGCACGATGTTGCGCTGGCGGACCCGCAGCCCCGCCAGCACCCGTGACGCGATCGTCGCCCCCGACACGTCCTCCCAGTCGCGCGGGTCGACGTCCCACAGCACCGGCACCATGGCCACGTCGGCCACGGCTCGGCGTACCCGGTCGTCGATGGCGCCGTACGGCGGCCGCATCAGCCGGGTGGGCCGGGTCCCGGCGCGCAGCAGCTCTCGCTGGGTCGCGCGGAGCGTCGTGCGAATGGCGTCGCTCGACTGCGTGGTCATCGCGGCGTGGCGGTAGGTGTGGTTGGCGACGACGAAGCCCGCCCGGTCGACCGCTCGCGCGACGTCGGGCGCGGCGGCGACGCGCTCGCCGACCATGAAGAACGTGGCCGGCACGTCCGCCCGTCGCAGCACCCGCACCAGCGACGGCGTCACGTCGCGCGACGGCCCGTCGTCGAAGGTCAGCGACACCTGGCCGGCCGGGCAGCCGCGCGTGCTCACGGGCGTCGCGGCCTCGCCGGCCGGGGCACCGGCCAGCAGGCCGCCGACGAGCAGCGACCCGAGCGCGAGCCGGAGCACCATGATCGGAGGGTCGGTCCGGCGCGGCCAGCCCCGCTGGGGGTCCGGGGCCGGATCCCCGAATCAGGGGAGGGGGCAGGCTGCGAGAATGCCCCGGTGACGGCGAGGGTGACGCGACGCGACGTGGTGGTGCTGGGGTCGACGGGCTCGATCGGGACGCAGGCGCTCGACCTGGTGCGGGCGAACCCCGACCGGTTCCGGGTGGTCGGGCTGACGGCCGGCGGCGGCAACCCGGACCTGTTCGCCCGCCAGGTCGAGGAGTTCGCACCCGCGTTCCACGGGCTCGGCGAGGAGGCCTCCGCCGAGGCGGCGGCGCGGCCCTGCGACGTGGTGCTCAACGGCATCACCGGCGCCGTCGGGCTGCGTCCGACGCTGGCGGCGCTCGACGCCGGCAACACCCTGGCGCTGGCCAACAAGGAGAGCCTGATCGTCGGCGGCCCGCTCGTCCTCGAGCGCGCCGAGCCCGGCCAGATCGTCCCCGTGGACTCCGAGCACTCGGCCCTCGCCCAGTGCCTGCGCGGCGGGACGGAGCAGGAGGTGCGACGGCTCGTGCTGACGGCGAGCGGCGGCCCGTTCCGCGGCCGCAGCCGCGAGGACCTCGCCCGGGTCACCGTCGAGGAGGCGCTCGCCCACCCGACGTGGGACATGGGGCCGGTCGTCACCATCAACTCGGCCACGCTGGTCAACAAGGGCCTCGAGGTGATCGAGGCCCACCTGCTGTTCGGCATCCCGTTCGACCGCATCGAGGTGGTCGTCCACCCGACCAGCGTCGTGCACTCCATGGTCGAGTTCGTCGACGGCTCGACGCTCGTGCAGGCCAGCCCGCCGACCATGCTGATCCCGATCGCGCTGGGCCTCGCCTGGCCCGAGCGGGTGCCCGACGCGGCGCCGCCGGTCGACTGGACCCGCCCGGAGACCTGGGAGTTCTTCCCCCTGGACGACGAGGCGTTCCCCGCCGTCTCGCTGGCCCGCCGGGCCGGGGAGCTCGGCGCCACGGCCCCGGCGGTCTACAACGCCGCCAACGAGGTCTGCGTCGACGCCTTCCGCTCCGGCCGGCTGCCGTTCGTGGAGATCGTCCCCACGGTGGCCACCGTCCTCGAGGCGCACGACGTACCCTCGGAGGAGGGGCTCACCGTCGACGCCGTCGTCGCCGCTGACGCGTGGGCCCGTGACCACGCCCGCACGATCCTCGAAGGACACCGGTGACCGCGCTCTACTACACCCTCGGGGTGCTGATCTTCGTCGTCGCGATCCTCGCGTCGATCGGCCTCCACGAGCTCGGCCACCTGGTCCCGGCGAAGAAGTTCGGCGGCAAGGTCACCCAGTACTTCATCGGGTTCGGGCCGACCGTCTGGAGCACGCGCCGCGGGGAGACCGAGTACGGCATCAAGGCGATCCCGCTCGGCGGCTACGTCAAGATCGTCGGGATGCTGCCGCCGGAGGCCGAGGAGCTCGACGAGGACCGCGAGCACCCGGTCTACGACGAGGAGGGCAACCGGGTCATCCGGCTGCGTCGGTCCAACACCGGGATGTTCACCCAGCTGATCTCCGACGCCCGCGCCGCCGAGCTCGAGCACATCAGCCCCGGCGACGAGGACCGGCTCTTCTACCGGCTGCCGTGGTGGAAGAAGGTCATCGTCATGGCCGGCGGGCCGACGGTGAACATCCTCATCGCGTTCTTCATCTTCTGGGGCGTCTTCGCGACGTACGGCCAGCGCAGCGTCGAGGTCGACGCCGGTCCGCCCGTCATCGACGACGTCTCCCAGTGCGTGATCCCGTACACCGAGGAGGGCCGAGACTGCCGGCCGTCCGACCCGGTCGCCCCCGCCAACGAGGCCGGGCTCCGCCCCGGCGACCAGATCACCAGCTTCAACGGCGTCGCCGTCACCGGCTGGGACCAGTTCCGCGACCTCATCCGCGCCAACGACGACGGCCGCGCCGTCATCGGCTACGAGCGCGACGGGCAGCAGCTGTCCGGCACCACCAACACCACGGTCGAGGCCAGGCCCACCTCGCAGACCGACCTGTCGCTGCGCCAGGTGGGCTTCCTCGGCGTGACGCCCAGCAGCCACGTCGAGGTCGTCACCGGCGGGCCGCTGTTCACGCTGCAGGAGATGGGCGGCATGACGGTGCAGACCGTCGAGGCGCTCGCGACGCTGCCGGTGAAGGTCTACGGCGTCGGCCGCGCCATCGTCGGCCTCGAGGAGCGCGACCCGCAGAGCCCGGTCAGCATCGTCGGCGGCGGCCGGCTCGCCGGCGAGACCGCCGCCCACGAGGGCTTCCCCGTGAAGGAGAAGGCGGTCTTCCTGCTGATGCTGATCGCCGGCTTCAACTTCTTCATCGGCATGTTCAACTTCATCCCGCTGCTGCCGCTGGACGGCGGCCACATCGCCGGTGCGCTGTGGGAGGCCCTCCGGCGTGGCTTCGCCCGGCTGCGCGGCCGGCCGGACCCCGGGTACGTCGACGTGGCCAAGCTGCTGCCGGTCGCCTACGTCGTGGCGAGCGCGATCCTCGTCATGGGCGTCGTGCTGATCATCGGCGACCTGGTCGTCCCGCTGCACATCACCTGACCCCGACGGGGGAGGCCTTCCCGAGCGGGCCGTCCTGCGCTTGACTGGACGCCGTGCTCGACCGACCCACGGGGGAGCGGCGGCGAACGCGGCGCACAGGGGCCCGGCTCGACCCTGCCGGCCCGGCGCTGGCGCTGCTCGCCGTCATCGTCTACTGGCTGAACGGCTTCGACGGCTACCTCAGCCGCGACCTCGCGCTGTACGCCTACGCCGGCCAGCAGGTCGCCGAGGGCGACTCGCCGTACGTCGGGGTGGTCAACCGGTCCGGTCCGCTCAGCCACGCGGTGCCCGGGCTCGGAGCGCTGCTGGCGCGGCTGCTGGGCACCGACGACCTGCTCACGATGAGGGTGCTCTTCCTGGTCCTGTCGGCGGGGTGCATCTGGCTCGCCTACCTGCTCGGCCGCGACCTGCTCCAGTCACGTCCCGCCGGGCTGGCGACCGCGGCCGCGCTGCTCGCGGTCCACGGCTTCGCGCTGTACGCCACCCACGGCCCGCGCGAGAAGACCACGCTGGTGCTCTTCCTGATCGCCGCGTTCGTGGCGATGGCCCGGCACCGGCCGGCGTGGGCCGGCGCCTTCGTCGCGCTGGCGACGCTGACGTGGCAGCCGTCGTTCTTCGTCGGCGCCGCCGCCGGGGTCGTCGGCGTCGTCGCGCTGTCGTCGGGGGAGCGGGTGCGGGCCCTGCTGCGGTTCGGCGTCGGAGGGCTGGTCCCGCTCGCCGTCTGCCTGGTCTGGTACGCCGCGATCGGCGAGCTGCAGGTCTTCCTCGACTGCTTCGCGCTCATCCACGTGCAGTACACCGACCAGCCCGGCATCGGAACCGACTGGGAGGCGGTCGAGGAGATGCTGAACGACGCCTACGGCCGGTTCCTGTGGTCGATGGTGGCCGGCGCCGTGGCGCTGCTGGTCGCGGCCGTCGCCGTGCTGGTGCGGCCGACCCGACGTACGCCCGAGGGGTGGCTGGTGGTCGCGATGGCCGCGGGCCTGGTGGCCGGCCTGCTGTGGTCCCTCAAGGCGTTCAACGGGTTCCCGGACATCTTCTTCGTGCTGCCGGCGACGATCCTCGGCATCGGGGTCGTCACGCGCGAGGTGCAGCGGTGGGCCGGCGACCGGGCCGCGGTCGCCGTCGCGGTCGCGTGGTCGCTGGTCGCGGCAGGGGCCGCGCTGCAGTACACCGTCACCACGCGCGACGACATCCTCGAGATCCAGCGGCGGGAGACCGCGGCCGTCCTCGAGGCGCTGCCGGCCGACGCCACCATCGTCTCGATCGAGGCGCCCCACCCGCTGGTGCTCGCCGGGGCCACCAACCCCTACCCGCACCAGATGTTCTCGCTCGGCCTCGAGGACTACGTCGACGACACCTGGCCGGGCGGGCTGGCGGGCCTCGCCGAGGACATCGCGGAGCGCCGGCCCACCGTGATCGCCGTCGGCACGATCGACCCGGAGTGGCTCGAGCCGACGCTCGCGGACGGGTACGTCGAGGTGGGCAGCACGGTGGGCTGGCACTGGTGGGTGGACGAGTCGGTGGGCGCCGAGACCCTCGCCGCGGTGGCCCGCGCCACGGCCGGCGGCGAGGCCGACCCTCAGGCCGCAGGGCCCGCGCGGCGCACCAGTAGCCTGAGCCCATGACCGCCATCAGCCTGGGCATGCCCGAAGCGCCGCCGCCGGTGCTGGCCCCGCGCCGCAAGACCCGTCAGATCAAGGTCGGGAAGGTCGGCGTGGGCAGCGACCACCCGATCTCGGTGCAGTCGATGACGACCACGCTGACGGCGGACGTCAACACCACGCTGCAGCAGATCGCGGAGCTGACCGCGTCGGGTTGCGACATCGTGCGGGTGGCCTGCCCCAGCCAGGACGACGCCGACGCGCTGCCGCAGATCGCGCAGCACTCGCAGATCCCGGTCATCGCCGACATCCACTTCCAGCCGAAGTACGTCTTCGCGGCGATCGACGCCGGCTGCGCCGCCGTACGCGTCAACCCCGGCAACATCCGGAAGTTCGACGACCAGGTCAAGGAGATCGCGAAGGCCGCCAAGGACCGCGGCACCAGCATCCGGATCGGCGTCAACGCGGGCAGCCTCGACAAGCGGCTGCTGGAGAAGTACGGCAAGGCGACACCCGAGGCGCTCGTCGAGTCGGCGGTGTGGGAGGCGAGCCTCTTCGAGGAGCACGACTTCCACGACTTCAAGATCTCGGTGAAGCACAACGACCCGGTCGTGATGGTGCGCGCCTACGAGATGCTCGCCGAGGCGGGCGACTGGCCGCTGCACCTCGGCGTCACCGAGGCAGGCCCCGCCTTCCAGGGCACCATCAAGTCGTCCGTGGCGTTCGGCCACCTGCTGGCCAAGGGCATCGGCGACACGATCCGCGTCTCGCTGTCGGCGCCGCCGGTGGAGGAGGTCAAGGTCGGCCTGCAGATCCTGGAGTCGCTGAACCTGCGGCCTCGCCGACTCGAGATCGTGTCGTGCCCGTCGTGCGGCCGCGCCCAGGTCGACGTCTACAAGCTCGCCGACGAGGTGACCGCCGGGCTCGAGGGCCTCGAGGTGCCGCTGCGGGTCGCCGTCATGGGCTGCGTCGTGAACGGGCCCGGCGAGGCCCGCGAGGCCGACCTCGGCGTCGCCTCCGGAAACGGCAAGGGCCAGATCTTCGTCAAGGGCGAGGTCATCAAGACCGTGCCGGAGTCGAAGATCGTCGAGACCCTCATCGAGGAGGCCATGCGCATCGCCGAGGGCATGGAGACCGTCGACGGGTCCGGCGCCTCGGTCACGGTGTCGTAGGCCATGACGATCTCGGGGGACAGCACGGGCGCGGTGTCCGTGGGCAGGATGACGGACAACCTGCCCAAGAAGTGCGCGCGGATGAACGACGAGGGGCAGCTGCCGACCTGCACCCAGACCAACGACGGCGGCTGGGAGGTGTCCTACCCGGGCACCCCGGGTGACCCCGGCGGCGCGTTCGCCATCCTGTTCGTGCTCGCCTTCGTAGCCGCGATCGGCGGCATGATCTGGAAGGCCAGCACCGCCAGCCGGATGGCGCGCGAGGCCGGCATGAGCGAGCGCGACGCGGCCACCATGGCTCTCCTCACCGACGACGGCCTCGAGGCCACGTATCTCGCCTCGAGCTTGCGACGGCAGGACGCGACCGCCACCCCGCCCACCCCTGAGTCTGCGAAGGCGACGGTCTCCGAACGCCTCGAGGAGCTCGGCCGCCTCCGTGACCAGGGCCTGGTCACCGACGACGAGTACACCGCCAGCCGCAGGGCGATCCTCGACTCCCTCTGACCACCTGCCGCCGGCCTGGGGCGGCGTCCACACGGCGGTCGAGCCCGTCGAGACCCGGCGCCACTTCCGGAGCGAGGGGGGCAGGGCGGTGATGCACGCCGGTCGAGCCCGTCGAGACCCCTGGCAGGCGGGGTGGTGGCATGCCCGTGTCCCCGCCGAGTGGTGCCTGGCGGGGTGTGGGGCGGGGCAGCTACTGCTCGGGTGGAGTCCCGGCGCGGTGAGCGTCGATCAGCCGCTGCCGACACGCGTCGGGGTCGGGGGTGACGTCGCGGGTGCCGGTCTCGTCGCGCAGGTAGGTGTGGCCGTGCGGTGAGCGCCAGAGGAAGACGCCGTCGTCGACGTGGGTGTGGGTCCAGCCGCCGTGGGTCTTGAGCCGGTGGTGCTTGCGACACAGGGCGGCGAGGTTGCACCGGCACGTCGGGCCGCCCCGCTCGCCGTGCGGGATGACGTGGTCGTGGTCGCAGCCCTTGGCCTTGCGGGTGCACCAGGGGAAGACGCAGTGGTGGTCGCGGTCGTCGACCAGGTCCGCGAGCCGGTCGGGCACCTCGTAGGCCCCCACGGGCGCGCAGCCGGACGGATCGACCACCGGCTTCACGACGATCTGGGCGTCGGATGCCGCGAGCCAGGTCCGGATCTGGTCGGTCGTCACCGGGCAGCGCAGTCCCTCGACCCGGCCCAGCGGGCCGGTACCGACCACGGCGTCCTCGGACACGTGGATGACGAGGCTGATCCTGCGGCGGCGGGTGGGGCGTCGGTGCAACCGCCGCGGAGAGCCTGACTCCGTCTCTTCCTCATCGCTGCCGGTGAGGTCGAGGGTCTGTGCCCCGCGAGCGAGCTCACCCACGGCCTTGGACCGGCGCACGTCAAGGGACTCCTCGGACCCGAGGTGGCGGAGCTGGGTGGCGAGGTCGGCGACCGCGTGCTCGAGATCCATCGCGTCGGCGGCGTCGAGGACACCGTGCACGTCGACGGTGCCGTCCAGCGTGGCCTGGTCGAGGTGGATGTCGAAGGACCGGTGGTCGGCCGCTCTGCCGAAGCGTTCCTGCGCCAGGTCCCGGTCGTGGCGGGCGATCGCCTCGTCGACCAGGTCCTTGAGCCGCGCGAGGCCGATCTTGTGCGCCACGTGCGCGACGTGACGGTCCACGAACTCCGCCGCGTCGGGGTTGAGCGCGATGGTGTGGCGCGCGACGTGCCGGGCCCGCCAGGCCGGCAGGTCCCCGCGCACCACGCGGCGGTAGAGCCGCGGGAGCCGGTAGCGCACCTCGACCGCCTCACCCAGGAACGCGCGACCGGCGTCGGTCGACATGCCGAGCGAGGCGGCCCACTCGGCGACGCAGAACTCGGTGATCAGCGGGGTGCCCTCGCCGGCGATCGGGACCGCCGTCTCGGACCCGTCGAGCTCGAACCCCGCCGCCTCGACCAGCGACTCCGCGGGATGCTGGACCGCCCACTCCACGGCCGCGACCAGGAGGTTCGCCTCCGACCGGTTCGCCGACGCCCGCTGCTCGCGGGCGAAGGCCAGCACCTCGACCGGGCTGTCGCCCGGTGCGGTGGTGACCGTGGTCGCTGTCATGGGTCCACTCAAGCAGCGACCACCGACACAACCGGCCCAAAGAGCCCGCGGTTGAGCCCGATTCCACAAACCAAAAAGGTAAAGATTCTCGGACCGCAACCACAGCTGTCGACCCCAGCAGACCGCGAGCCAGAAAGCAGGCGCGAGTGGTACCGCAACCGAAGCGGCGGGCGACCACGTGACCCGATCAGGGCGACCGGGGCACGAAGCAGCCGCGAGTCGACAAGGGGTCTCGACACGCTGGCTGCGCTCGCTACTCGACCACCGAACCGCTGTGGTCTCGACGAGCTCGACCGGCGTACCTCGTTGCCCTGCGTACCTTTCGGGGTCTCGACGGGCTCGACCGGCGTGGGTTCACTGCGCTGCCCACGTCGCTGGGTCTCCACGGGCTCGACCGGCGTGGGGTCGCCGCGCTCGCCCCTCAACCACCGGTGCCACGGGAACTCGATGGGCGTAGCCCAGCCGCGTCCGGCGACGTCGGTGCGGGAGTGCGCCGCGTCCGCGTAGGCTCCAGACGTGCTTTCCACTCGCCACGGGGTGCGCGTCCTCGGCAGGGCCGACCTGGACGACTTCCTGCGGCTGGCGCGCCGCGACCCCGTGGTGAACGCCTTCGCCGAGTACCGCGCGTGCAGCACGCAGCTGGAGCCGAGATGGCTGGGTGGCGAGGTCTGGGGCCGCTACCGCGACGGCGAGCTGGTCGCGGCCTGCCATGTCGGGGCGAACCTCGTCCCGGTCTGCTGCGACGAGGACGACGCCCGCGCCTTCGCCGAGCGGGCGGTCGCGCGCGGCCGGTCCATCTCGACAATCGTCGGACCGGCCGTCCCCGTCCGCGCGTTCTGGTCGGAGGTCGCGGGCCTCTGGGGCCGGCCCCGCGACACCCGCTGGGACCAGCCCCACCTCGAGATCGGCGAGGCGCCCGGGGTGGAGCCGGACCCCGAGGTCCGCCGCACCACCCGCGAGGATGTCGACACGCTCTACCCGGCGTGCGTCGCGATGTACACCGAGGAGGTCGGCATCTCCCCGGAGTACGGCGGGGGAGCGGACCTCTACCGCGCCCGTGTGAGCCAGCTCGTCGCCCGCGGCTGGTCGTTCGCCCGGTTCGAGGGCGACCGACTGCTGTTCAAGGCGGAGGTCGCGTGCGCGACGCCGTACGCCGCCCAGATCCAGGGTGTCTGGGTGCCGCCGGAGCGGAGGGGCGAGGGACTGGCCGTCGGCGGCATGGCCGCCGTCGTCGAGATGGTGCGACGGGAGATCGCTCCGGTGGTCTCGCTCTACGTCAACGACTACAACGACGCCGCGCGGGCGGTCTACGAGAAGGTCGGCTTCCGGCAGACGGGCACCTTCGCAACCGTGATGTTCTGAGGCCCCGGGTCGCACCTGGGCGCGACCCGGGGCCCTTCCCCGCGCTCGGGGCGGGTGGTCAGGGGTTGCTCGCGCGCAGCCGTCCGGCCCGCTCGCACTCGTCGAGCACGCACCGAACCCACGCGACCTTCCGTCGGCTGTGCGCCTCCATGAGCAGGTGGTCGCCCTCCCAGGTCCAGCCGCTGAACCAGTACGCCGTGTAGCGCGCCAGCGCGGTGCCGTCACCCTCGTGGAGCTGCAGCTCGCCGGGCCCCAGCCCGTCGGACAGCAGGTGGACGGTGACGAGCCGGTCGCCCCCCGGGGCGAACCCCGCCACCGCACGGTCGCAGCTGCGCCAGATGGTCGTCGACGGGTCCGAGATGGTCGACAGGACCGAGCAGCCACCCCGGTAGGGGTCGCCGTCCATGACCGCGAGCCGGTCGTTGCGGAGGTCGGCCGTGTACGCCGCCCGGTCCGACACCCGACTCGTCGACCCGTCCGCGGTGTCCCACCACAGCGTCCGGTCCGGCCTCGCGATGGTCAGCAGCACCCGTCCTGCGTCCGCCCCCAGGATCTCGGCGACGCCGCGGAACCCGCGTCGGCCGGCGGGGGAGCCGTCGACCGCGCTCCACAGCCGGATGACCGACCGGTGGTCGCGGCTGATCCACCGGGACTTGAGCAGGTGCTGCCCATCGGCGGACAGCCTCATCTCCCAGACCGGCTTGTCGCTGAGCAAGGTCGTGCGCTCCCCTGCCGGGGAGACCCGGATCACCTTCCGGTTCGTGGCGCTCTGCCCGCCCCACCGGGCGACGACGTAGTCGCCGCCGGTGCGACCCAGGTAGCGCAGCTCGGCCCGGCCGAACCGGAAGCTCAGGTCCCCGTCGACCAGCCGCCGGCCGTCGACGTGGGGGACCGCGCCGTTCGCGCCACGCTCCAGCCGCGCAGGGCGGATCTCGGTGTCGGGCACGGCCGCCGCGACGGGGGAGACCAGCCCCCCGAGCAGCGTGGCCGCCAGCGCTGCCACGGCGGCACCGCCGCCAAGGATAGTCCTCTTCATGGCCCCTCCTCCGGGGTGGTCGGATCAGTTGCTGGTCGCTCGCAGCTTCCCGGCGCGCTCGCAGTCGCCGGCGTCGGTGCAGCGCACCCAGGCCGACTTCCGCTCGCCGTGGGCGTCGAGGAGCAGGACCTCGTCGGCCTCCCACGCCACCGCACCGAAGTAGTACGTCGTGAAGGAGCGGACGAGGTCACCGGTCACCTCCCGCAGCTGGTACTCGTTCGGCCCGAGGCCGTCGGCGGCAAGGTGGGTCGTCAGGATCCGGTCGCCGGTGGGCGAGAACGTCGCCACCCCCTGCTCGCAGCTGCGCCACAGCTGCTGGTCGGGCCGGCGCAGCGTGGAGACCACCGAGCACCCGCCCCGGTAGGGGTCGCCGGTCAGGACCGCGAGGCGGTCCTTCTCGATGCTGGCCTGGTAGCCGGTACGCCCGGAGACCTGCTTCGTGGCGCCCGACGACAGGTCCCACGAGATCGTGCGGTCCGGCGCGGAGACGCCGAGGACCGCCTTCCCCTCGTGGGCGTCGAGGACGCTGGCGGTGCCGGTGAGGCTCTTCGAGGCGACGGGCGAGCCGTCGCGCGAGCTCCAGGCGTGGATCACGGTGCGGTCGCCGCGGCGGTAGTCGACGTCGAACAGGTGCACCCCGTCGGAGGAGATGGCCGGCTCGTGCAGCGACCGACCGCTCAGGACGACCCGACGGTCGCCGTCCGGCGCCACCCGGACGACCTTGTCGCGCTTCTCGCCACCGGCGCCGTGGACGGCGACCATGTAGTGGGTGAGCTGACGGGCGCGCGCGTACCCGAGGAACTGCACCTGCTTGTCCCCGAACCCGTAGCGCCGGTCGCCGATGACGAGGTCGCTGCCGTCGACGTGCGCCACCTGCCCGGGCTCGCCCCGGTCGAGGGCCGCCGGCCTGATGTCGGTCGTGGGCGCGGCCTGGGCCGGTGGGGCGGTGAGCAGTGCGGAGCCGGCCGACACCAGAGCGGTGAGGGCGATGGTCGTGGCTCGCAGGCGGTGCGTCTTCACAGGGTCTCCCGAGGAGGTCGTGGCCGGCCGTTCCGGCCCTGTCGACACTGAGACGCCACCCGGGACACAAAGGTTGTCTCCCGCACGCAACTGGTTCGCGAGCACCTGACGGCGACCCGTACCCTTCTCCGCATGATCATGCGGATGTCGAGCCTGTTCGTGCGGACCCTGCGGGAGGACCCGGCGGACGCTGAGGTGCCGAGCCACCGGCTGCTCGTCCGCGCCGGCTACATCCGCCGCGCCGCCCCCGGCATCTACACCTGGCTGCCGCTGGGCCTGAAGGTGCTGCGCAGGATCGAGGACATCATCCGCGAGGAGATGGACGGGATCGGCGCCCAGGAGCTGTCGTTCCCCGCGCTGCTGCCGAAGGAGCCCTACGAGGCGACCGGCCGCTGGACGGAGTACGGCGACGGCATCTTCCGGCTCCAGGACCGCAAGGGCGCCGACTACCTGCTCGGCCCCACCCACGAGGAGATGTTCACGCTCGTCGTGAGGGACCTCTACTCGTCGTACAAGGACCTGCCGCTCTCGATCTACCAGATCCAGACGAAGTACCGCGACGAGGCCCGGCCGCGCGCCGGCCTGCTCCGCGGCCGCGAGTTCGTCATGAAGGACTCCTACTCGTTCGACGTCGACGACGAGGGGCTGCAGCGCAGCTACGACGCCCACCGCGACGCCTACATCCGGATCTTCGACCGGCTCGGCTTCGAGTACGTCATCGTCAAGGCCACCTCGGGCGCCATGGGCGGCTCGATGTCGGAGGAGTTCCTCGCCAAGGCCGAGGTCGGCGAGGACACCTACGTCCGCTGCACCTCCTGCGACTACGCCGCGAACGTCGAGGCCGTCCAGGTGCCCGCGCCCCAGCCGATCGCGTACGACGACGCGCCCGCCGCGCACGCCGAGCAGACGCCGGACACCCCGACCATCGAGACGCTGGTCGACCACCTCAACGAGAAGTTCCCGCGCGCGGACCGCCCCTGGGCGGCGGCGGACACGCTCAAGAACGTGCTCGTCATGCTCAAGCACCCCGACGGCACCCGCGAGCCCATCGCGATCGGCCTGCCCGGTGACCGCGAGGTCGACCAGAAGCGGCTCGAGGGCCAGATGGAGCCCACCGAGGTGCAGCCCTTCGACGAGAAGGACTTCGCCGCGTTCCCCGCGCTCACGAAGGGCTACATCGGCCCCGGCGTGCTGGGGGAGAAGAACGCCACCGGCATCCGCTACCTCGTCGACCCGCGCGTCGTCGAGGGCACCCGCTGGGTCACCGGCGCCGACGTCGACGGCAGCCACGTCATCGACCTGGTCGCCGGCCGCGACTTCACCCCCGACGGCACGATCGAGGCCGCCGAGGTGCGCGACGGCGACGCCTGCCCCAACTGCGAGGCGGGCACCCTCGAGTCCGCGCGCGGCATCGAGATGGGCCACATCTTCCAGCTCGGCCGCAAGTACGCCGCCGCGCTCGACCTGCAGGTGCTCGACGAGGGCGGCAAGCTGGTCACGGTGACCATGGGCTCCTACGGCATCGGCCCGTCGCGCGCCGTGGCGGCGATCGCCGAGGGCACCCACGACGAGCTCGGTCTGTGCTGGCCGCGCGAGGTCGCGCCCGCCGACGTCCACCTCGTCGCCACCGGCAAGGACGACCACGTGTACGCCGTCGCGGAGCGGATCGCCCACGAGCTCGCCGACCAGCGGGTCGAGGTCATCTACGACGACCGCGCCAAGGTGAGCCCCGGCGTGAAGTTCAAGGACGCCGAGCTGATCGGCGTCCCGACCATCGTCGTGGTCGGCAAGGGCCTGGCCGACGGCACCGTCGAGGTGAAGGACCGGGCCTCCGGCGAGCGCGAGAACGTCGCCGTCGACCACGTCGTCGACCACGTCGTGCGCGTGGTCAGGCGGTCGCGTGGCTGACGGCGCCGGCCTGGGGAGCCTGGGCGTCGAGGCCGTCCTGTTCGACTGGGGCGGCACCCTCACCCGTTGGCACGACGTCGACTTCCACGCCGAGTCGCTGGCTCTCGCGCAGGCCGTCGTCGACGCCGACCACCCGGTCGAGGTGTCGCAGCAGCGGCTGCACGCCGCCGGCGGCGTCATCTGGGGGCGGAGCCGCGACCACCAGCGCAGCGCGACCGTCGCCGACCTCTTCGTGGAGGCCGGGCTCGAGCACGACCCCGATCTCCTCACGGCGTACTACGAGTTCTGGGAGCCGCACACCCTGACCGACCCCGAGGTGGGGCCGATGCTGGAGGACCTGCGCGCCGACGGCGTTCGGGTGGGGGTGCTCTCCAACACCATCTGGCCCCGCGCCTGGCACGAGGGCTTCTTCGAGCGCGACGGCGTCCGCCACCTCCTGGACGGCGACGTCTACACCTCCGAGATCCCGTGGACGAAGCCGTCGCCGCACGCCTTCACAGCGGCCATGGCGGCCGTCGGCGCCACCGACCCCTCGCGCTGCGTCTACGTCGGGGACCGGCTCTTCGACGACGTGTGGGGCGCCCAGAACGCCGGGCTGCGGGCGATCCACGTCCCGCACAGCAGCATCCCGGCCGAGCAGGTGGGCCACACCGAGGGCGTCCCGGACGCGGTCGTCCACTCGCTCGCCGAGGTCGTCGAGGTGGTGCGCGCCTGGCGCTGACGGGCCCGCGCCGGCGCGCGCCCGCGTGGCGTCGGTCGCCTACAAGTTCCTGCATTGCACGGATCTGAGGCACCGAGACGCTCCCGCACCGCGGCGCCGTGGGTGAAGGTCGTCCCTCACGCGCCGCACCACCCGGCGGCCAGAAGAAGCGAAGGACACCCCCTTTCATGCGTCTCACCACCACGCTCCGGTCGGCGGCCGTGCTCGCGCTGACCGCGGCCACACTCTCCGCGGGCCTCTCCAGTCCTGCCCAGGCCCGGACCGCCGTGCCGGACTCGCAGCGCGACTGCGTCGAGCAGGAGGCCCACCTCGACGCCCGCCCGCTCGAGCAGGAGCGCCCCCTCGAGCAGGAGCGCCCGCTCGAGCAGGAGGCCCACCTCGACGAGGCCCCGCTCGAGCAGGAGGCCCACGCCGATGACGCCGCCGCTGCCCGTGGCGTCCACGAGGTCGACCACCGCGAGATCTCGCCGAGGGAGCAGCGCGCGATCGAGCGGCGTACCGAGCGCCGGCTCGCCGCGATCACCCCCGCCGAGCGCAAGCGGATGTCGGCGACGGCGACGACCACGGTCCCGGTCTACGTCCACGTCATGCGTGACAACGCCGGCAACGGCGACGTCACCGACCAGCAGATCGCCGACCAGATCGCGGTCATGAACGCCAGCTTCGCCGGCCAGAAGTCCGCCACCGCGGCCGACACCGGCTTCCGGTTCACGCTGGCCGGCACGTACCGCTACAACAACACCCAGTGGCACGAGGACAAGCAGAGCTCGACCTACCGCAAGCAGACCCGCAAGGGCGGCGCCAACGCGTTGAACATGTGGCTGGTCGACTTCAGCTACCTCGGCATCGCGACCTTCCCGTGGGACTACAGCCGCAACCCCGGCATCGACGGCATCCGGGTCAACTACGCCTCGCTGCCCGGCGGCTCGATCGCCAACTACAACCTCGGCGAGACCGCGACCCACGAGGCCGGCCACTGGTTCGGGCTGTACCACACCTTCCAGGGCGGCTGCACGAGCACGAACGACGAGGTCGCGGACACCCCGGCCCAGTCGAGCTCGACCAACGGCTGCCCCGAGGGTCGCGACTCGTGCGCGCTGCCGGGCCTCGACCCGATCCACAACTTCATGGACTACAGCTACGACAGCTGCTACACGGAGTTCACCCCGGGCCAGGCGAGCCGGTCGGCCGACATGTGGGCGGCCTACCGGGCGGTCTGACGTCCGGCCGACCGTCCGCTGGGCGAGCCCCGTCGGCGTCGTGGGCACCGAAAGTCGACACTTGCAAGTTTGTGCAATGCACGAAGGTGAGCGGGCGATGCTCTAGTCGCCTGACCTGCGCTGTTGCACTCTTGTGCAGGAACAAGCGTCGACAGGTCCCCACAACCCGACGGGGCTCGTTCCGGCCACGAGGGCTCTCAGCGGTCCGCGTGCTCGTCGATTCCGGGGAGGATCTCGGGACTTCCCCGGAAGGCGAGCACGCGGACCGCGACGTCTGTCAGGGCCCCGACCGCCCAGCGCCGGCGGCTCCCGGTCTCACCCGCGACGAGCCAGGCGTAGGCGCCGGCCGCCTCCTCGGCCACCTCCCGGGCGGCCGTGGCTACCGCCTCCGGGGCACCGGAGCCCTCGGGCAGGAGATAGGTCGGCGAGGCGGCCACCGGTACGGCGCCGTCGTCGCGGATCCACCGTGCCAGCTGGTCGCGGCGGGCGCGGTGAGCGGTATAGGCCGCCACCAGGGTGGCGTGCAGCTCGGGCGTGGCTGTCGCGGAGGTCCGGGCGCCCAGGGCACCGAGCACGTGCACGGCGCGGTGCTCGGTCGCCAGCGCCGCCTGCAGCGCCTCGGTGCCCGGAGCGACGGTGGGGCCGGTGGTGGTCACGAGGCACCTCCCTGAGCCTCGAGGAGTGCCACCTGCTGCGCGACCGCGGCGACCATCGCCGCGAGCAGCGCCGCGAGCTGGCCGCTCTGCGCCGTGACCGAGCGGCCGGTCAGCCGACGCTGCAGCACGCGCTCGCGCTCGACGACCCGTCGTACGACGGCCTCGGCGCCGCCGCGCAGGGACTGGTCGTCCGCCGGCGGCGGGGTCGTCCCGGCGTCGAGCAGGTCGAGGTGGGCCCGGTGGGTGTCCGCGAGGCCGGCCAGCCGTCGCGACAGGGTCCTGCCGCGGCCGCGGGCGGCCTCCACCAGCGCCAGGGCGGCGGTCACCTCGGCGACGACGTCCTCGACCAGCGTCCGGTCCGGGTCGGCGTCCGGGTTGCCCGGTGCGGTCCCGGCCGGGGTGGCGGGGCTGCCGGGGGTGCCCCCGTCCGCCTCGCAGGCGGTGAGCGCGACCAGCGCCGCCGCCGCGCCGATGGTCGCACGTCGGCTCGCGACCGCACGCGGGGAGGGGGACACGGCGCAGACCCTACCTGCCGCTATCGTGGAGCCTTCCAACTGCACAAGGAGGTCGCCACCCCGTGAGCAAGGCCAGTCAGGACGCCACCCGGGAACGGATCGAGACGGCTCTCGTCGACCCGTTGCTCGAGCTCGGGCTCGACCTCGAGGCGGTGGAGCTCACCCCTGCCGGCAAGCGGCGCGTGCTCCGCGTCGCCGTCGACAAGGACGGGGGCGTGACGCTCGACGACGTCGCCGACGCGACCCGCCTGGTCGAGCGGGTGCTGGACGAGTCCGACGTGATGGGCGAGCACCCCTACACCCTCGAGGTTACCTCCCGCGGCGTCGACCGCCCGCTGACCCTGCCGCGCCACTGGCGCCGCAACACCGACCGTCTGGTCAAGGCGACCCTCCAGGACGGCGACACCGTCACCGGACGGGTCGTCTCCAGCGACGAGCACGCCGTGGTGCTCGACGTGGACGGTTCCCACCGCGAGATCGCCCTCGCCGACGTCGCCAAGGCGCTGGTGCAGGTCGAGTTCAACCGCCCGTCGGCGAAGGAGGCCTGATGGACATCGACCTGAGCATCCTGCGGATGCTGGAGCGCGAGAAGGAGATCTCCTTCGACGTCCTCGTCGAGGCGATCGAGCAGGCGCTGCTCACCGCCTACCACAAGACCCCCGGCGCCCAGGAGCGCGCGCGGGTCGAGCTCGACCGCAAGACCGGGCACGTCACGGTGCACGCCGCCGAGCTCGACGCCGAGGGCAACCAGGTCGGCGAGTACGACGACACCCCCGACGGGTTCGGCCGGATCGCCGCGACGACCGCGAAGCAGATCATGCTGCAGCGGCTGCGCGACGCCGAGGACGACATCCGCTTCGGCGAGTTCTCCGGCAAGGAGGGCGACATCATCTCGGGCGTGATCCAGCAGGGTCGCAACCCCGACGACGTGATGGTCAACCTCGGCAAGCTCGAGGCGCTGCTGCCCGCCGGCGAGCGCGTGCCCGGGGAGACCTACGACCACGGCACCCGCATCAAGTGCCTCGTCGTGTCGGTCCGCAAGGGCATGCGCGGCCCGCAGGTCACGCTCTCCCGCACCCACCCCAACCTGGTCCGCAAGCTCTTCGCGCTGGAGGTCCCCGAGATCGCCGACGGCACCGTCGAGATCGCGGCCATCGCGCGCGAGGCGGGCCACCGCACCAAGATTGCGGTGCGGTCGACCGCGCCTGGCGTCAACGCCAAGGGCGCCTGCATCGGCCCGATGGGGCAGCGGGTCCGCAACGTGATGTCGGAGCTGCACGGCGAGAAGATCGACATCGTCGACTGGTCCGACGACCCCGCCGAGCTGGTCGCGCACGCGCTGTCGCCGGCGCGGGTCACCTCCGTCGAGGTGGTCGACGCCGCGGCCCGTTCCGCGCGCGTCGTCGTCCCCGACTTCCAGCTGTCGCTGGCCATCGGCAAGGAGGGCCAGAACGCCCGGCTCGCCGCCCGGCTGACCGGCTGGCGCATCGACATCAAGAGCGACGAGGCGGCCGGGGACGCCTGAGCCCCGCGTCAGTCGCCCCACACCCTGTCGACGACCAGCTCGGGGACGAGGTGGTCGTCGACGCCGGTGGACCACCCCGGGAAGTCGAAGACGGCGAGCATCAGCTGCATCGGGTAGGTCGGCGGCCGGGCGCACCGGCGTACGACCTCGCCGTCGACGGCAAAGCGTGCCTCGTCGGCGTCCCACACGACCTCGTAGGTGTGCGGGGTGGTGACGTCGACGGGCACCCTCGGTGCCCCGAAGTCGGAGGCGAGCGCGGGGTCGCGGAAGGGCTTGATGCCCACGCCGACCTCGGCCGACGGCCCCTCCGGGCTGTCGGCCGGGACGACGGCGTTGCCGAACACCTCGAAGACGCACAGCTCGCCGCAGCGCAGCTGCTCGGGGTCGTCCTCGAAGCCGGCGAGCCAGAGCGCCGCCATCGACCGGTGGGACAGCGTCATGCGCGCCCGCACGGCGACCCGGGCCGGGCCCTGGCGGGGATGGGGTAGCCACCCCTCGAACCGTGGCTGCTCCTCCCGGACCCGCAGGCCGTCCCGGAAGCGCTGCTGGCCCAGCATGGAGCCGGCCGGCCCGGACCAGCTGCCCGACTGGATCCCCGAGACCCGCAGCGGCTCGGCGTGCTCCTGCGGGCACCAGCGCGGATGGGTCGGTGGGATGCGCAGGGTCAGCGTCGAGTGCCTGACCTCGTAGGCGGCGGCGGTCGCAGCCCGGGAGCTCCACGCGGGCAGGTAGTGGGGAGACCACACCCGTCGGTCGAGGTCGTCGCCCTCGAAGTCGTCGCTGAATCCCGCGGCCCCGGCCGAGGTGTCCAGCGAGGTGACGCCGCTCACGGCACCACGGTAGTGCCGGTTGGGGTTCCCGAGGTCGGTCGCGGTAGGGTTGACGCCAGTGGCGCGCGAACAACACCCACCCGCACGGGTCGGCTCAGAGCCTGTCCGGACGTGCGTGGGCTGTCGGGAGCGGGCCACGAAGCGCGAGTTGTTGCGCGTCGTCGCGGGCACGGGGCCCGACGGCCGGCCGGCCGTCCTCCCGGATCCCGACGGCACGGCACCCGGCCGCGGGGCGCACCTGCACCCCACGACGGCGTGTCTGGAGCTCGCGGTGCGCCGCCGGGCGTTCTCCCGGGCCCTGCGGGCCGGGGAGGGGCTCTCCAGCGCACCGCTCGCCCAGCACCTCTCGCAGCCCGGTGACGGGCACCAACCGACCGAGGCATGACCGACAGAAACTGGAGCAGCAGCTCATGAGCACTCGATGAGTACCTCGCGATGAGTTTGCACAACCACTAACGGTCCGATTCACCCCCTCCCTGGAGCGGGACTCGGGCCAGAAGGAGAAGCGTGGCTAAGACCCGAGTCCACGAACTCGCCAAGGAGTTCGGCGTCGAGAGCAAGTTCGTTCTCGAGAAGCTCAAGGAGATGGGGGAGTTCGTCAAGTCGGCGTCGTCGACTGTCGAGCCGCCCGTCGAGATGCGGTTCAAGAAGGAGTACGGCGCGCAGCTGAAGGCTGCCGGCTCCCCGGCCGAGGCGCCCGCCCAGCCGGCCAAGGCCGCCCCCAAGACCGAGCAGGCGCCCGCCGAGAAGGCGGAGAAGCCGGCCCCGGCCGCCCCCGCGGAGAAGTCCGCCGCGGCCCCCAGGCCCGCGCCGCGTGCGCCGGGCGCTCCCAAGCCCGGCCCGCCGGCACCCCCGGCCCCGCCGGCCCCGAAGTCGGAGCCCGCGAAGCCGGCCCCGACCAAGCCCGAGCCGACCAAGCCCGAGCCGCCGCAGCCGCAGGCCCCGGCCGCCAAGGGTGGCCCGACCCCGAAGGCGCCCGCGCCCCGTCCGGTCGGCCGTCCCGGCGCCCCGCGTCCCGGCAACAACCCCTTCGCGTCCAGCCAGGGCATGGGCCGTCGTCCCGCGCCGCAGCGTCCCGGTGGCGCCGGTGCCGAGGGTGGCGACCAGCAGCGTCCGCCGCGTCCGCCCGCCGGGCGTGACGGTGGCGGCGGCGCGCCGGGTCGTCCCGGCATGCCGCGTCCCAACCCGGCGATGATGCCCAAGTCACCGGCTGCGTTCGGCACCGGTCCCGGCGGTCGCCCGTCCGGTGGCGGCGGTCGTCCCGGTGCTCCGGGTCGCGGTGGCGCCCCGGGCCGTGGCGGTGCGCCCGGTCGCGGTGGTGCCCCGGGCGGTGCTCCCGGCGGCTTCGGCCCCGGCGCCGGTCGTCCCGGTGGCGGCGGTCGTCCCGGTGGCGGTCGCCCCGGCGGTCGCGGCCAGACCCAGGGTGCGTTCGGCCGTCCCGGCGGCCCGTCGCGCCGTGGCCGCAAGTCGAAGCGGGCGCGTCGTCAGGAGTTCGAGGCCATGGAGGCCCCGACGATCGGCGGCGTGCGCGTCCGCAAGGGCAACGGCGAGACCATCCGTCTCGCCCGTGGCGCCTCGCTGACGGACTTCGCGGAGAAGATCAACGTCGACCCCGCCGCCCTGGTGCAGATGCTCTTCTCGCTCGGCGAGATGGTCACCGCCACCGAGTCGGTCAACGACGAGACCTTCGAGCTGCTCGGTGAGGAGCTCAACTACGTCGTCCAGGTCGTCTCCCCCGAGGACGAGGACCGCGAGCTGCTCGAGTCCTTCGACATCGAGTTCGGCGCCGACGAGGGCGACGAGGAGGACCTCGCGGTCCGTCCGCCGGTCGTCACCGTCATGGGTCACGTCGACCACGGAAAGACCAAGCTCCTCGACGCGCTGCGCCAGGCCAACGTCGTCGACAAGGAGGCCGGTGGCATCACCCAGCACATCGGTGCCTACCAGGTCACGACCGAGGTCGACGACCAGGAGCGTCGCATCACGTTCATCGACACCCCGGGTCACGAGGCGTTCACCGCCATGCGTGCCCGTGGTGCCCAGGCGACCGACATCGCGATCCTCGTGGTGGCGGCCGACGACGGCGTGATGCCGCAGACGATCGAGGCGCTGAACCACGCCAAGGCGGCCGGTGTGCCGATCGTGGTCGCGGTCAACAAGATCGACAAGCCCGAGGCCGACCCGACCAAGGTGCGCGGCCAGCTGACCGAGTACGGCCTGATCCCCGAGGAGTACGGCGGCGACGCGATGTTCGTCGACGTCTCGGCGAAGTCCGAGCTCAACCTCGACAAGCTGCTCGAGGCCGTGGTGCTGACCGCGGACGCCTCGCTCGACCTGCGGGCCAACCCCGAGCAGGACGCGCAGGGCCTCGTGGTCGAGGCGCACCTCGACCGTGGCCGCGGCCCGGTCGCGACGATCCTCGTCCAGCGCGGAACGCTGCGCGTCGGCGACTCGATCGTCGCCGGTCCGGCCCACGGCCGTGTCCGCGCGATGCTCGACGAGCACGGCGAGAACATCGAGGAAGCCGACCCGTCGCGTCCCGCGATGGTCCTCGGCCTCAACGCCGCGCCGAGCGCGGGCCAGAACTTCCTGGTCGTCGAGGACGACCGGATGGCCCGCCAGATCGCCGAGAAGCGCGAGGCCCGCGAGCGTGCCGCCACCCAGGCGAAGCGCCGCGTGCGCCGTACGCTCGAGGACTTCATGGCCTCGATGGAGAAGGGCGAGAGCCAGGAGCTCAACCTGATCCTGAAGGGCGACGTGTCCGGTTCGGTCGAGGCGCTCGAGGACGCCCTGTCCAAGATCGACGTCGGCGACGAGGTCAGCCTCCGGGTCATCGACCGCGGTGTCGGTGCGATCACCGAGACGAACGTCGACCTGGCTGCCGCCTCCGACGCCATCATCATCGGCTTCAACGTCCGCCCGCAGGGCAAGGCGACCGAGATGGCCGACAAGGAAGGCGTCGAGATCCGCTACTACTCGGTCATCTACCAGGCGATCGAGGAGATCGAGGCGGCCCTCAAGGGCATGCTCAAGCCGGAGTACGAGGAGTCGGTGCTGGGCCAGGCGGAGATCCGCGCGATCTTCCGCTCGTCCAAGATCGGCAACATCGCCGGCTGCATGGTCACCAGCGGCCTGATCCGTCGCAACGCCAAGGTGCGCCTGATCCGCGACGGCGCGGTCGTGGCCGACAACCTCGACCTGGCCTCGCTGAAGCGGGAGAAGGACGACGCCTCCGAGGTCCGCGAGGGCTTCGAGTGCGGTCTGGTGCTGAAGAACTTCCAGGACATCAAGGAAGGCGATGTCGTGGAGGCCTTCGAGATGCGCGAGATCCCGCGCAGCTGATCACCTCACTGGGTCTCGACGAGCTCGACCGACGTCGGTCGGGCTCGTCGAGACCCTTGCACTTGATAGGAAAGACACCATGAGCAACCCACGCGTGCGCAAGATCGCGGACCGGATCCAGGTGATCGTGGCCGAGATGCTCGAGCGCCGCATCAAGGACCCGCGGCTCGGCTTCGTCACCGTGACCGACGTCCGGGTCACCGGCGACAGCCAGCAGGCGACGGTCTTCTACACGGTGCTGGGCGAGGAGGGCGACCTCTCGAGCACGGCCGCGGCGCTGGAGTCGGCCAAGGGCCTCATCCGGTCCGAGGTCGGCAAGCAGCTCGGCATGCGCCACGTCCCGACGCTGACGTTCGTCCACGACGCGCTCCCCGAGAACGCCCGCCACCTCGACGAGGTGCTGGCCCGGGCCAAGGCCCAGGACGAGGCGGTCGCCGCGGCCCGCGGCACGGCGTACGCCGGCGAGAGCGACCCGTACCGCAAGCCCCGTGAGGACGAGGACGAGGCGGAGAGCGCCGAGGCGGGCGCCGGCGAGGACGCCGCCGAGCGGTGACCGCACCCGCCGCAGTCCCGGCCGGCTCGGCCGGTGTGGTCGTCGTCGACAAGCCGGCCGGGATGACCTCTCACGGCGTCGTCGCGCGAGTGCGCCGGCTGGCCGGGACCCGCAAGGTCGGCCACGCCGGCACGCTCGACCCGATGGCCACCGGCGTGCTGGTGGTGGGCGTCAACCGGGCCACCCGGCTGCTCGGCCACCTCATGCTCACCGAGAAGGCGTACGACGCCACGGTGCGGCTCGGGGTCGCCACCACGACCGACGACGCCGAGGGCGAGGTCGTGTCGACCGCGCCGGCCCTGGGCCTCGACGAGGCCGCCGTCCGCGACGCGTTCGCGACCCAGGTCGGCGACCTGCTCCAGGTGCCGACCGCGGTGTCCGCCATCAAGGTCGACGGCAAGCGCGCCTACCAGCGGGTCCGGGAGGGCGAGGAGGTCGAGCTCGCCGCCCGTCCCGTCACCATCCACGCGCTCGACGTCCACGACGTCCGCCCGGCGGGGGAGCACCTCGACGTCGACCTGAGCCTGCGCTGCAGCAGCGGCACCTACGTCAGGGCCGTGGCACGCGACGTGGGTGCCGCCCTGGGGGTCGGCGGCCACCTGACCGCGCTGCGCCGCACCGCCGTGGGGCCCTTCGGGCTCGACCGGGCGCGCACGCTGGAGGAGCTCGCCGAGCAGTTCAAGATGGTGCCGGTCGCCGACGTGGCACGCGCCTGCTTCAGCTCGGTCGACCTCGACGAGGTGAAGGCGACCGACGTCCGCTTCGGCCGCGCCCTCGACGTCCCGCTCGACGGGCTGACCGCCGTCTTCGCGCCCGACGGGGAGTTCCTCGCGCTCTACGAGCCCCGCGGCGACGTGGCGCGGGCGGTCGCCGTCTTCGTCTGAGCCGTCCCGTTAGGCTTCCCGCGTGCAGATCTGGCGCTCCCTCGACGAGGTCCCCGGCGACGTCGGCCCGACCACGGTCGTCATCGGCAACTTCGACGGCGTCCACCGCGGCCACCGCACCGTGCTCGAGCGCGCCCGCCGCGACGCGGACGCCGACGGCACGCTGCTCGTGGCGCTCACCTTCGACCCGCACCCGATGGCGGTGCTGCGGCCCGAGCACGCACCCCCCACGCTGACCGACCTGGACACCCGGGCCCGGCTCCTCGGCGAGGCCGGTGCCGACCGGGTGCTCGCGCTGCCGTTCGACCGCGACGTCGCGGCGTGGACGCCGGAGCAGTTCATCGACACCGTCCTCGTCGACGGCCTGCAGGCCTCCCGGGTCGTGGTCGGCGCCAACTTCCGCTTCGGCCACCGCGCCGCGGGCGACGTCGCGCTGCTGCGCGAGGTGGGGGAGCAGCGCGGGTTCGTCGCCGAGGGCGTGGAGCTCGACGGCGGGCCGCAGGTGTGGTCCTCGACGTACGTCCGCACCTGCCTGACCACCGGCGACGTCGCCGGGGCCGCGGAGGCGCTGGGCCGGCCGTTCGCCGTGCGCGGCACGGTCGTGCAGGGGGACCGTCGCGGCCGGGAGCTCGGCTACCCGACGGCCAACGTGCCGACCTCGACGGCGACCGCCGCCCCGGCCGACGGGGTGTACGCCGGCTGGCTGCGGCGGCTCGACACCGGCGAGGAGCACCCCGCCGCGATCAGCGTCGGCACCAACCCCACCTTCGACGGCGAGCGGGAGCGGCGCGTCGAGAGCTACGTCCTCGACCGCGACGACCTCGAGCTCTACGGCGTCGAGGTCGAGGTCGCCTTCGTCGAGCGGCTGCGCGGCATGGTCGCGTTCGACTCCGTCGACAAGCTGGTCGCGCAGATGGCCGACGACGTGGACCGGGCGCGCGAGCTGCTGGGACGCGCGTGAGCGAGGCGCCGGTGGCGGGGGACACGCTGACGGCCACCCACCGGTGGTTCATCGGCCACGGGCTGTCCTACTTCGTCCCCGAGGAGCGGCAGGCCGCCCGCGACGCGCTCCGGCTCGGCCGGACGCTGCCGCTGCTGGTGCTCACGGGCCTGTCCGCCGCCGGCGCAGGCGCTGCGCTCGCCTGGGTCAGCGACCAGTTCAGCTTCGCCCCCGCGACCCTGCTCACCTTCGGCCTGCTCGCGGGCCTCTGGTACGCCCTGACCGCGCTGCGCGCCCGCCCGATCGTCACCTGGGCGCTGCACCGCACCTTCGGCGGGCTGCGCACCCTGCTGCCGATGATGAGTCGGGCGCTGCCGCTGCTGCTGCTCTTCGTGACCTTCCTGTTCATCAACGCGGAGGTCTGGGAGGTCGCCGCAGCGCTCGACGGCGCCGTGCTGTGGCTGGTCGCGCTCCTGTTCGGGGTGCTCGCGGGCGGCTTCCTGCTCGTGCGGCTGCCGGAGGAGGTCGACCGCACCGACGACCACGTCGACGACGCCTTCCTGCGGCGCGCCTGCGCCGGCACGCCGCTGGAGCGCGAGTGCGCCCGCCTGGTCGACGACCCCGACAGCACCCCCACGGCGTACGCCGAGGTGACCGGCTACGAGCGCTGGAACCTCGTCATCGTGCTCCTGATCATCCAGGCCACGCAGGTCCTGCTGCTGTCGCTGTCGGTCTTCGTGTTCTTCCTCGTCTTCGGCGCCATCGTCATGGAGCCGGCGATCGTCGCGAACTGGACCGGCGACGACCCCCACAACATCCCCGGGCTGCCGAACGTCTCGGCCGAGCTGCTGCAGGTCTCGGTGTTCCTCGCGGCGTTCTCGACGCTCTACCTGACGGTCGCGACGGTCACCGACGAGGCCTACCGCACCCAGTTCTTCGGCGCGGTGCTGCGCGAGCTCGAGCGGGCGGTCGGCGTCCGCGCCGTCTACCTGGCGCTGCGGGCCGAGCCGACCGCGGAAGCGCGCTGACTGCTACCCGGTCGGCAGACCCAGCGCGTGGCCCACGTGGTCGACGGCCGTGTCGACACTGCGGACGCTGCGGAGCACGTCGGTGAACGCCGGCTTGACCAGGGCTCGCGTGAGCCGGGTCAGGATCTGGAGGTGGTGGTCGCCGGTGTCAGGACCCGCGATGAGGAACACCAGGTCAGCGGCTCCGTCCGAGGCGCCGAAGTCGACGGCCGGGTCGAGCCGGGCGAAGACGAGGGTCGGCTCCGACACTGCGCCGCTGCGGCAGTGGGGGATCGCCATGCCTCCGGGCAGGCCGGTCGGGGCCATGTCCTCCCGGGCGAGCGTGTCGGCCACGAGCCGGTCCACGTCGTCGGCCCGGCCTGCCTCGGCGACGACACCGGCGAGGGCACGGATGACGTCGTTCTTGTCCGTGCCGAGGTCGACGTCCAGTCGGACCAGATCGGTGGTGATCAGGTCTGGCATCGTCACCCTCCTTGGGTGGGTGCGAGGTCGCGGACCGAGTCCGTCTCGGGCTCGACCTGCGCTGGTCGGGGGATGGGTCGTGCCGGGGAGTCCGGCAGCCGCGTTCCCGTGGGCCACGGCGAGGGCGAGTCTAAGGCCGGGCCCCGGGCCCTGGCCCCCGGTCGCCCGAGGAGGTGGCCGAACCGTTCAGGCGTCGAGGTCCTGCTCGACCAGGGCCGCGATCTGGTCGAGCGCGGACTGGTCGTCGCTGGAGACCTCGACCGTGTCGCCGTTGCCGGCGCCGAGCGTCATGATCAGCAGCGCGGAGCTGGCGTCGACCGGCTCGTCGCCGGGGACGCCGATCAGCACCTCGCTGTCGAGCTCGGCGGCGGCCTCGGAGATGATCGAGGCGGGACGGGCGTGGAGGCCGACGGCGGAGCCGACGACGACGGACTTGCTGGGCATGGGTTCTCCTTCGGGATGGGTCGGGACGGGTGGTTCCGGCTCAGGCGACGATGGTGTCGGGGTCGCGCGGACCGACGGACTTGAGGGCGATGACCGAGGCTGCGGCCACCAGCGTGCCGACCACGAGGGCGAGCAGGAAGCCGAGCACGTTGTCGACGGCGAAGAGCACGAAGATGCCGCCGTGCGGGGCCCGCAGGGTGACGTCGAGCGCCTGCGCCATGCCGCCGGTGACCGCGCTGCCGAGCATGATCGACGGGATGACGCGGACCGGGTCCGCTGCGGCGAACGGGATCGCGCCCTCGGTGATGAACGAGGCTCCCATCAGCCACGCGGCCTTGCCGTTCTCCCGCTCCGGCGCGTTGAACAGGCGGGGGCGGACGACAGTGGCCAGGGCCAGCGCCAGCGGCGGCACCATGCCGGCGAGCATCACCGCAGCCATGATCTTCAGCTCCGGCGCGTCGGTGGCGGTGGCAGCGGCGCCGAGACCCGCCACCGCGAAGCCGTAGGCGACCTTGTTGAGGGGGCCGCCCATGTCGAAGGCCATCATCAGGCCGAGGACGGCGCCGAGCAGGACGGCCAGGCCGGGCTCCTCGCTCATGCTGGTGAGGCCATTGTTGAGGGCTTCCATGAGCTCGCCCAGCGGACGGCCGAGCACGACCACCATGACGAAGCCGCTGATGAGGGTGGCCCCCAGGGGGATCACGACGACCGGCATGAGGCCGCGCGACCAGGCCGGCACCCGCCAGCTGCCGATCCAGTGCGCCACCATGCCGGCGAGCACACCGCCGATGATGCCGCCGAGGAAGCCGCTCTGCAGGGTGACCGCGATGGCGCCCATGACGAAGCCCGGCGCGATGCCCGGCCGGTCGGCGATGGCGTAGCTGATGTAGCCGGCCAGCGCCGGCACCAGGAAGCCGAAGGCGGCACCACCCAGCACGAAGAACAGCGCTCCGAGGTAGGCCAGGAGGGCGCTGTCCAACAGCGCGTGCTCGAGCCCGGTCTCCTGCAGGTCCGGCAGGTTGAACAGCGTGTTGGTGGTCGCGATCTCCGAGCCGGGGCCGGTGATCTCGTAGCCGCCGAAGAGGAAGCCGAGCGCGATCAGGAGACCGCCGGCGGCGACGAACGGGATCATGTAGGACACACCGGTCATCAGGATCCGGCGGATCCGGGCGCCCCAGGTCTCCTCGGCCGCCGCGCCCCCGGGCTCCTCGGCAGCGCTCCCCTCGACGCGGGGAGCGTTGGGGTCGTCGGCGTACCGCAGCGCCTCGGCGATCATCGCGTCGGCGTCGTCGATCGGGCGCTTCACGCCCGAGGAGACCACCGGCTTGCCGGCGAACCGGCCGCGGTCGCGAACTCCGACGTCGACGGCGAAGATGACCGCCGCCGCGTTGGCGATCGTGTCGTGGCCGAGCGGGTGTGCGCCCGCCGAGCCCTGGGTCTCGACGTCGATGTCGACGCCGGCGCGCATCGCGGCGGCCTCGAGGGCCTCGGCGGCCATGTAGGTGTGGGCGATGCCGGTGGGGCAGGCCGTGACCGCGACCAGGCTGCGGCGCTCGCTCGTCGCCGGGGCGGGTGCGGCCGGGGCGGGCTCCGCGGCGGCCGGTGCGGCCGCGGCTGCGGCCGCGGGCTGGGCAGCGGGGAGGCCGAGCGCGAGGCTGACCTGCTCCACGACCTCGTACGGCGTCTCCGCCGCCCGCAGCGCGTCGGTGAAGGCCGGCTTCACTAGGGCGCGTGCGAGCTTGGTGAGGATCTGGAGGTGGTCGGCGTCCCCCTCGGCCGGCGCGGCGATGAGGAACGCCAGGTCGGCGGCGCCGTCCTTGGCACCGAAGTCGACCGGCGGGTTCAGACGGGCGAAGGCGAGGGTCGGCACCGAGACGCCGGAGGTCCGGCTGTGGGGGATCGCGATCCCGCCGGCCAGGCCGGTGGGGGAGGTCTCCTCACGGGCGAGCGTGTCGGTCACGAGCTGGTCGACGTCGTCGGCCCGGCCGGCATCGGCGACGACGCCGGCCAGGGCCCGGATGACGTCGTTCTTGTTCGTGCCGAGGTCCACGTCCAGCCGGACCAGATCGGTGGTGATCAGGTCGGTCATCGTCACCCTCCTTGGGTGAGTGCGAGGTCGCGGACCGAGACCAGCTCGGGGTCGACCTGTGCGGGTTGCGGGATGGTCGTGCCGGGGAGTCCGGCTGCCGCGCTGCCGTAGGCCACGGCGAGCGCGAGTCTGTGGGCGGGGGACCGGTCCTCGATCGCCCCGAGGAGGTAGCCGAAGAGGCTGGAGTCGCCGGCGCCGACGGTGCTGACGACCTCGGTCAGTGGCGGCGTGGCGTGCCAGGCGCCGTCGGCGGTGACGAGCACGGCACCGTTGGCGCCCAGGGTGGCCAGCACGGCCTCGACGCCCCGGTCGACGAGCGTCCGGGCAGCCTCCGCGGCGGCGTGCGGGTCGGCCTCGAGCTTGTCCGGGTCGCCGCCGGTGAAGGAGGCCAGCTCCTCGCCGTTGGGCTTCATCAGGTGGGGTGCGCTCGCCGGGAGCCCGTCGACCAGCGCCCGGAGCGGGGCCTCGCTGGTGTCCACGGCCACCTTGGCGCCGGTGTCGTGCAGCCCGGCCACGAGGTCGGCGTACCACCGGTCGGGGGTGCCCGGGGGCAGCGAGCCGGCGAGCACCACCCAGTGACCTGCCTCGGCGCGGTGGTGCAGCGCGCCGGCGAGGTCGTCAAGGACGTGGGCGGTCATGGCCGGTCCCGGCGAGTTGAGCTTGGTGGTGGTGCCGTCGGGCTCGGTGATGGTGATGTTGACGCGCAGGTCGCCCTCGTGGAGGACGGGGCGGCAGTCGACGCCGGCGCCGAGCAGCTCGAGGACGAAGGGGTCGTCCTTGGGGGCGGGGACCACCGCGATCGAGGGGACGCCCGCGGCCACGGAGGCGCGGGAGATGTTGACTCCCTTGCCCCCGGCCTGCGAGGTCACCGACTCCGCGCGCTGGACGGCACCCCGCGTGAGCGGCGCGGCGAGCGTGACGGTGCGGTCGTGGCTCGGGTTGGCCGTGAGGGTGATGATCATGCGACCACGACCTGCAGCCCGGCGCCCTCGAGCTCACGCCGCTGCTCGTCGCCGAGACCCGAGTCGGTGACCAGCACGTCGACGTCCGTGAGGGCGGCGAAGCTGAGCGGCGCCTCCGCCCCGATCTTGCTGGAGTCGGCCAGGACGACGACCCGGCGGGCCCGCGCGACGAGGGCCCGCTTGGTCGCGGCCTCGTCGCGGTCCGGCGTCGAGAGGCCGTGGTCGACGGTGAGGCCGTTGGTGCCGACGAAGGCGACGTCCGCCCGCAGGGTGCGCAGGGCATCGACGGTCTCGGCGCCCACGGCGGCCTGCGTGGTGGTGCGCACCCGGCCGGGCAGCAGGTGCAGCTCCACGCGGGGGTTGCCCGCCAGCCGTGCCGCCACCGGCACCGCGTGGGTGTGCACGACCAGCTCGAGGTCGCGGGGGAGCAGGCCGGCCAGCCGGGCGGTGGTGGAGCCCGCGTCGAGGAGCACGGTCGATCCGGTCGCCGGGAGCTCGGCCACCGCTGCCCGGGCGATCCGCTCCTTCTCCTCGGTGTGCTCGGCGTCGCGCTCGCCGAGGGCGGGCTCGATGACCAGGCTGCCCGCGGGCACCGCGCCGCCGTGGACCCGGCGGACGAGCCCCATGCGCTCCAGGGCGGAGAGGTCGCGGCGGACCGTCTCCTGGGTCACGTCGTACTGCTTGGCGAGCTCGGCCACCGAGAGTCGGCGGTGCGTGGCGATCAGCTGCGCCATGGCCTGCTGGCGCTCCTCGGCATACAGTGACATGCGTCCGTCCTTGCCTGATTAGGGGCGGCTGAAACTTTGTATATGTTGTTTTACGCCCGAATGTGTTGACTGTCAAGCATGTGACGGGTTTAACTTGGGGCATGACAGCGACCACCACCTCCCTTCAGGGCACCCCCGTCGTCCCCGGGGTCGTGCACGCCCCGGTCGTCCTCGTGGCCGCCGAGGTCTCCCCGGAGGCCGTCGACCGGTTCCGTGCCGCGCCCCCGCTGGACGAGGAGGCCGCGCTCGCGGGCTACGACGCCGCGGTCGAGGCCGTGGCCGCCGGGTTCACGAGCAAGGCCGAGCAGACCTCCGGGGCGGCCACGGAGGTGCTCTCAGCGAGCGCAGGCCTGGCGCGTGACAAGGGCCTGCGCGGTGCGGTCCGCAAGCAGCTGCGCTCCGGCGACGACCTCGTCGCCGCCGTGCAGGCGGCCGTGGAACAGTTCGCGAACGTCTTCGCCAACATGGGCGGACTGATGGCCGAGCGGGTGACCGACCTGCGCGACATCGAGCGGCGACTGGTCGCGCGGCTGGTCGGCGAGCCCGAGCCCGGGGTGCCGACGCCCGAGGTGCCCTCGGTCCTGGTGGCCGAGGACCTCGCGCCCTCCGACACCGCCGGGCTCGACCCCGCCAGCGTGGTCGCACTGGTGACCGAGCGGGGCGGCCCGACCAGCCACACCGCGATCATCGCCCGCCAGCTCGGCATCCCCTGCGTCGTCGGGGTGCCCGGCGTCCTCGAGCTCGCGACCGGCGTCAGTGTGCTGGTGGACGGCACCGCCGGCACCGTCGAGGTCGCGCCGGACGCGGACGAGGCCGGGCGCAGGGTCGCCGCCGACCGTGACCAGCGGGCTGCCCTGGCGAGCTGGTCCGGGCCGGGAGTCACGCGGGACGGCCGTCCCGTGCGCATCCTCGCCAACGTGGCCGACGGGGAGTCGGCCCGCCAGGCGGCCGCCGCGCCCGTGGAGGGCGTCGGGCTCTTCCGCACCGAGCTCTCGTTCCTCAACCGGACCGAGGAGCCGACCGTCGAAGAGCAGGCCGACATCTACGGCCAGGTGCTGGCGGCCTTCGGCGGTGCGGCGGGGGAGCGCGCGCCGTACGTCGTGGTGCGCACGCTCGACGCGGGCTCCGACAAGCCGCTGGCCTTCGCGACGCTCGACGGCGAGGAGAACCCCGCCCTCGGGGTCCGCGGCCTCCGGCTCTCCTTCGGCAACCCGGGGCTGCTCGACCGGCAGCTGGACGCCATCGCCCGGGCCGCCACCACCACCGGCACCGAGACGTGGGTGATGGCGCCGATGGTCGCCACGGTGGCCGAGGCGGCCGAGTTCGCCGCGAAGGTCCACGACCGGGGCCTGAAGGCCGGCGTGATGGTCGAGGTGCCCAGCGCCGCGCTGCTGGCCCACCGCATGCTCGAGGTCGTCGACTTCCTCTCGATCGGCACCAACGACCTCACCCAGTACACGATGGCCGCCGACCGGATGGCGACCGACCTGGCCCACCTCACCGACGCGTGGCAGCCGGCGGTGCTGCAGCTCATTGCGATCACGGCGGAGGCCGGCCGCCAGGTGGGCAAGTCCGTCGGCGTCTGCGGGGAGGCCGCGGCCGACCCGATGCTGGCGTGCGCGCTGGTCGGCATGGGGGTCACCTCGCTGTCGATGGCTGCGGCCGCCGTGCGGCCCGTGGGTGCCCGGCTCGCCGCCACCGACTACGAGACGTGCGAGGAGGTCGCCGAGGCCGCGCTGTCCGCCAGCGACCCGATGTCCGCCCGCGAGGCGGTCCGCGCCCTGCTCACCCGCTGACGGCGGGACGGCTGGGGACGGCGGTGTCGGGTGTGGTCCGGACAACGCGCATGGACCGGGGCCCGTCGGGGAACGATCCGGTGCGGGGCCGGCAGTGGCCGGTCCTGAGGGCTGCCTGAAGCGGGCGGCCGTGAACCGGAAAGGGAAGTGTCCATGGGATACGGACTCGGTGTGTTCCTCCTGGCCCTCGGGCTGATCCTGGCGTTCGCCGTGCAGGACGCCATCGCAGGGGTCGACCTCGTGATGATCGGCTACATCCTGTCGGCCGCGGGCCTGCTGGTCATCGTGCTGACCGCCGTGCAGCTCAACCGGGGCCGCCAGGCCGCCAGCGTGGCGCGGACCACCCACCCCGACGGCTCGCAGACGGTGAGCGAGCGTCGTACCGAGCAGGACCAGCCGCCGGCGGTCTGACCGACCGACGCACGCCGGGTCGCCCGGCCCCAGCGGGGATCGCCCGTTTTGGGGCCGGGCGACGCGCGTTGGTAGCCTTCTTCGGTTGCCGTGCAACGGCCGCGGATTCGAGTGCCCGGGTGAACAGGCCCCGGCGCGCCGCGCAACGACACCGGAAGGAGCCCGCGTATGTCTATTGGTACCGACGCGGAGACCAAGAAGAAGATCATCGCCGAGTACGCCATGACCGAGGGCGACACCGGTTCGCCCGAGGTTCAGATCGCGCTGCTGAGCCACCGGATCAGCCACCTGACCGAGCACCTCAAGCAGCACAAGCACGACCACCACAGCCGTCGCGGCCTGCTGCTCCTCGTGGGTCAGCGCCGCCGTCTGCTGAACTACCTGCAGAAGACGGAGATCGAGCGCTACCGCTCGATCGTCGAGCGTCTCGGCCTGCGTCGATGACCTCCAGGAGCGGTCGCCCTCGGGCGGCCGCTCCTGTCGTATTCCCACCCTCCACCCGGTAGTAGGGTCGAGGCGCACAACTCAACACCATCACCACCAAGGAGCGACCCGCACGTCGGCCCGGTCCTCGGTAGTGGCCCTCAGGACCCGCAGGTGCGGCTCCCTGCGGGCCTCGATCGAAGACCGGCGGAACCCGACGGACTCGACAGGCGAGTCCTGCGGGGGCGTTCGCGGATCGCTCCGCGAAGAGAAAGGGCCCACATCAGCGTGGAACCCACCATTTCCGCCGTCGAGACGGTTCTCGACAACGGCAAGTTCGGCCAGCGGACCGTCAAGTTCGAGACCGGGCTCCTCGCCCGTCAGGCCGCCGGCTCGGTGACCGCCTACCTCGACGACGACACGATGCTGCTGTCGGCGACCACCGCCGGCAAGCACCCCAAGGACCACTTCGACTTCTTCCCCCTCACGATCGACGTCGAGGAGCGGATGTACGCCGCGGGCCAGATCCCCGGCTCCTTCTTCCGGAGCGAGGGCCGCCCGGGCGAGGACGCGATCCTCACCTGCCGCCTGATCGACCGGCCGCTGCGCCCGACCTTCAAGAAGGGCCTGCGCAACGAGGTCCAGGTCGTCATCACCGTCATGGCGCTCAACCCGGACACCCCCTACGACGTGCTCGCGATCAACGCCGCGTCGATCTCCACCCAGCTCTCCGGCCTGCCGTTCTCCGGCCCGATCGGCGGCGTCCGCGTCGCGCTGATCGAGGGCCAGTGGGTCGCCTTCCCGACGCACAGCCAGCTCGAGAACGCCGTCTTCGACATGGTCGTGGCCGGTCGCGTGACCGAGTCCGGCGACGTCGCGATCATGATGGTCGAGGCCGAGGCCACCGAGCAGACCTGGACCCTGGTCCAGTCGGGCGTCCAGGCGCCGACCGAGGAGGTCGTCGCCAGCGGTCTCGACGCGGCCAAGCCGTTCATCAAGCAGCTCTGCGACGCGCAGGCCGAGCTGGCCAAGGAGGCCGCGAAGCCGGTCCAGGAGTTCCCGGTCTTCCTCGACTTCGAGGACGACGTGTACGACGCCGTCGAGGCGGCCGTGAAGTCCGACCTCACCGCGGCGATGACCATCGCCGACAAGCAGGAGCGCGAGGCGAAGACCGACGAGCTCAAGGCTGCGCTGCTCGACCAGCTCGCCGACAAGTTCGAGGGTCGCGAGAAGGAGATCGGCGCCGCGTTCCGCGCCGTCAACAAGCAGGTCGTGCGTGAGCGCGTCCTGCGCGACAACGTGCGCATCGACGGCCGCGGCCTCGCCGACATCCGTCCGCTGCACGCCGAGGTCGGCGTGATCCCGCGGGTCCACGGCTCGGCGCTGTTCGAGCGTGGCGAGACCCAGATCCTGGGCGTCACGACGCTGGACATGCTCAAGATGGAGCAGCAGCTCGACACCCTCTCCCCGGAGAAGTCGCGCCGCTACATGCACAAGTACGTCTTCCCGCCGTTCTCCACCGGTGAGACCGGCCGCGTCGGCTCGCCGAAGCGGCGCGAGGTCGGCCACGGCGCGCTTGCCCGCCGGGCGCTGCTGCCCGTGCTCCCCACGCGCGAGGAGTTCCCCTACGCGATCCGCCAGCTCTCCGAGGCGATGGGCTCCAACGGCTCCACCTCGATGGGCTCGGTCTGCGCGTCGACCATGTCGCTGCTCCAGGCCGGTGTCCCGCTGCGGGCCTCGGTCGCCGGTATCGCCATGGGCCTCATCTCCGGTGAGATCGACGGCGAGACCAAGTACGTCGCGATCACCGACATCCTCGGTGCCGAGGACGCCTTCGGCGACATGGACTTCAAGGTCGCCGGCACCCGCGAGTTCGTGACCGCGCTGCAGCTCGACACCAAGCTCGACGGCATCCCGGCCGAGGTCCTCGCCGCGGCGCTGACCCAGGCCCGCGACGCCCGCCTGGCGATCCTCGACGTGATGGCCGAGGCCATCGACGAGCCCGAGGAGATGTCGGTCCACGCGCCGCGCATCATCACCGTGCAGGTGCCCGTCGACAAGATCGGCGAGGTCATCGGCCCCAAGGGCAAGGTGATCAACCAGATCCAGGACGACACCGGCGCCACGCTGTCCATCGAGGACGACGGCACGGTCTACATCGGTGCGACCAACGGCGAGGCCGCCGAGGCCGCGCGGGCCGCGGTCAACGCGATCGCCAACCCGACCATGCCCGAGGTCGGCGAGCGCTACCTCGGCACGGTCGTGAAGACCACCAACTTCGGTGCCTTCGTGTCGCTGCTCCCGGGCAAGGACGGCCTGCTGCACATCAGCAAGCTCCGCGCCCTGGCCGGCGGCAAGCGGGTCGACGCCGTCGAGGACGTCGTCGCGGTGGGCCAGAAGGTCCAGGTCGAGATCGCCGAGATCGACGATCGCGGCAAGCTGTCCCTCGTCCCGGTGGTCGAGGACGCCGAGGCCGGTGCCGAGTCGGGTGACGAAGGGTCGGACGACTCCGAGTGACCACCCGCTCCCGACGCACCACGGGAACGACGATGACCGGCCAGCAGGTCTCTGCTGGCCGGTTGTCCGTTCCCCAGAAGACCGGCTCCGTGCGCACCCTCGAGACGGTGCGTGACGGTGACGGCCAGGTGACCTCGCGCGTCCGGCGCACCGTCCTGCCGGGCGGGCTCCGGGTCATCACCGAGCACATGGCCGGCGTCCGCTCCGCCAGCGTCGGCGTGTGGGTGGGGGTCGGCTCCCGCGACGAGACGCCCGCCCTGCACGGCTGCTCCCACTTCCTCGAGCACCTGCTCTTCAAGGGCACCCGCAGCCGGTCCGCGATGGACATCTCGGTCGCCCTCGACGCCGTGGGCGGCGAGTTCAACGCCTTCACCGCGAAGGAGTACACCTGCTTCCACGCGCGGGTCCTCGACCAGGACCTGCCGCTGGCGGTCGACGTGCTCGGCGACATGATCACCGACTCGCTGATCGCGCCCGAGGACGTCGAGGCCGAGCGCGACGTCATCCTCGACGAGATCGCGATGCACGACGACGACCCCGACGACGTCGTTCACAACCTCTTCGCCGCGCAGGCCTGGGGCGACTCCCCGCTGGGACGCCCGATCGCCGGCACGGTGTCCTCGATCGCGGCGCTGAGCCGCGACCAGGTCGCCCGCTTCTACAAGCGGCACTACCGGCCGGCCAACATGGTCGTGGCCGTCGCCGGCAACGTCGACCACGCCGCGGTGGTTCGCCAGGTCCGCAAGGCCTTCGGACGCAACCACTTCCTGGCGGGAGACGAGGCCCCGGTGGCACCCCGGACAGGTGCGCGCCAGCGGCGCGTGCAGCCCGGCACGCTGGTGGCTCGCCGGCCACTCGAGCAGGTCAACCTCGTGCTCGGGATGAACGGCCTCACCCGCAACGACGACCGCCGGTTCGCGCTGGGGGTGCTCAACACCGCGCTCGGCGGCGGCACCTCCTCGCGGCTCTTCCAGGAGGTCCGCGAGCGGCGCGGCCTGGCCTACTCCGTGTTCTCGTTCGCCAGCCACCACGCCGACGCCGGCCTCGTCGGCGTCTCGGTGGGCTGCCTGCCCAACCGGTACGACGAGGTGCTGGCCACCGTCCGCGCCGAGCTCGCCAAGGTCGCCGACGAGGGCATCAGCGAGGAGGAGCTCGAGCGGGGCAAGGGCCAGCTGCGGGGCGGGCTCGTGCTCGGCCTCGAGGACTCCGGCTCCCGTATGTCGCGGCTGGGCAAGGCCGAGCTCGTCTACGACGAGCTGCTCTCGGTCGACGAGGTGATCGCGCGCATCGACGCCGTGACCTGCGAGGAGGTTCGGCAGATCGCCGCCGAGCTGTTCGCGCAGCCGGAGGTGCTGGCGGTCGTCGGCCCCGAGTGATGCGGGAGTGACTCGGGCGTGACTCGGGCGTGACCCGGGGGTGGCCGGCGGCGCCGCGGCGTCGCTGGTCACCCGACGAGGGGTCGTTCGCCCCTAGGGGCGGGGTGAGGCGTCGACTGGACTCGGACCACGCTGGTCGAGCAGCCGGAGGAGCCATGACCGAACCCGTCGTCGTCGGGGTGGACGGAACCGGGCGCAGCCTGCGGGCTCTCCTCTGGGCTGCCCGGGACGCCGCGATGCGCGGCGCGCCGCTGCGGGTCATCCACACGTTGCCCCGTTGGGACGGCGACATCCCGGCGTTCCCGCCCGGCCGCTTCGAGGAGGCCGAGTTCCGGGGGCGGGGCATCATCAAGGAGGCGGTGGCCGCCGTCGGGGAGGCGCAGCCCGGGCTCGAGGTGTCGACCGACCAGCCGATGAGCACCCCGGCCAAGGCGCTGCTCGCGGAGGCCGCTGACGCGCAGGCGGTGGTCCTCGGGGCGAAGGGCGAGGACGTGGGCAACCTCCTCCTCGGTTCGACCGTCCTGCAGGTCGTCGGGCACGCGGCGTGCCCGGTCGTCGTGGTGGGCCACCTCGCGACCGGCCACGGCCGCATCAGCGTCGGCACCGACGGGTCGCCGGACTCGACGGCCGCGCTGGCCTACGCCTTCGACGAGGCGAGGCTGCGGGGTGACCGGGTCCGCGTGGTCAACGCCCTCGGACTGCCCCAGGGGTGGCCCCGGCACCTGCTGCAGCCGCTGCCCGAGGAGGACCAGGAGGTAGCGGCCCGGAGGGCTCAGGTCGAGGAGCAGGTCGCCGGGTTGTGCGAGGAGTACCCGGACGTGAAGGTCGAGCTCGACGTCCACCGCTACAACCCGGTCGAGACCCTCGTCGGCGACTCGCACAGGTCGGACCTGCTGGTCCTCGGCTCGCGGGGCCGGGGTGGCTTCCACGGCCTGGCCGTCGGCTCGGTCACCCATGCGATGACCCACCTGTCGGGGTGCCCGGTCGCGGTCGTCAGGGCGCCGCGCCCGGAGTGACCTCCAACCCTCGTCCGGCAGGCGGGGCTCAGGCCCCGCGCAGCAGGTGGGCGACCGCCGCGCAGCCGACCGCCCAGAGCACGCTGGTGAAGGTGCCGATGATGAAGCGCTCGGCGGTCCCCGTGTGCTCCTGGTTGCGCAGCTCGGGGTAGCGGCCGAGGCCCTTGAGCCCCAGCACGAGGGCGACGCCCTCCGGCCAGCCGGCCACCAGGGTGCCGTAGACGGCCGCCCTTTCGAGCGCGCCGATCCACGCACCGCCGCGGAGCACCGCACCGGCGGAGCGCACCGAGTCCTCGTCGGCCTCGTGGCTGCCGTCGACCAGCGAGAAGACCGCCGTGGTGACGGGGCCTCCGCCGCCCACTGCGAGCAGGCCGAGGGCCACCACCCACAGCACGGACCAGCCGGGCGTGCCGTTCCCGAGCTCGGGGCGGGAGGCGGCGAGGACGCCGAGCAGGGCCAGGGTCGTGGCGGCGGCCGCCGAGGCAAGCAGGGTCCGGCTCCGGTCCCGGAACAACCAGCCCCCACCGGCGGCCACCAGGCCCACGGCGATGAGGGCCAGGGAGGTGAGCGTCTGCACTCGCACGTCAGGCGTCCTTTCCGAGAAGACGGGCGGCGAGGCGCGCGACCACCTCGCGGGCGCGGCGGCCCTCGACGAGGCCGGCGGCCTGGGCGCGCTGGCTCACAGCGGACTGGGTCACCCCGACGCGTCGGGCGATCTCCTCGTAGGGCAGGCCCTCGTCGGCGAGGTCGACGACCTCCCACCCCTTGTCCGTGCGCCGGTGGAGCAGGGCGGCCAGCAGCCAGAGCAGCGACTCCAGGTCGCGGGCGTCCGTGTCGTCCGGGCCGGCGACGACCCGCAGGTTCCACGGGCTGGTCTTGGCCGCGTCGACGGCCTCGCGGGCGCGCAGGTACGCCGGTCCGCGGCCGGCCCGTGCGTGGTCGGGGAGCGGCTCGTCGACGGGGCCCACGCCGATGCCGAGGTGCCAGTGGCCGGCGCGCAGCAGCAGCTCCACGACGGCCGGCAGGGAGGCCGGGTCGTCGAGGACGCCCTGGACCTCGTCGCCGGCGGTGCGCTCGAAGGGGAGCAGCGTCGGGGTCGCGGCCAGCGTCTCGAGCGCGGCCGGGACCAGGTCGGGCCCCTTGCGGCCGCCGCGCTGGTCGGCGGTGACGACGATGACGGCCATGCCACCCCCTTGAGGTCAGAACCTGATTTGAACCATATATCAGGCTAGAACCTTATGGAAGGGCCAATGCAGGTTGTGGCCTAACGCCGGCCGATGATTCCCACGACCGGCGGGGCCTTCTGCTCGACCACGGAGACCCGGAAGCCGCCCGCGGTGAGTGCCGCGGACGCCTTCTGCACCATGGTCGGCACCAGCTCCGGCCGGTTGGCCTCGTAGAACAGGTAGACCGCGCCGCCGGGCAGGACCCGCTCGTGCAGCAGCGCGACCTCGTCGGCGCAGTCGCGCACCCAGAAGAGGTTGACGTTGAAGGCGAAGACCTTGTGCAGCCGCTTGACCGGGACCCGCAGGGTGGCCAGGTCGATCTGCCGGACCGTGAGCCGGCCCGAGTCGACGTGCTGCTTGCAACGGCGCTTGGTGCGGTCGACGCCCGACTCCGAACGGTCGATCGCGAACAGCTTGCCGGTCTCGAGCCGCTCGCAGATCAGCTGCGCACCCGCGCCGGGTCCGCAGCCGATCTCGAGGACGTGGTCGGCCGGTTTGACGTCCATCACGTCCACGGCCCACCTGATCCGGGCCGGAATGGTCTGCAGCGCCATGGGGGACAGCCTGCCATCACCCGCTCTCCGAGTCAGGCACCACCCCGGGGAGGTGTCGACGGTAGGTTTGCCGGGTGGCAGGAACGATGCGGATCGGCGTGCTCGGCGCGCAGGGCAAGGTGGGCTCCGAGGTGTGCCGCGCCGTCGAGGCGGCGGCTGACCTGGAGCTGGTCGCGGCGCTCGACCGCGACGACACCCTGGACGACCTGGTCGGGGCGGGGGTGCACGCCGTCGTGGACTTCACCCACCCCGACGCGGTCATGGGCAACCTCGAGTTCTGCGTGCGCCACGGCATCCACGCCGTGGTCGGCACGACCGGTTTCGACGAGGAACGGCTCGAGCGGCTGCGCGGCTGGCTCGCCGACTCCCCGTCGACGGGGGTGCTGATCGCCCCCAACTTCTCGATCGGGGCGGTGCTGATGATGCGCTTCGCCGCCGCGGCCGCCCCGTTCTACGAGTCGGTGGAGATCGTCGAGCTGCACCACCCCGACAAGGCGGACGCCCCCAGCGGCACCGCACGGCGTACGGCGGAGCTCGTCGCCGCGGCGCGGCGGGACGCCGGCCTCGGGCCGGTGCCGGACGCGACCACCACCGCCCTCGAGGGCGCGCGCGGCGCGGTGGTGGACGGGATTCACGTCCACGGCCTGCGGATCCGCGGCCTCGTCGCCCACCAAGAGGTCGTGCTCGGCGGTGTGGGGGAGACCCTCACCATCCGGCACGACTCCCTGGACCGGGCGTCGTTCACGCCGGGCGTCCTGGCCGGGCTGCGGGCCATCGGCAGCCGGCCCGGGCTGACCGTCGGGCTCGAGGAGATCCTCGAGCTCGACTAGGGCTCGGCTAGGGCTCGACCAGGGCTCGACCAGGGCTCGGCAGGGCCCCGGTCAGGGCTCGACCGTCACCTTGATCGCCTCGCCGTTCTTGACGATCTGGAAGGCGTCGAGGACCCGCTCCAGCGGGATGTGCTCGGTGATGAGGTCCTTGACGGGGACCTGACCGGTGGAGATGTACTCCAGTGCCCGCTTGTTGTGCTCCGGCGCGGAGCCGTTGGCGCCGTGGATGTGCAGCTGGCGGTAGTGCACGACGTTCGAGTCGCACTTGATGAACGGGTCGGTCTTGGGCAGGCCGCCGAAGAAGGAGATCCGGCCGTTGCGGGCCGCCATCGAGATGGCCTGCTCCTGGGTGACGTTCGCCGCGGTGGCGGTGATGATCACGTCCGCACCCCGGCCGCCGGTGAGCTCCATGACCCGCTCCACCACGTCGACCTCGGAGCCGTTGATCGTCTCGTCGGGTTGGACGGCGTCGGCGGACATCTTGAGCCGGTCGGCGTTGACGTCGACGAGGTAGATGGGGCCCGCCTTGTGGACGCCGCGCGCGATCCGGATGTGCATGCAGCCGATGGGACCGGCGCCGAAGACGACGACGCTGTCGCCCTCCTCGATGCCGAGCAGCTCCTGGGCGTTGATCGCGCAGGCGAAGGGCTCGGCGGCAGAGGCCTCGTCGTAGCCGACGTTGTCGGGGATCCGGTTGAGGCCGTCGACCTTGAGCACCTGCTTCGGGACGATCATGTACTCCGCGAAGCCGCCGTCGTACTGGTAGCCGACCGAGGTCTGGTTCTGGCAGACCGCCATCCAGCCCTTGCGGCACTCGTGGCAGTCGCCACAGGGCACGGCGGCGATGACCTGCGCCCGGTCGCCGACCTTCCAGTCGCCGCCGTACGTCGCGTTGACGTCGGCGCCCACCTCGACGACCTCCCCGGCGATCTCGTGGCCGATGGTCCGCGGCGGGGTGAGGTTCTGGTGGCCGTTGTAGAGGATCTTGACGTCGGTCCCGCATGTGGAGCAGTTCCGCACCCTCAGCTTGATCTCGTCCGGGCCGCAGGTGGGCTCGGGCACGTCCTCGAGGCGGACGTCCTCCGGTGCGTAGAAGCGCAGGGCCTTCATGGTCTCTCCTCCAGGGCGGTGGTCTCACAGGAGCCGACGGGGGTCGGCGATGACTCCACCGTAAGCGAAGTCCGGGCTCAAAGCCACACTAACGGGCAGAAAAAGACTTCCGAATGTGTTGCATTGCCTTCGAACGTGAGGTTTACTGGAGCACACGATGTGACCGTGCTCACCGCACGGATCGGTTGCCGGAGAGAGGGAGAGATGGCCACCACGACGTCAGAGCCTCGAGTGGGGGCCCGGGTGCACGTCCAGAGATTCGGGACGTTCCTGTCCAACATGATCATGCCGAACATCGGCGCGATCATCGCCTGGGGAATCGTCACCGCGTTCTTCATCCCGGTCGGGTGGACCCCGAACGAGGAGATCGCGACCATGGTCGGCCCCACGATCTTCTACCTGCTGCCGATCCTGATCGCCTACACCGGCGGCAAGATCATCTACGACGTCCGAGGCGGCGTCGTGGGCGCCGTGTCGGTGATGGGCGTCATCATGGCGACCAGCGACCCCGTCTTCATCGGCGAGGAGCCGGCCGCGCCGATGTTCCTCGGCGCCATGATCATGGGCCCGCTCAGCGCCTACGTCATGAAGCGCCTCGACTCGCTGTGGCACCACAAGATCCGGCCCGGCTTCGAGATGCTGGTCAACAACTTCTCCGCGGGCATCGCGGCCGCTGTGATGGCCATCGCCGGCATGTTCCTGCTGGCGCCGGTGCTGCTGCGGCTGACCGACTGGCTGGGCTCCGCGGTGGAGTTCCTGGTGGACAACGGCCTGCTGCCGCTCACGTCGCTGTTCATCGAGCCCGCCAAGGTGATGTTCCTGAACAACGCCATCAACCACGGCGTGCTCACCCCGCTGGGGATCACCGAGGCCGCCGCCGAGGGCAAGTCGATCCTGTTCCTCCTCGAGGCCAACCCCGGCCCCGGTCTCGGCCTGCTGCTCGCCTACAGCCTCTTCGGCCGTGGCGTCGCCCGGGCGTCGGCGCCGGGTGCGGCGATCATCCACTTCTTCGGCGGCATCCACGAGATCTACTTCCCGTACGTGCTGATGAAGCCGAAGATGATCCTCGCTGTGATGGCCGGCGGCATGACCGGTGTCTTCCTCAACGTGCTGCTCGACTCCGGCCTGCGCGCCCCGGCCGCCCCCGGCTCGATCATCGCGGTCTACGCGCAGACCCCGGCCGGCAGCTTCCTCAGCGTCAGCATCGGCGTGTTCGGTGCCGCGCTCGCCTCGTTCCTCGTCGGCGCCGTGCTGCTGCGGCTCGACCGTTCCGAGGACGAGGGCGACCTCGCCGGCGCCACCTCGACGATGGAGGGCATGAAGGGCCGCTCGTCGGTCGCCTCGGGCCTGCTGACCGGCCGGTCCGGTGGCGGTGCGATCCGCGACATCGTGTTCGCGTGCGACGCGGGCATGGGCTCCTCGGCGATGGGTGCCTCGATCCTGCGCCGCAAGGTGCACGACGCCGGCCACGCCGACGTGACCGTGGTGAACCTCGCGGTGGCCAACCTGCGTGCCGACCACGACCTGATCGTGACGCACCGCGACCTCACCGACCGGGCGAAGCGGAGCGCGGGCGACGCCATCCACGTCTCCGTGGACGACTTCATGTCGACTCCGGCGTACGACGAGATCGTCGAGCTGGTCAACGAGCGTAACGCCGGTGGTGCCGGTGGGGCCGGTGCGGCTGCGGCCGCCGAGCCGGCCGAGGCCGGGCCCACGGGGGAGGAGCTCCTCCCGGCCTCCGCGATCGTGCTCGACGGTCGCGCCGCCGACCGCGGCTCCGCCATCGACGAGGCCGGGGACCTGCTGGTGGCCAGCGGTGCCGTGTCAGCGGCGTACGTCACGGCCATGCACGAGCGGGAGCAGTCGGTCTCGACCGCCATGGGCAACCTGCTGGCGATCCCGCACGGCACCAACGAGGCCAAGGACACGGTGAACCGCACCGCGCTGTCCTTCGTCCGCTACCCCGACGGGATGGACTGGGGTGGGAAGCCGGTCAAGTTCGTCGTCGGCATCGCCGGCGCCGGCAAGGACCACCTGCCGCTGCTGGGCAAGATCGCCCAGGTGTTCACCGACACAGACCGGGTGGCCGAGCTCGAGAGGGCCACCACGGCGGCCGAGGTTCAGCGACTCCTGGGTGTCGTCCCGGAGGGCGCCAGCGGCTGACCGCCGTCGCCTCGACCGCGGCCCTGCTCCGTCTCACACGAGGCGGAGCAGGGCCGCGGTCAGTGCGGCGCCCGCCACCACGACGAGGAACGGCGCCCGCAGCACGAGCAGGCCCGCCGCGACGGCGATGCCGCCCACCCGGGCGTCGACCGCGAGGCCGCCCTCGGTGGCCAGCACCTGGACCGCTACAAGGGCGGCGAGCAGCGCGGCAGGGATCAGGTCGGCGACCCGGGCGACGACCGGGTGGTCGAGGACGCGTGGTGGCACCGAGAGGCCGGCGAGCTTGAGCAGGTAGCAGCCCGCCCCGGCCACGAGCACCGCCACCCAGAGCGTGCCGGCGGTCATGGCTGCCCCCTGCGGGAAGCCGGGCGGGCCAGCACCCCCGCGAGCAGCGCGACGCCGCCGGCGGCCAGCACCGGCACCCCGGCCGCGGTGACCGGCACCAGGGCGAGGGCGACCAGGGCTGCCACGGCCGCCGTACGACGCCCCTGCCGGTGGGCCAGACGGGGCCAGAGCAGCGCCAGGAAGGCCGCACCGACGGCGGCGTCGAGGCCGAAGGCGCGGGGGTCGCCGATCGCGCGGCCCGCGAGGGCGCCGGCGAGCGTCGCGGCGTTCCACAGCACGAAGACGGCCAGTCCCGTGCCGAGGAAACCGAGCCGGGCGGCGGCGGTGTCCGAGCGGCCGACGGCCATCGCCGTGGACTCGTCGATGACCAGCTGGGCCGCCGCGGCACGCCGCTGGCCCCGCCAGTCGAGCAGCGGGGCCAGGCGGAGCCCGTAGAGCGTGTTGCGGGTGCCGAGCAGCAGGGCGGTGCCGACCGCGGACGGCGCGCCGCCGCCCGCCGCGACCACCCCGACGAAGGCGAACTGGGACGCCCCGGTGAACATCAGCAGCGACAGCGCGCAGGCCTGCGCGACGCCGAGGCCGGAGGCCACGGCGACCGCGCCGAACGACAGGCCGTAGGCGCCGGTGGCCACGCCGATGCCGAGGCTGTCGCGCAGGATGCCCCGACGCTCGGCGAGCGGCAGGGGAGGGGCGGTCACCCCCGGACGGTATCTCCCGTCAGGGGTGCCGACTCACGGGTGTCGGCGGGCGGTGCCGCGCCGCTGGAAGTCGTGCAGCGCGGCGAAGCCGAGCGCGAGGCCGGCCAGGCTGCCGATCAGCAGGCCGCCGAACGGGAAGGTGTAGGTCTGGGCGAGCCACACCCCGGCGCCGAGGCTGCCGAGGAGGAGCACCGCGAGGACCAGCCACCGGTACAGGCGTGGAAGCGGAGCCAGCACCGTCACTCCTTTCGCCGACGTGTCCCGATGAGTCGTCCGTCACAAACCGCCGGCAGTTCTCCATACTGGCCCCTCGCGGGCCGTTTTCAAGGGAACGCACGGAAATTTCACGCGACCGGATGAATGTCGCCCGGGTCGTCGTGCCCGACCTAGGCGATGGCCGTGTGCAGCCGGACCTGCTTCACCGTGGTCGTGCCCTCGCCGTCGAGGTCGAGCTCGCGGTGAGCCTGGTCCGCTGCCCAGCCGGCGTCGGTCAGGAACCGGCGGAGCCGGTCGTCGGACGCCACCGCCCACAGCAGCGCGCGCGTGAACCGGTCGGCCTGCATCGTGTCCACGGCGGCCTGGAGCAGGCGGGAGCCGTGCCCGCGGCCCCGCTCGGCCGGGTCGACCGTCAGGTCCATGAGCTCGCCGTCGGCCACCGGGTCGCAGTCGGGGTCGGCGGCGGGCGCGGTGATGGCGTAGCCGACGACCCGGTTGTGCTCGAGGGCCACCAGGACGCGGGTCCGGGCGTCCTGCGGGCGGCCGAGCACCTGGCGCCACGCCTCCAGCGTCGTGGTCGGGTCGCTGGGGATGGCCTCGGCGGGCAGGACGTCGGCGTACTGGTCCTGCCAGGTGCGTACCTGGAGCGCGGCCAGCGCGTCGGCGTCCTCGGACCAGGCCACCCGGACCGACACGTCGGCGGACGGAGTCGTCATGCGACCATCCTGTCAGCCGCGATTCTGTTACATCGCAGTGCCAAGACTGCGCGATGCTGTAACAACGGTGCTATCGTCGAGGTGTGTACGGCAACGACTTCGGCACCGACGCCGCCCCCGGGCAGCCCTCCGCGCAGGGCCCCGAGGGGACTCCCGACGCCTTCCAGGCGGTGATCGACGCCGACGGGCGCGTCGAGCCGCGCGACGAGATGCCCGAGGGCTACCGCAAGACCCTCATCCGCCAGATCGCCCAGCACGCCCACTCCGAGATCATCGGCATGCAGCCCGAGGGCAACTGGATCAGCCGCGCCCCCAGCCTGCGGCGCAAGGCGATCCTCATGGCCAAGGTCCAGGACGAGGCCGGTCACGGCCTCTACCTGTACGCCGCCGCCGAGACGCTCGGCGCCGACCGGGCCGACCTGCTCGACCAGCTGCACTCCGGACGGCAGAAGTACTCCTCGATCTTCAACTACCCGACGCTGACCTGGGCCGACGTCGGCGCGATCGGCTGGCTGGTCGACGGCGCGGCGATCGTCAACCAGGTGCCGCTGTGCCGCTGCTCCTACGGCCCCTACGCCCGCGCGATGGTCCGCGTGTGCAAGGAGGAGTCCTTCCACCAGCGGCAGGGCTTCGAGATCCTGCACACCCTCAGCCACGGCACCCCGGAGCAGAAGGCGATGGCGCAGGACGCCGTCGACCGCTACTGGTGGCCGTCGCTGATGATGTTCGGCCCTCCTGACGACGACTCCCCGAACTCCGCCCAGTCGATGGCGTGGGGCATCAAGCGCTTCTCCAACGACGACCTGCGGCAGCGCTTCGTCGACATGACGGTGCCGCAGGCCGAGGCGCTCGGCCTGACCCTGCCCGACCCGGAGATCCGGTGGAACGACGAGCGCGGCCACTACGACTTCGGCGCCGTCGACTTCACCGAGCTCTTCGAGGTCATCAAGGGCAACGGCCCCTGCAACGGCGAGCGCATGGCCCACCGGGTCCGCGCCCACGAGGACGGCGCCTGGGTCCGCGAGGCCGCCTCGGCGTACGCCGCCAAGCAGGCGGCCCGGGAGGCCGACGCACGAGGAGGTGCCGCATGAGGGACTGGCCGCTGTGGGAGGTGTTCGTGCGCTCGCGCCGCGGGCTCTCGCACGTACACGCCGGGTCGCTGCACGCGCCGGACGCCGAGATGGCGCTGCGCAACGCCCGCGACCTCTACACCCGGCGCCAGGAGGGCGTCTCGATCTGGGTGGTGCGCTCGTCCGAGGTGACCGCGAGCAGCCCCGAGGAGCGCGACGCGTTCTTCGACCCCGCGGCCGACAAGATCTACCGCCACCCGACGTTCTACGACGTGCCGGAGGGGGTCGAGCACCTGTGAGCACGGACGCCGCCCCGCACGGCCACTTCGACTACGTCCTCGCGCTCGCCGACGACGCGCTGGTCCACGCGCAGCGGCTGGGCTGGTGGATCAGCCGCGCGCCGCAGCTCGAGGAGGACGTGGCGCTGGCCAACATCGGCCTCGACCAGCTCGGCCAGGCCCGGTCGCTGCTCTCGCACGCCGGTGCGCTCGAGGGGGCGGGCCGCGGCGAGGACGACCTGGCCTACTGGCGCGACGAGCGCGACTTCCGCAACGTCAAGCTGGTCGAGCGGCCGCAGACGGACTTCGGGGTCGCCATGGCGCGGCTCCTCCTGGTCGCCGCCTGGCAGCTCGAGCTCTACACGCGGCTGGCCCGCAGCACCGACGAGACGCTGGCGGGGATCGCCGGCAAGGCCGTCAAGGAGGTCGCCTACCACCTCGACCACGCCCGGCAGTGGGTCGTCCGGCTCGGCGACGGCACCGACGAGTCCCACGCCCGCATGCAGGCGGCCCTCGACGACGAGTGGCCCTGGCTCGACGAGCTGTTCGACGGCTCGTTCGTCGACCCCACGCTCGTCGAGGCGGGCGTGGCGGTGGACCCCTCCGGACTGCGCGAGCCGGTGCTCGCCCGGCTGCGGCCCGTCGTCGCGGAGGCGACGCTCGACGTGCCCGAGGTGCGGCCGGCGGTGGGCGGCGGCCGGCAGGGCCTCCACACCGAGCACCTCGGCTACCTGCTCGCCGAGATGCAGCACCTCACCCGGTCCCACCCGGGGGCGACGTGGTGACGACGATGACGGCCATCTCGACGACCTCGACCAGCACGGTTCACAGCCGCGCCTGGGAGGTCGCCGCGCGGGTGCCCGACCCCGAGCTCCCGGTCGTGACGATCGAGGACCTCGGCATCCTGCGCGAGGTCGTCGAGCGCGACGGGAGCGTGCTGGTGCGCATCACCCCGACGTACTCCGGCTGCCCCGCCATGGAGACCATCCGGCAGGACGTCGTCGCGGCGCTCACCGGGGCCGGCTACCCGGAGGTCGAGGTCGAGTTCGTGCTGTCGCCGGCGTGGACCACCGACTGGCTGACCGACGAGGCCCGCGCCAAGCTCGAGGCGTACGGCGTCGCGCCGCCGGGGCCCCGGCCCCCGGCCGACGGGCCGGTGCCGCTGCGGCTGACGGTCCGGTGCCCGCAGTGCGGCAGCCCGGACACCCGCGAGTCCAGCCGTTTCGGCTCGACCGCCTGCAAGTCGCTGTGGGTCTGCAACGCCTGCCGCGAGCCCTTCGACCACTTCAAGCCGCTCTGATGCCTGATTCCCAGAGGCCGCGCCACGCGGTGTTCCACCCGCTCAGGGTCGCCGCGATCGACGAGCTGACCGACGACGCGGTGGCGATCACCTTCGACGTCCCCGACGAGCTGCGCGAGGACTACGCGTTCGTCCACGGGCAGCACCTCAACATCCGCGGCGGCGACGACGTGCGTCGCAGCTACTCCATCTGCACGCCGCCGTCGAGCGGGGTCCTGCGGATCGGGGTGAAGCGGCTTGCGGGCGGCGCCTTCAGCGAGGGCGTCGTCGACCGGCTGCGGGTCGGCGACGAGCTCGAGGTGTCCACCCCTGCGGGCCGGTTCACCACCGAGCTGGACCCCACCGCGGTCCGGCGCTACGCGGCGGTCGCCGCCGGGTCCGGGATCACCCCCGTGCTCTCGATCGTCGCCGCGATCCTGGAGGGGGAGCCGGGGTCCTTCGTGACGCTGGTCTACGCCAACCGGACCAGCCGGTCGGTGATGTTCCTCGACGAGGTGCACGACCTCAAGGACCGCTTCCCCGAGCGCTTCCAGGTCCTCCACGTGCTGTCCCGTGAGACGCAGGACGTCGAGCTGCTCTCGGGCCGCCTCGACGCCAAGCGGTTCACCGGCATCCTCGAGGCGTTCCTGCCGCCCGAGGACGTCGACGACTGGTTCCTCTGCGGGCCGCAGCAGATGGTCGAGGACCTCCGCGGGGTGCTGACCGACGCCGGCGCGACCCGGGTGCACACCGAGCTCTTCCACGCCGACCCGGTGCCCCGGGCCCCCGTGGCGGCTCTCGCCGACGGCGCCGAGGGTGCCGCGTCAGTGACCATCCGCCTCGACGGACGCGGCACCGACCTCACGCTCCGGCCCGACGACGTCTCGGTGCTCGAGGCGGCGTTGCGCGAGCGCGCCGACCTGCCGTTCGCGTGCAAGGGCGGCGTCTGCGGCACCTGCCGGGCGAAGCTCGTCGAGGGGACGGTCCAGATGGACGCCAACTACGCCCTCGAGCCGGACGAGATCGAGAAGGGCTACGTGCTGACCTGCCAGTCGCACCCAACGTCGGCGAAGGTCGTCCTCGACTACGACGCCTGAGCAGCCCCCGCGCGATGGTCGCTCAGCGCACCATCCGCACGCTCAGGTGGCCCATCAGCGAAGGGGTGCCGGCGGCGTACACCGCGCGGGTCCACAGCGGCGCCACCCAGCGGGTGCCCCGAGGGAGGTACCACGCGTAGTTCGCCGTGGCGTCGAAGCAGACCACCTCGAGGGTCTCGAACCCTGCGGCCTGTGCCGCCCGCGTGAGCGCCCGCACGGAGTTGAGGCGGTACTCCGTCCGGAAGTGGTGGTGGTGCAGGTGGCCGTCGTGCCCGCCCAGGCGCTGGAGCACCTGCTCCTCCAGCCGTAGCCGGGACAGGGCCCAGGTGGTGGCGCCGAAGTAGTGCCGCTGGTTGACGGTGAGCGCGAGGAACGACCCGCCGGGGCGCAGCAGCGAGGCGCAGGCCGTGACGAATCCCCGGGGGTCGGCCACGTGCTCGAGGACGTAGACCGCGAACGCCAGGTCGAACGGCTCGGGCGTGGTCGCGGAGTACGCCTGGACGTCGGACACCACGCACTCCGCCGCGGACCTGTTGCGCAGGACGGCGGGGTCCGGGTCCACGGCCACCAGGTGCGGCCGGCGGGCCAGCAGCGGACGCAGGGGGTCGGAGTGGTGGTCGCCCGCTCCGACCTCGAGCACGCGGGCCCCCGGCGGGCAGTGGGCCGCCACCCGGCGGGCGAAGGCCCTCACCACGTTGGGGGGAGGCGGCACCGCGCGGACCTCGACGCGGACCTCGACCGGCAGCATGGCTCACGGTAGGCCCGGCCGCGTTGCAGGGGTAGTGGCCGGACGCGGTGGTCAGGACCGGCCGGTGGCAGTTGGCGCCTGGTCCTAGGGTCGGGCCATGGAGATTCGCAACCTCGGCAGCAGCGGCCTGAAGATCTCGGCCATCGCCTACGGCAACTGGCTCACCCACGGCTCCCAGGTGGAGGAGGAGGGCGCCGTCGCGTGCGTGCGTCAGGCACTCGACGAGGGCATCACGACCTTCGACACCGCCGACGTCTACGCCAACACCCGGGCAGAGTCGGTGCTCGGACGGGCTCTCAGCGGCGAGCGCCGCGAGGGGCTGGAGATCTTCACCAAGGTCTACTGGCCGACCGGCCCCGGCAAGCACAACGACCACGGCCTGTCCCGCAAGCACATCATGGAGTCGATCGACGGCTCGCTGCGCCGCCTCGGCACCGACTACGTCGACCTCTACCAGGCGCACCGCTTCGACTACGAGACGCCGCTCGAGGAGACGATGGAGGCCTTCGCCGACGTCGTGCGGGTGGGCAAGGCGCACTACATCGGCGTCTCGGAGTGGACGGCCGACGAGATCCGCCGCGGGCACGCGCTGGCCCGCGAGCTGCGGATCCCGTTCGTCTCCAACCAGCCGCAGTACTCCATGCTCTGGCGGGTCATCGAGGCCGAGGTCGTCCCGACCAGCGAGGAGCTCGGCGTCGGCCAGATCGTCTGGTCGCCGATCGCCCAGGGCGTCCTCACCGGCAAGTACCGCCCGGGGGAGCAGGCACCCGCCGGGTCGCGCGCCACCGACGGCAAGGGCGGCTCGGACATGATCTCGCGCTGGATGCGCGACGACGTCCTCGAGCGGGTGCAGCAGCTGCGGCCGATCGCCGACGAGGCCGGGCTGAGCCTCGCCCAGCTCGCCGTCGCGTGGGTGCTCCAGAACCGCAACGTCAGCGCCGCGATCATCGGCGCGAGCCGCCCGGAGCAGGTGACGGAGAACGTCAAGGCCGCCGGTGTGGTCCTCGAGGGGTCGGCGATGAAGGCGATCGACGAGGTGCTCGAGCCGGTCGTCGAGCGGGACCCGGGCCAGACCCGGTCGCCGCGGCGCCGGGACTTCTGAGGCTCGCGCCCCCGCCCCCGCCGCCGGGGGCGCGGCCGTCGTCACGGCTGAGCAGCAGGGCCCCGGTCGTCGCCAGGAGCAGTCCGGCGACGACCGGGGGCCACCAGCCGTCACGCACGCCGTCGCCCAGCAGCGCCACGCCGACGGCGGCCGGGACGAACGTCTGGGTGACGATCAGCGGGGCCGTCACCGACGAGACCGGCGACCGGTCCATGCCCAGCGAGTACATCCAGAACGACACGATGCTGAACGACGGCACCGCCAGCGCCGCGACCGCCACCAGCGGGTCCACGGCGGCGTCGATGCCGCGCACCGCGATCGCGGAGCCGGAGTAGCCGAGCCCTGCCAGCAACCCCAGCGTGCTCCCGCCGAGGCCCCTCGCGAGGCGCGAGACGGCCGCGACGGCGACGACCCCCGCGGCCAGCGCCAGCGCGAACGCCGGCGTGACGATGACCGCTCCGGCCTTCCCCGCCCCCAGGGACAGCAGCACGAGACCGCTCGTGACGAGGATCAGGGCCGACCAGTGCACCGGTCCGAGCCGCTCGTGGAGCAGCAGCGAGGTGACCGCGGTGACCGGGAGCGAGAGCGAGATCGTGGCCTGGGCGAGGTAGAGCGGGAGCCACCAGATCGCGACCGCGTGCAGCACGAATCCGGCGAGGTACATCGCCACGACGAGCATCGTCCACGGGTCGCGGACGGCGACGGCCACGAAGCCGGCCAGCCGGTCCGGCGACCGTTGCTGGCGCCGTACGGCGTGGGCCTGGACGACGGCGCCGGTGCCGAAGAGCACCGCGCTGAGCAGGCCGGCGGTCAGCCCGAGCGCCAGCCCGCTCATCGCCGGCTCACTTGTAGTGCTCGGGGAGCTCCTGGCCGATCTTGACGCGCGCCTTGGGCAGTCGCATGAACTTCATCTGCAGCGAGCGCATCACGGCATAGTAGGTCGTGCCCTTGAGGTCCTCGTCGGGGAAGCGGCGCGCCAGCTCGCGGCGCAGCCGGAACCGCATGACCAGGGTGTCGACCACGATCAGGATCATCGTGCCGAGCAGGATTGTGTTGCCGATCCCGGCCAGCCGGGCGTTGCCGGAGTAACCGAGGACCATCGTCAGGATCAGCAGCGGGATCATCAGCTCGATGAACGACATCCGGCTGTCGACGAAGTCGCGCACGAACCGGCGGACCGGCCCCTTGTCGCGCGGCATGAAGTAGCGCTCGTCGCCGGACTTCATGGCCGCGCGGACCTTTTGGCTGGACTCCATCCGCGCCGAGCGCTGGGCCTTGGCGATCTCCCGGCGGGTCCGCGGCGGCTTGGCGCGCTCGCGGGCCGCGGCCTCGGCCTCCTTGCGGCTGGGGGTAGGGCGACCCTTGCCGTGGGCCTTCTCGTGGGAGACGGACTGGTCGGAGATGGGCTCGGACTCGGCCTTGGAGCGACGGAACAACGCGGGGGACCTTCAGGACTGGGCGGGACGGGTCGAGGAACGTCCCCACACTACCCGCGGCCGCCCGGCGACGCGCGCCCGAGGAGCGGTCCTTCGGCGCTCGCCCCACCTTGGTGTCTGGCCTAGGGTGATCCCAACGACGGAACCACGTGCGAGGAGGGGCGGAAACCCCATGAGTCTCATGAAGCGCATCAGCCTGATCTTCCGGTCCAAGGCCAACCAGGCCCTCGACCGCGCCGAGGATCCGCGCCAGACGCTCGACTACAGCTACCAGCGCCAGCTCGACCTCCTCGCGAAGGTGCGGCGCGGCGTGGCCGACGTCGCCACCAGCCGCAAGCGCGTCGAGCTGCAGGTCAACCAGCTCGAGCAGCAGTCCTCGAAGCTCCAGGGGCAGGCCGAGAAGGCCATCTCGATGGGCCGCGAGGACCTCGCGCGCGAGGCGCTGACCCGCAAGTCGGGGCTGACCACCCAGATCAACGACCTCAGGACGCAGCACGCCCAGCTCCAGGGTGAGGAGGAGAAGCTCACCCTCGCCCAGCAGCGGCTGCAGGCCAAGGTGGAGTCCTTCCGCACCCGCAAGGAGACCATCAAGGCCACCTACACCGCGGCCGAGGCCCAGACCCGCATCAACGAGGCGATGTCGGGCATCGGCGAGGAGATGGGCGACGTCGGCCTCGCAATACAGCGCGCCGAGGACAAGACGGCGCAGATGCAGGCCCGGGCCGGCGCCATCGACGAGCTGATCGCCTCCGGCGCGCTCGAGGACGTCAGCCAGATCGGGGGCGGCGACGACATCTCCCGCGAGCTGGACGCGATGAGCTCCACCGCCGACGTCGAGGCCGAGCTGGCCCGCCTCAAGTCCGGCGGCCAGCCGCAGGCGATCGAGCAGGGCGACAACGACATCCTCGAGGAGGCGCCGGAGACGCAGGCCGAGAAGCGCGCCGAGGGCGGGAAGTCGTCGTGATCGTCCGGATCCTCGGCGAGGGTCAGTACGACGTCTCCGACGAGGCCGTCGACCGGCTCAACGATCTCGACGACGCGGTCGAGAAGGCCGTCGACGCCGGGGACGTCGAGGCCTTCACGCAGGCGCTGCACGCGCTGCACGACGGGGTCCGCACGGTCGGCGTGCCCCATGACGCGGACAGCCTCGACGAGTCCGACCTCATCCTCCCGCCCGCCGACGCGAGCCTCGACGAGGTGCGCGCGCTGCTGGGCGGCGAGGGCCTGATCCCGGGCTGAGGCGCGGTGGCCCGCTCCCGCTTCATCAAGGACACCGGACTCACGGTCCGGATGACCACGGTCATGTTCCTGCTCGGGGCACTGTTCGTGGCGCTCGTCGTCGCGCTGATGTACGCGTTCTCCGGCTATGCGCCCATCATCGGCATGGTCGGCATCGGCATCGCGGTCTACCAGTGGTGGAGCTCGGACAAGGTCGCGATGCGGGCCATGCGCGCCCGCGAGGTCAGCCCGCAGGAGATGCCCGAGCTGCACGGCATGATCGACCGGCTCTGCGCCCTGGCGGAGATGCCCAAGCCGCGCGTCGGAGTGGCCGACATGGCGATCCCGAACGCGTTCGCGACCGGCCGCTCACCCGACCGCGCGGTGGTCTGCGTGACCACCGGCATCCTCGGCAAGCTGTCCCAGGAGGAGCTCGAGGCGGTGCTCGCCCACGAGCTGTCCCACGTCGCCCACCGCGACGTGCTGGTGATGACCGTCGCGGCCTCGTCGGGCATCGTGGCCGGGATGCTGGTCCGGGGCGCGCAGTTCGGGGCCCTCTCGGGCCGCCGCAGCAAGGAGGGCGCCGCGGGCCTGCTGGTCGCGCTGGCCGTCAGCCTGGTCGTGTACGCCGTCAGCTTCCTGCTGCTGCGGCTCCTCAGCCGCTACCGCGAGCTCAGCGCCGACCGGGCCGGCGCCTACCTCACGCTCAAGCCGGCCGCGCTCGCCTCGGCGCTGCGCAAGATCAGCGGCGAGATCTCGACCATCCCCGACCGCGACCTGCGCTCGGCCAAGGCGATGAACGCGTTCTTCATCGCGCCGGCGGTCTCGGGCGCCTCGCTGCGCACGCTGACCTCGACCCACCCGTCCCTGGAGCAGCGCCTCGAGCAGCTCGCCCGGATCCAGGCCGAGCTCGGCCGCCCGATGGAGTGACCGGGTGGGACTCTGGGACGCCCTCCTGGGCCGTCGGAAGCCGGTGCGCCCGAACCTCGACTCGCTCTTCCTCGTGCCCAGCGCCGCCATCACGCTGCAGACGGCGCTGGGGCTGGCCCCGACCGGCGGCGGCTCCGTCTGCTTCCGTGCTGCCGCCGGGGCGGCGTTCCGCCAGACCCAGGCCGAGGTCGTCGCGCTGATCGAGGCGAGCCCCGACACGCCCGAGGTCGAGGTCACGACCGACGAGTTCGGGTTCACCTGGATCAGCGTCGAGCGCGAGGCCGCCGACGTCGCCGGCCTGTGCACGGACCTGCACGCCGTCAACACCGCCCTCGAGGCGCACGGGTTCGGCGAGGGGCTGCTGTGCTCGCTGCTGCCCTTCCGCGGGTCCGAGGGGGGCGTCGGGCTCGTCTACCTGTACAAGCAGGGGACGTTCTACCCGTTCGCGCCCCGCGCCGGCCGGCAGCGGGACAACCTCACCGAGATCTCGGTCCGCGACGCCCTCGCGGGCGAGCTTCCGATGGAGAAGGACCTGCAGCGGTGGCTCGCCCTGTGGGATGCTCCGGGACTGTGAGCACCGAGGGGAGCACCGAGAGCCGGCGGGTCGCCGCCCTCCGCGACTACGACGTGCTGGGCGCGCCGCCCAGCCGGGCGCTCCAGGCGCTCACCGAGCTCGCCGCCCTTGTCACCGCCGCGCCCATGGCCAGCATCAACCTGCTGACGGCCGACCGGCAGCACATGGTCGCCGCGGTCGGGTTCGACGCGAGGATCTGCCGCCGCGAGGACTCCATGTGCAACGCGGTGCTGTCCCAGCCGTCGACGGTCGTGGTCGCCGATGCCAGTGCCGACGAGCGGTTCCGGGACAACCCGTTCGTCGTCGGCCCGCTGGGTCGGGTGCGGTTCTACGCCTCGCACCCCCTCGTGACCCCCGACGGGACCACGATCGGCCGGCTCTGCGTCTACGACGAGGAGCCCTACGAGCTCGACGAGGCCGGTGCGCGGGCGCTGGCCTCCCTGGCGGCCCGGGTGGTCGACGTGCTCGAGCTCGAGCTGACCCGTCGCGAGCTGGAGCTCTCCCGCAAGGAGGTCGCGCTGGCCGCCGAGCGGCTGGCCGGCTTCGTGTCGCAGGTGAGCCACGACCTCAAGAACCCCCTCGCCGCGATCTCGATGTCGCTGGAGCTGGCGCGCGACGAGGCCAGCGGAGCCCAGCGGGACCTCCCCGAGGAGGTCTTGGGGCTGATCGAGCGGGCGGGCCGCAGCGCCGAGCGGATGCGGTCGATGATCGACGAGGTCATCGAGCTGGCCCGCGGCGAGGCCGCGGCACCCCGCTCCTGAAGGGGTCAGTCGCGCGCCGAGCGCCCCGGCAGGTCCAGCATCCGCTGCAGCGCCACCTTGGCCTGCTCCTCGGTCACCGGGTCGACCTCGATCCGGTTGACCACCGTGCCCTCGACCAGCGACTCCAGCGCCCACACCAGGTGGGGGAGGTCGATCCGGTTCATCGTCGAGCAGTAGCAGACCGTGCGGTCGAGGAACGCGATGTGCTTGTCCGGGTGGGCGGCCGCGAGCCGTTTCACGAGGTTGAGCTCGGTGCCGATCGCCCAGCTCGAGCCGGCCGGGGCCGCCTCGATGGTCTTGATGATGAACTCGGTCGAGCCGATCAGGTCGGCCTTGAGGACCACGTCGTGCGTGCACTCGGGGTGGACGAGGATCTGGATGCCGGGGTGCTGGGCGCGCAGCTCGTCGACCACGTCGGCGGAGAAGCGACCGTGGACCGAGCAGTGGCCCTTCCAGAGGATCATCTTCGCGTCACGAAGCTCCTCGGCGGTGAGGCCGCCGTCGGGCAGGAGCGGGTTCCACACGACGCAGTCGTCGAGCGAGAGGCCGAGCTGCAGCACGGCGGTGTTGCGGCCGAGGTGCTGGTCGGGGAGGAAGAGCACCTTGCCGCCGCCGTCGAGGTGGGCCTTCTGCTCGAAGGCCCACTCCAGCGCGACCTCGGCGTTGGACGAGGTGCAGACCACGCCGCCGTTGCGGCCGCAGAACGCCTTGATGTCGGCGGAGGAGTTCATGTAGGTCACCGGGACGACGCTGTCGGCCACGCCGGCCTCCTGCAGGGCCTCCCAGGCGTCCTCGACCTGGTTGAGCCGGGCCATGTCGGCCATCGAGCAGCCGGCGGCGAGGTCGGGCAGCACGACCTGCTGGTGCGGGCCGGTGAGGATGTCGGCGGACTCGGCCATGAAGTGCACGCCGCAGAAGACGATGAACTCCGCCTCCGGCCGGGCGGCCGCCTCACGGGCGAGCTTGAACGAGTCGCCGGTGACGTCGGCGAACTGGATGACCTCGTCGCGCTGGTAGTGGTGGCCGAGCACGAACAGCCGGTCGCCGAGCGCCTCCTTGGCCGCGCGGGCACGCGCGACGAGGTCGGGGTCGGAGGCGGGCGGCAGGTCGCCGGGGCACTCGACGCCACGCTCGGAGGACGGGTCCTTCCCCTTGCCGAGGGGCAGGAGGGGCAGGTCGACGGTGGTCATGGGCCCCATCCTAGGAGGCGCCCGATGAGTCAGAGGAACGCACCGTGGTGCAGGTACGGCGCCGGCGGCCGCATCTCGCGCAGCGCGAGGTACCCCTCCTGGTGCAGGTCGAGGCGCGCCGCCATGCCCACGTCGACCGCCCACTCGTTCGCCGCGGTGACGTGGTCGACCGACGTCGGGCCGTCCGAGGAGGCCAGCGCCTCCCACAGCAGCCGGGTCGCGGTGCGCCGGTTGGTCGCCGCCAGCAGCTGCACCCGACCGCCCGCGTCGACGTAGGCGTAGCCGGACCCGGTGGTCGTGTCCGACACGATCAGCCGCCACAGCCGCAGCATGACCTCGTGGTCGGCGCCGTGGGCGGCGCCCCGGGTGCCGCGGTCGACCGAGTCCATCAGGTCGATGTCGCCGGCCGAGCCCTCGCGGACCTTCTCCAGCACCGGGATCGCGGCCCGGTCGACCGTGCCCGTCAGGAACATCTGCGGGTGCAGCGTGAACCCTGCTCGGCGGTAGACCCGCGCCGCCCGGGGGTCCGCCGAGGCCGCGAGCATGCCGCGCAGGCAGCCGCGGCCGTGGTGCAGCGCGGCCGCGAGCAGCGCGGTGCCGATGCCCTGCCCCTGCGCGACCGGGCGGACGGCGTACGTCGCGAGGATCCACATCAGCTCGCGGGTGTACGACGTCGCGAAGCCGACCATGTCGGCGCCGTCCTCGGCGACCCAGCAACCGCCCGGGTCGGTGGCGAGGAAGTGCTCGGTGCGGGCCACCCACGCCCGGCCCCGCTCGGGGGAGCGCAGCTCCGGCTCCGGCCACGACCGGCGGGCGAGTCGGCTGTCGAGCTCGTGGAACCCCTCGGCGCTGAGGCGCTCAGCCACGGGCACGTCCTCGGGGCGCATCGGGCGGATGGTGACGTCGCTCACGGGGTCACCGTAGGGCGTCGCGCGGGATGCCCGAGAATGCCCCGCATGCGCATCCTCGTGGCGCCCGACAAGTTCGCCGGCACCCTCACCGCCGTCCAGGCCGCAGACGCGATCGCGGCCGGGTGGGCGCGGCAGTGCCCCGACGACGAGCTCGAGCTCGCGCCCATGTCCGACGGCGGCCCCGGCTTCGTCGACGTGCTGCACGCGGCCGTGGGAGGTCGGCTGCTCGGCGTCACCGTGCGCGGGCCGCTCGGCGACCCCGTTCCGGCGACCGTGCTGCTGTCCGGGACCACCGCCTACGTCGAGGCGGCCCAGGCCTGCGGGCTCCACCTGACCAGGGGGCGGCAGCCCGAGGCCGCGAGCACCTACGGCGTCGGCGAGGCGGTCCGCGCCGCGGTCGACGAGGGCGCGGCCACGGTCGTGGTCGGCCTCGGCGGCAGCGGCACGACCGACGGCGGTGCCGGGCTCCTCGCGGCGCTGGGCTGCTTCGGGGACCGGCGGCTCGACGGCGGGGTGGCCCCCCTCGACGGCATCGGGTCGCTCGACCTGGCGCCCGCGGTCGAGTTCCTCGACGACGTCCGGCTGGTCGCCGCGACCGACGTGGACAACCCGCTCACCGGGCTCTTCGGCGCGGCCAAGACCTACGGCCCGCAGAAGGGCATCCCCGAGGCGCGGCTGCCCGCGGTCGACGGCATCCTGGAGGCCTTCGCCGGGGCCGCCGGCCACCGAGGCCGCAAGGTGCGGCTCGAGCCGGGCGCCGGCGCCGCCGGGGGCCTCGGCTTCGCCGTCCTGCTGCTCGGCGGCACCCGGGAGCCCGGCATCGCGCTGGTCGCCGAGAAGGTGGGGCTCGCCAGGCGGGCGGCCCGCGCGGACCTGGTCGTCACCGGCGAGGGAGCCTTCGACTTCTCCAGCCGCTCCGGGAAGGTCCCGTACGGCGTCGCCGAGGTGGCCGCCGAGGTCCTGCGCCCCTGCGTCGCCATCGCCGGTCAGGTCCACGTCGGATCCCGCGAGATGCGCGCCCTGGGCATCGAGGCGGCGTACTCCCTGGTCGACGCGGTCGGGGAGGAGCGCGCCTTCGCCGATCCGGCCGGTGCGCTGGCCGACGTCGCGGCCCGTGTGGCGCGCACGTGGTCGCGGTGACCGGAGCGGCCCACATCACCGTGGGGAATATCGCCACGTGTGCGACCATTGACGCAGTGACACGCCCGTACCGACCCTGGGAGCCAGCCACATGACCGAGCAGGTCGAGACCACCGAAGAGCGTCGTACCGACCAGATCAACCTCAGCGCGGTGGCCGCAGCCAAGGTGAAGAGCCTCCTCGAGCAGGAGGGTCGTGACGACCTCCAGCTCCGCATCTCCGTGCAGCCGGGCGGCTGCTCGGGCCTGCGCTACCAGCTGTTCTTCGACGAGCGCACCCTCGATGGCGACGTGACGACCGACTTCGACGGCGTCACCGTCGTGGTCGACCGGATGAGCGTCCCCTACCTCAACGGCGCCATGATCGACTTCGTCGACAGCATCGAGAAGCAGGGCTTCACGATCGACAACCCCAACGCGACCGGGTCCTGCGCCTGCGGCGACTCGTTCCACTGAGGCGCCAGCAGAGCTGAACAGCACGAAGCCCCCGCCGGTGGCGGGGGCTTCGTCGTCTCCGGGGGTGGGTTCCTCGGTGTCCCGGTCCCGGAGCGGGTCAGTGCCGGCGGGGCGCCGGTCGGTCCCTGATCAGTCCAGGTGCAGGTGCAGCGCGTTGGCGATCCGGGCGGCGGCGTCGCTGACGGTGATGTCGCGCTTGTGGACCTCGCGCGGGAAGTCCTCGAAGTGCAGCGACGGGGCCTCGCCCTCGACCGCAGCGCGGGCGGCCCGTTCGAGGCGGGAGGACGGGGTGAGGTCCAGGCCGAGGTTGCGGCTCACGGCCTCGCAGTCGGCGCGCAGCTGCGCCTGGTGGGACATCTCGTCGTAGGCGACGCGGTGCTCGGAGGTCATGGCTCGGACGCTAGTGGCTACCTGTGGGTACTCCTACCGCTACGCGTCGGTAGCCTCCGCGCGTCGCCGTTTCCGCCCGCGGAGGGCGCCGCGAGTAGGGTGCCGAACCATGTCGCTGCTCATCACGGGTTCGATCGCCACCGACCACCTGATGTCGTTCCCGGGCCGGTTCTCCGACTCGCTGGTGGTCGACCAGCTTGACAAGCTGTCGGTCTCGTTCCTCGTCGAGGACCTCGAGGTCCGGCGCGGCGGCTGCGCCGCCAACATCTGCTTCGGCCTCGGCAACCTCGGCCTCGAGCCGGTGCTGGTCGGCGCCGTGGGGGAGGACTTCGTCGAGTACCGCGCCTGGCTGGAGCGGCACCGCGTCAACTGCACCGGGGTGCACGTGTCCGCGACCCGGCACACCGCCCGCTTCGTGTGCACCAACGACTCCTCCATGGCGCAGATCGCCTCCTTCTACGCCGGCGCGATGCACGAGGCGCGCGAGATCGAGCTCAAGCCGATCGCCGACCGGGTGGGCGAGCCCGACTACGTGCTCGTGGCCCCCAACGACCCCGAGGCGATGCTGCGCCACACCGACGAGTGCCGCCAGCGCGGCTACCGCTTCGTGGCCGACCCCTCCCAGCAGCTCGCCTTCGGTGACGGCAAGCTCATCCGGGCCCTCGTCGGCGGGGCGGACATCCTCTTCTCCAACGAGTACGAGGCGGCCCTCATCACCCAGAAGACCGGCTGGACCGAGGAGGACGTGCTCGAGCGCGTCGGCACCTGGGTGGTCACCATGGGCGCCGAGGGCGTCCGGGTGGTGCGTCGCGGCGAGCCCACCGTGGAGGTCGCCGCCGTCCCCGAGATCGAGAAGGTCGAGCCCACGGGCGTCGGCGACGCCTTCCGCGCCGGCTTCCTCGCGGCGCTGAGCTGGGGGCTGGGCCTCGAGCGCGCCGCCCAGCTCGGCTGCCTGCTGGCGGTCTACGTCGTGGAGCAGGTCGGCACCCAGGAGTACACCCTGTCCCGGGAGGCGTTCCTGGAGCGGTGCGAGGCGGCGTACGGCGCGGAGGCGGCCGCCGAGCTCGCGCCGCACCTGCGCACACTTCGCTCGTGAGGGCCTGAACGGGCCTGAACAGGCCCGGCCCGACCGGTCGTCGGGCATCGTGGGGGCATGACCGAGTCCAGCAGCCTCCCGGACAGCCCGGGCGGGCCCCACAGGATCGTGATCGTCGGTGCCGGCCTGGCCGGTGCCGCCGCCGCGGAGGAGCTCCGCTCCCGCGGCTACGACGGTGACCTCACCGTCCTCGGCGCCGAGCCGCACCTGCCCTACGACCGGCCACCGCTGTCCAAGTCGGTCCTGCTCGGGGAGAAGGAGCCCGACGCCACCGGCCTCCACGACGCGGGGTGGTGGGACGAGCAGCGGATCGACGTGCGGACCGGCCGGCTCGTGACCGGCCTCGACCTCGGTCGGCGGGTCGTGGAGACCGGCGACGGCGAGGTCGGCTACGACCGGCTGCTGCTGGCCACCGGGTCTGAGCCGCGCCGGCTCCCGGTCGCCGAGGGCAGCGGTGCCCGGGTCCTGCGGCTGCGCACCCGGGACGACTCCGCCCGGCTGCGGGAGCAGCTCACCCCCGGCACCCGCCTCGTGGTCGTCGGCGGCGGCTGGATCGGCCTCGAGGTCGCCGCGGCCGCCCGGGCCGCCGACTGTGAGGTGGTCGTGGTCGAGCCGCAGGAGCAGCCGCTCCGCGGGGTCCTGGGCGACCGGGTGGCCGGCGTGTTCGCCGGACTGCACCGGCGCCACGGCGTCGACCTCCGCACCGGCACCTCCGTCGACGACGTCGACCGGGCCGCCGTGCGGCTCTCCGACGGCTCCAGCGTCCCGGCCGACCTGGTCGTGGTCGCGATCGGTGCCGCACCCCGGCTCGAGCTCGCCGAGCGCGCCGGGCTGGCGGTCGACGGGGGAGTGCTCGTCGACGCGGCGCTGCGCACCTCCGACCCCGCCGTCGTCGCCGCCGGCGACATCGCCGCCCACGACCACCCCGTCCTCCGCACCCCGGTCCGGGTCGAGCACTGGGACAACGCGCGCGAGCAGGGCAAGGTCGCAGCCGGGACGCTCCTCGGCGGGGACGCGCCGTACGACCGGCTGCCGTACTTCTTCACCGACCAGTACGACCTCGGCATGGAGTACGTCGGCCACGTGCCCGGTGACCACCTGGACCACGTCGTCGTGCGCGGCGACCTCGACGGGCTGAGCGGCTACGCGCTGTGGCACGACGACGGGAGGGTGCTCGCCGGCATGCACCTCAACGAGTGGGACAGCACCGACCACCTGCGGGCGCTGGTGGGCCGGCGGGTCGACCCGGCACGGCTGGGGGACGAGTCGGTGCCGATCGAGGACCTCGCGGGCGGCGAGGGCTGAGACCCCAGCCTCAGTCGACCCGGCGCACGAGGTAGCGCGGGACGCCGTCGGCGGCGGCGTCCTCGCCGACGTACTCGTGGCCGCGCATGCGGCACCAGGCCGGGACGTCCACCCGGGCCGCCGCGTCTGTGGCCACGACGGCGAGGACCTCGCCGGGCTCGACGTCGCCGAGGTGGCGGTTGAGCTCGATGACCGGCCGGGGGCAGAGCATCCCGCGGCAGTCGAGCTCGAGGGCCGGCTCGGGCAGGGGACCGGCCGTCACCGGGCCACCTCGGCCCGGATCTGCTCGACCACCTCGGGCAGCGCGGCGAGGAAGGCGTCGACCTCGTCGTCCGTGGTGTCGCGGGTCAGCGAGACACGGACGTTGCCGTGGGTCAGCGCCCCCATGGCCGCCAGCACGTGGCTCGGCTCGAGGGTCGAGGCGGTGCACGCCGAGCCGCTCGCGACCGCGAAGCCGCGCCGGTCCAGCTCGGTGACGAGCGCCTCGCCGTCGACGTAGAGGCAGGAGAAGGTCACGAGGTGGGGGAGCCGGTCGACGGGGTCGCCGACGACCTCGACGTCGGGGATCCGTGCCGCGGCCGCCCGGATCCGGTCCACGAGCGCGCGCTGGCGGCGCGCCACCTCGTCCCGGTCGGCGACCACCGCCTGCAGCGCCGCAGCGGCGGCCAGGGCGCCCGGGACGTTCTCGAAGCCGGAGGTCCGCTCGTCGACGCGGTCGTCGGTGGGGAGGGGGTTGCGGAAGCGGGTGCCCTTGCGGACCAGGAGCACGCCGACGCCGGCGGGGCCGCCCCACTTGTGGGCCGACGCCGCCGCGGCCGCCCAGCCGTTCGGCAGCGGGACCCGCCCGGCGCCCGTGCAGGCGTCGACGAGGAGCGGCACGTCGCCGATCCCGGCGGCGACCTCCTCGACCGGCTGGAGCGTGCCGACCTCGTGGTTGGCGGACTGCAGCGCCACCACCGCCGTGCCCGGGCGGCGCGCCGCGGCGACCAGCTCCTCGACACGGACCCGACCGGAGGGGTCGACGGGGGTGCCGACGACCTCGTCGGCGGCGCCCGTGTCGGCCGCCCAGCGGGCGGCGTGGAGGACGGCGGAGTGCTCGACCGCCGAGTGCACCACCCCGCGGCCGGCGCGGGAGCGGGCGAGGAGCAGCCCGAGCAGGCCGCGGTGGACCGCCTCGGTGCCGGATGTCGTGAACGTCACCTCGTCCGGGCGGACCTCGAGGCACTCGGCCACGACGGCCCGGGCGTTGTCGAGCAGCAGCCGCGCCGACCGGGCCGACCGGTGCAGCCGCCGCGGGTCGGCGTACCCCTGCTCGAGGGCGGCCAGGAGGGTGTCCCGGGCCGCGGGGTGGAGCGGCTCGGAGGAGGCCGCGTCGAGGTAGGTGGCGGCCGGCCGGCCGGGGCCCTGCTCGGCGCCGTCCGGGGCACCGCCCGGGGCGCCGTCCATGGCTTTGCTCACGGCCCGAACCTAGCGGGTGCCCCTGACGCGTGAGTTGTGGACGGTTCCGATAAAGTTCACGACTGTGATCGCCGAAGAGAGAGGCCTGTTCGTGGGTCCCCAACTCCACCGCGCATCCAGGTTCCTTCGCCGCGCGGCCCTCGTTGCCACGCTCGGCGCGCTCCTGCTCGTGAGCGGCTGCTCCGCCGAGTCGCAGCAGGAGTGGAAGAACCTTGCGATGCCGAACCCGGCCACCGAGCAGGCCGACCACATCTTCTACCTCTGGCGCTGGGCGTGGGTCGCCGCGCTCATCACCGGTGTCATCGTCTGGGGCCTGATCTTCTGGGCCATCTGGCGCTACCGGCGCCGGCACGCCGACGAGATCCCGGTGCAGACGCGCTACAACCTGCCGCTCGAGATCTTCTACACGATCGCCCCGATCATCATGGTGATCGTCTTCTTCAAGGCCACCGTCGACGTGCAGAACGCCGTCCTCGCCGACACCGACGAGGACCACGTCGTCAACGTCGTCGGCCAGCAGTGGTCCTGGACCTTCAACTACACGGACGAGGAGGCCGTCGGCGGCGAGGGGACGAACGTCTACACCGCCGGTACGGGCAGCGACATCCCCACCCTGGTCCTCCCCGTGGGCGAGACCACGCAGTTCAACCTCTACTCGCCCGACGTGATCCACTCCTTCGGCGTCCCCGGCTTCCTCATGAAGATGGACGTCATCCCGGGTCGGGTGAACCACTACGAGGTCACCCCCGACACCATCGGCACCTTCAAGGGCAAGTGCTACGAGCTCTGCGGCTCCTACCACTCCCGGATGCTGTTCAACGTCGAGGTCGTGAGCCCCGAGGACTTCGACCAGTACCTCCAGGACCTCGAGGAGGCCGGCTTCGTGTCGCAGGAGCCGATCCTCGGCGGTGCCGACGCCTACACCCAGTCCGGCCTCGACGAGGACGACGACGAAGAGGGGAGCGCGGAGTGACCGCGACTGCATCCCACCCGACGACCAGCCCCTCGGGCGGTCGCAAGCCGCTGGGCCAGCAGCTGGCCCGGATCATGACCACGACCGATCACAAGCTGATCGGCAAGATGTACCTCATCACGTCGTTCGCATGGTTCCTGATCGGTGGCCTCATGGCCATGCTGATCCGCTCCGAGCTGGCCTACCCGGGCTCGCAGGTCGTGAGCGACGAGGTCTACAACCAGCTGTTCACGATGCACGGCACGATCATGCTGCTGCTGTTCGCGACGCCGCTGTTCTTCGGCTTCGCGAACGTGATCATGCCGCTGCAGATCGGCTCGCCCGACGTCGCGTTCCCGCGCCTCAACATGTTCAGCTACTGGCTGTTCCTGTTCGGCGGCCTGATCACCGCCTCCGGCTTCCTGACCCCGTCGGGCGCCGCGAGCTTCGGGTGGTTCGCCTACACGCCGCTCTCCGACTCCGTGCGCTCGCCGGGTGTCGGTGGTGACCTGTGGGTGATGGGCCTCTGGATGGCCGGTCTCGGCACCATCCTGGGTGCGGTCAACTTCATCACCACGATCATCTGCATGCGTGCCCCCGGCATGACGATGTTCCGGATGCCGATCTTCGTCTGGAACACCCTCGTCACCAGCCTGCTGGTGCTGATCGCCTTCCCGGTGCTCGCAGGCGCGCTGCTCTCGCTGGAGGCCGACCGGATCCTCGGCGCCCATGTCTTCGACGCCGCCCATGGTGGCGCGATCCTGTGGCAGCACCTGTTCTGGTTCTTCGGCCACCCGGAGGTCTACATCATCGCGCTGCCGTTCTTCGGCATCGTGACGGAGATCCTCCCGGTCTTCAGCCGCAAGCCGATCTTCGGCTACGTCGGCCTGGTCGGCGCCACGCTCGGCATCGCGATCCTCTCGGTCGCCGTGTGGGCGCACCACATGTTCGTCACCGGCGCGGTCGACCTGCCGTTCTTCTCCGGCATGACGTTCCTGATCGCGGTCCCGACCGGCGTGAAGTTCTTCAACTGGATCGGCACGATGTGGGGCGGGTCCATCTCGTTCGACACCCCGATGCTGTGGTCGATCGGCTTCCTCACGACGTTCCTCTTCGGTGGTCTGACCGGCATCATCCTGGCCAGCCCGCCGCTGGACTTCCACGTGTCCGACTCCTACTTCGTGGTGGCGCACTTCCACTACGTGGTGTTCGGCACGGTCGTGTTCGCGATGTTCGCCGGCTTCTACTTCTGGTGGCCGAAGATGACCGGCCGGATGCTCGACGAGCGCCTCGGCAAGGTCCACTTCTGGCTGCTCTTCGTCGGCTTCCACCTGACCTTCCTCGTGCAGCACTGGCTGGGTGTCGAGGGCATGCCGCGGCGCTACGCCGACTACCTGCCCGACGACGGCTTCACGTTCCTCAACCAGGTCTCCACGGTGGGTGCGTTCCTGCTCGGTGCGTCGACGCTGCCGTTCCTCTACAACGTCTACGTCTCGCGCCGCGCTCCGCTGGTCGAGGTCGACGACCCGTGGGGCTGGGGTCGCTCGCTCGAGTGGGCCACCAGCTGCCCGCCGCCGCGCCACAACTTCGTCACGATCCCCCGGATCCGCTCGGAGTCCCCGGCGTTCGACCTGCACCACCCCGAGGTGGCTGCGCTGGAGCTCGAGGAGAACGACGCCGAGCGCGAGGGTCGTCCGGCGGACGCCCCTGAGGTGGAGGGCCGCGAGGAGATGCTCCGCGGCCGTGGTACCAACCCGGAGGAGAACGCCTGATGAAGGCCGAAGCCTGGATCTTCGCCATGACGACCGCGTTCTTCGTGCTCGTCACCCCTGCGTACTGGTTCATCACCGGTGACTGGACCGGGACGTCCGCCCTGACCATGACCACGCTGCTCGCGGCCATGGTGACGCTCTACCTCGGTTTCCACGCGGCCCGCATGGACCCGCGTCCCGAGGACCGCAAGGACGGCGAGATCGCCGACGGTGCGGGCGAGCTGGGCTTCTTCCCGCCGTACTCCTGGTGGCCGCTGTGGTGCGCCCTCACGCTGGGTGTCTGCGTGTACGCCGTGGCGTTCGCCGCGTGGTGGCTGTTCATCATCGGGGGCACCCTGGGTGCCGTGGCCCTCTCCGGGTGGATCTTCGAGTACTACCGGGGCGAGCACGCCCACTGAGCCTTCACGGCTTCGAGAACCCCGCGTGATCTCCGGGTCACGCGGGGTTTTCCGTCCGTCGGCGCCCGCGGCTACCCTCGAACGGACCTGATGTCGTCCTTCGGGGGAGTCCTGTCTCATGTCGTTGTCCCGGTCCCGCACACCCGTCGCCGGGGCGCGGAGGGCCCGTGCGGTCGCTGCCGCGGCTGCTGTGGCCGTGCTGACGGCCGGTCTGAGCGCCTGCGAGACCGGGCGAGCGGCTCGGGCCCCCGGGGAGGCCGCCGAGGCGGCTGACGCCCCGGCCGAGGCGCCGGAGCCGGCGTTCGAGCTGGCCTCGTCGGTGCGGCGCGGGGCGACCGTGCCCGTAGACCGCGAGGTGTCCCTCGCGGCGGAGGCCGGGCGGCTGACCGGCGTGCGCGTGTCCGCCGCCGGGGGCGAGGCGACAGCCGAGCTGGCCGGCGAGCTCGCCGACGACGGCTCCCGCTGGGTCGCCGCCGACCGGCTGGAGCCCGGTACCCGCTACACCGTTCGCGTGGAAGGGGAGCGGACCGACGGCTCCGCCGTGCAGCGGGTCCTGCGGTTCCGGACCGAGGACCTCACGCTCGACCAGCAGACCTACCCCTCGGTGGCGCCGCTCCAGGGGGAGACCGTCGGCGTGGGGATGCCGGTCGTCGTCACGTTCGACGTCCCCGTGACCGACCGGGCGTCGTTCGAGAAGCACATGACCGTCACCTCCACGCCGCGGCAGCCGGGCGCGTGGCGGTGGCTCAGCGACCGCGAGGCGCACTGGCGGCCGAAGTCCTACTGGGAGGCCGGGTCCCGGGTCCGCGTGGACGTCGACGTCAACTCCGTCGCCGCCGGCAACGGCATCTACGGCCAGGAGAGCCGGACGGTCGACTTCCGGGTCGGCGACGCCCACGTCTACCGCGTCGATGCCCAGACCCACCAGATGCGGGTCTTCTCCAACGGCACGCTGCTCCGGACGTTGCCGATCACCACGGGGAAGCCTGGGTTCACCACTCGCTCCGGGACCAAGGTGATCATGGAGAAGTTCCGCGAGCGCCGGATGAACTCCGAGACCGTGGGGATCGGTGAGGGTGACCCGGAGTACTACGACATCGACGACGTCGAGTACGCCATGCGGCTCACCTACAGCGGCGAGTTCATCCATGCGGCTCCCTGGTCCGTCGGGTCCCAGGGCAGCGCCAACGTCAGCCACGGCTGCACCGGCATGAGCACCGCCGACGCCGGCTGGCTCTACAACATGACGAGGCGCGGCGACGTGGTCGAGTACACCGGTACCGACCGCCCGATGACCCTCACCAACGGCTTCGGTGACTGGAACGTCCCCTTCCGCGAGTGGAAGCAGGGCTCCGCCCTCACCTGACGCGAGCTGCCAGCAGTTGCCCGCCCCGACCCCGCGAGCTGCCACCAGTTGCCGGCCCAGACCCCGCGAGCTGCCAGCAGTTGCCGGCTACAGCAGGATGACTCGCTCACCCATGCTCGCCCGGGCCGCCCGGATCGCCCTGGCCAGACGCTCACAGGCGTCCTGCTGACGACCGAAGACGTGGTCCCGCGTGAAGACCTCGATGTGCCAGGCACGGCGCTCGGCCATCCATTCCCGCCGCTCGAGGTCGTGGGCGACCTGTTCGCGACCGGCGTGCCAGTCGATGCCGTCGTACTCTGCGGCGAACAGGAGCTCCTCGAGGCCCATGTCGAGCCAGAACAGCACCCGACCGTCTTCGTACACGGGGATCTGGAGCTCAGGGCGCGGCAGGCCTGCCGATCTCCAACGGTTCCGCAGGACGGTCTCGCCGAATGAGGCCGAGCGTCCGTCGGCCATGGGCGCCCGACAACGCAGGCGCACGACACCGCGGTCTCCGCGGAACCGGGGGACCTGCATCAGCAGGTCGTCGAGCGTGAAGTCACCGAGCGCCAGCATCCGGTCCATGCCGTGCATGGCAAGGTCGTCGCTCCATTGGAGCCGGCCGAGATCCACCGCCGTCCGCAGCGGTGTCGTCACGACGAGCGGCCCGACAACCATCAGATCTCCAGGTCGCACGCGCCGCTGACCGCTCCTCATCAGGTCGTTTCGTAGCCGGTTCCGACCCGGGAACCGGAAGACCTCGGGAGTCAGCGTCTCGCGGTGCGCGTTCGGCGGCAGTGCGATGTCACCGGCATGGACCCAGGCCGCCGCGAAGTCGGTGACGAAGCTGTCTGGCGGGACTACCAGTGCGAGGGCCGCTGAGCGGACCGCGAGGGTGTCCGGGACGTGTGACCCGACGTACAGGCCGCGCATGGGGTGCCGCAGCCAGCCCTCGCTCCTCAGTGCTCCGAGCTGCTTGTCGGTGAGTCCCGCGTCCCGTGCCATGGCCCTGGTGAACGGCTGGTCGTGGGGGAGGGGAAAGGTCGGATCCTGGAGAGGTGTCTCGGCAAGGCGCATCCTGCAGTTCTCGCGGAAAACCGCCCCGGACGTCGCGCTCCGACGCTCGCCTGTGGGCGAGGGCGCGCCGAACCGGTGTTGTGCGGAGATCCTGGCCAATACACGGTAACTGCTGGCAGCTCGGCAAGTCACAGGCAGCAACTGCTGGCAGTTCGCGGCGTGGGGGAGGGGAACTGGTGGCAGGTCGCGCTGAAATGCAGCCGACCCGCCCGAAAGTTTCGGGCGGGCCGGCGTTCAGGGCCTCAGTGGGAGCGGAGCTCCTCACCCTCGACGGCGTGGTGGCCGTCGAACTGGTGGCCGTCGGCCGCGTGGTCGAGGCCTGCCTGGAGGGCGTGCTCGTGCTCGGCGTGGTGGTGCGCCTCCTCGAGCTCCTCCGCGGTCGGCTTCTGGACGTTGTCGGCCCAGACGAGGGTCTGCAGCTTGCCGCGGACCTTCTCGACACGTCCGTTCTTCGCCGGTACGCCGTTCGGGTCGACCGGTCCGCCGTTGACCGGCTCCGGGTCGCGGTCCCGCGCGGTGAGGGCGTAGGCCCGCGACTCGTCGATCGGCAGGTGCCGCTCGGTGTAGCCGCCCTCGGGGGAGCGCATGATGATGCCGGTCTCGTAGCCGTGCAGCAGCTTCTCGTTGTCGGCCCGCTGGAGCGAGATGCACCAGCGGCGCGTGATGAAGAAGGCGATGACGGGTCCGATGAACACCGCGGCACGCATGAAGTAGGTGATCTGGTTGATGCTCAGATCGAACGTGATCGCGATGATGTCGTTGCCGCCGGCGGCCCACATCAGGCCGTAGAAGGTCATCAGGGCGACCATCGTGGCGGTGCGGGTCGGGGCGTTGCGCGGACGCTGCAGCAGGTGGTGGTCCCGCTTGTCACCGGTGATCCAGCCCTCGATGAAGGGCAGGAGCAGCAGGATCGTGAACATCAGGCCGGGGAGCACGATGATCGGCAGGAAGACGTTCCAGCTCAGCGTGACGCCCAGGAAGCTCGACTCCCAGCCCGGCATGATGCGCAGCGCGCCGTCGGGCCAGCCCATGTACCAGTCGGGCTGCGAGCCCGCGGTCACCTTGGACGGGTCGTAGGGGCCGTACTTCCACACCGGGTTGATCTGCAGCAGGCCACCCATCAGGGCGATCACGCCGAAGACGATGAAGAAGAAGCCACCGGCCTTGGCGGCGTACACCGGGAGCATCGGGAAGCCGACGACGTTCTTCTCGGTGCGGCCGGGACCGGGCCACTGCGTGTGCTTGTGGTAGACGAGCAGCAGCATGTGGGCCGCGATCAGCGCCAGGAGCAGGCCCGGCAGCAGCAGCACGTGGACGATGTAGAGGCGCGGGATGATCTGGTCACCCGGGAACTCGCCACCGAACAGGAAGAACGACACGTAGGTGCCGACGACGGGGATCGACTTGATGAAGCCGTCGGCGGCCCGGACGCCGGTGCCGGAGAGCAGGTCGTCGGGGAGCGAGTAGCCGGTGAAGCCCTCGAGCGTGCCGAGCAGCAGCAGCAGCGAGCCGATCACCCAGTTGAGCTCACGCGGCTTGCGGTGCGCGCCGGTGAAGTACACGCGGAGCAGGTGCACCATCATCGCCGCGATGAAGATCATCGCCGCCCAGTGGTGCATCTGACGCATCAGCAGGCCGCCACGGACGTCGAACGAGATGTCCAGGGTCGAGGCCATCGACTCGGACATGTGGACGCCACGGAGCTGGTCGTAGGAGCCCTCGTAGATGATCTCGCCCATGCTCGGGTTGAACCAGAGCGTGAGGAAGACGCCCGTGAGCAGCAGGACGACGAAGCTCCACAGCGCGATCTCGCCGAGCATGAACGACCAGTGGTCGGGGAAGACCTTGCGGATGTTCTTCTTCGCCAGCGTGGCGAGGCCCAGTCGGTCGTCGGCCCAGCCCGCCACCGCGCCGGCGCGGTTCGGGCCCTTGGCCGTGGCCGCCTTGCCGCGGTTGCTGCTGGCGACCTTGCTGGTGTCGATACTCATTCGGAGTCACGCTCCCAGTAGCTCGGGCCCACGGGCTCGGTGAAGTCGCTCTGAGCCACAAGGTACCCCTCGTCATCAACTGCCAGCGGCAGCTGCGGGAGGGCCCGGGCAGCCGGGCCGAAGACCACGCGACCGGAGTCCGCGAGGTCGAACGTCGACTGGTGGCAGGGGCAGAGCAGGTGGTGGGTGGTCCGCTCGTAGAGCGAGATCGGGCAGCCCACGTGGGTGCAGATCTTGGAGTAGCAGACGATGCCGTCGACGGACCAGTTCTCGCGGCCCTCGCCCGCGATGATGTCCTCGGGCTCCATCCGGACCACGACGACCGCACCCTTGGACTTGGCGATCTGGAGCGCGACGCCCTCGATGATCGGCTCGCCCTCCTCGTTGGTCTCGAAGATCGCGGCGGGCTCGCCGTTGACGAGGTCGCCGATCTGGAGGTCGGTGACCCGGATGGGGGTGCCGACGACGTCGCGGACGACGCGCATCCCCTTCTCCCAGACGGTGTTCTCGATGCCCGCGCCGGGGTAGTCGGCCTCCTCGGCGACCTGCTGCGGGGTCGGGCCCAGGTCGCGCAGCAGCACGATCGCGGGCAGCCCCAGCATGCCGACGGCGCCGAGCAGCGAGTTGCGGACGAGCGGCCGTCGGCCGATGCCGGACTCGTCGGCGCCGGCGGTCAGCGCGGCGACGGCGGCCTCGCGGTCCTCCTCGGGGGAGGCCGACGGGTGGCGCATCTCGATGATCTCGTGGTCGGACATCAACTTGCGGGCCCACTGGATGACGCCGATGCCGATGAGCAGCAGGGCGCCGCCCAGGGTCGCACCGAGTGTCAGCGTCGAGGCGCCGAAGCCGAGGAACGTGTCGGTCGACTCACCGACCTCGAACACGAAGTAGCAGACGACGAACAGGACGGCGCAGACGGCGGACAGGCCGAACAGCGTCGCGACCTGGCGCTCCGCGCGCTTCTCCTGCGCGGGGTCGACGTCGGTCGGGCGCCACACGTGGGGCGGCAGCCCGGGGTTGGGGAGCGGGTCGCCCTCGACCTCGCGCCCGTGACCCTCCCACCCGTGGGCGGGGAGGTTCTCGTCCGTGTGGGTCATGCCTCCACCTTGTCCTTCTTCGAGCGCGTGGTGTGGGCGGCGATCCAGATCGCGGCACCCAGGAGCAGGCCCATGCCGACCAGCCACGCGGTCAGGCCCTCGGTCACCGGGCCGAGACCGCCGAGGCCGAAGCCGCCGTACTCGGGGTCCTCCTCGAGGGACTCGAGGTAGGCGATGACGTCGCGCTTCTGCTCGGGGCTCAGGTTGTCGTTGGAGAACGTCGGCATCGTCTGCGGGCCGGTGAGCATGGCCTCGTAGATGTACTTGTGCTCGACGCCGCGGATCTTGGGGGCGTAGCCGCCGCGGGGCATCGCGCCGCCGTTGCCCTGGAAGTTGTGGCAGGCGGTGCAGTTGGTGAGGAAGATCTGGCCGCCGCGGGCGATCGCGGCCTCGCGCTCCTCCTCGGAGAGGCCGTCGATGCTGTAGTCGGACTCGTCCGGGATGGCCGGGCCGGGACCGAGGCTGGCGACGTACGCCGCGAGCGCCTCGATCTCGTCCTCGGTGTAGACGACGTCCTTGCGGGGCGCCTGCTGCGTGGGGGCCTGCATCGGCATGCGGCCGGTGCCGACCTGGAAGTCGACGGCGGCCGCGCCCACACCGACGAGCGACGGGCCGAGGTTGTTGCCGCTCTGGGTGCGGACACCCTCGCCGTTCTGCCCGTGGCAGAACGAGCAGCCCACGAGGAAGAGCTCACGGCCCTTGGCGACGAGCTCGGCGTCGCTCTCCTGCTGGGTGGCCTGCGCGGGGGCGAGGGCGGCGTACATGCCGCCCGAGAAGAGGAGTCCGACGAGCAGGAGGACGAGACCCGCGAGAGGGCCCCGGCGGTGCCGCGAGAGCCGACCGGCGGAGCGGTTCAGGAAACGCACATTCAGTCCTTGGTAGATCCGGTCGGTGGGCTACTTGACGAGGTAGATCGTGGCGAACAGCCCGATCCACACCACGTCGACGAAGTGCCAGTAGTACGACACCACGATGGCGCTGACGGCCTGCTCGTGGGTGAACTTGCGGGCCACGTAGGTGCGGCCCAGGACGAAGAGGAAGGCGATCAGGCCGCCGGTGACGTGGAGGCCGTGGAAGCCGGTGGTGAGGTAGAACATCGTGCCGTAGGCGGAGTCCTGGATCGTGACGCCCTCCTGCACGAGGGTGGCGTACTCGATCGCCTGGCCGGCGATGAAGATCGCGCCCATGACGTAGGTGAGGATGAACCACTCGCGCAGGCCCCAGCCCGACACCTTGAGCACGCCGCCGGTGCGCCCGACCTGACCGCGCTCAGCGGCGAACACGCCGAGCTGGCAGGTGAGCGAGGAGAGCACCAGGATCGTCGTGTTGACCGACGCGAAGGGGACGTCCAGGAGCGCGGTGTTCTGGGACCACAGCTCCGGGCTGACCGCCCGGATCGTGAAGTACGACGCGAACAGCGCCGCAAAGAACATCAGCTCGCTGGAGAGCCAGATGATGGTCCCCACGCTGACCATGCTCGGCCGGTCGTGATGGCCGTGCAGTCGGGATGCCGGAATCGCAGTTGCTGTCGCCACGGGTGTCATTATGTCGGTACCGACCAACGAGGGCACCCCGACCCCCCATGGTTTCGGCGACATAAAGTTCACAGGGTGACGAGCACGACGCTGACGGTGGTTCCGAACCTCCCGGAGTTCACCCCCGCCCGGATCCTGAGCGAGTGGTCCGTGGAGCCCGTGGCGGTCGTGCTGACCGTGTGGGTGGCCGGCGCCTACCTCCTGGGCGTGGCCACGCTGAGGCGGCGTGGGGACCGCTGGCCGGTGGGACGGACCCTGTCCTTCCTAGGTGTGGGAATGGGCACGTTCGCCTTCGCCACCACGTCCGGCCTGGCGGCGTACGACACCACGTTGCTGAGCGTCCACATGGTCCAGCACATGCTGCTGTCGATGGTCGTGCCCCTGGCGCTGGCGCTCGGGGCGCCCGTGACGCTCGCGCTGCGGACGCTGCCGCTGCGGTACCGGCGCTGGCTGCTCGCGCTGCTGCACTCGCGCCTCGTGAAGGTGCTCTCCTTCGCGCCGCTGGCCTTCCTGCTCTACATCGTCTCGCCCTGGGCGCTGTACTTCACCGAGTGGTACGAGGCCTCGCTGCGGTCGACGTACGTCCACGAGATGATGCACATCCACCTCGTCGCCGTGGGCGCGCTCTTCTTCTGGCCGCTCATGGGCATCGACCCGGTGCCGGGCCGGGTGGGGTACCCCTTCCGGATCCTGCTCGTGGTGCTCACGCTGCCGTTCCACGCGTTCCTGGGCGTCACGATCATGGGGCAGCAGGAGCTGCTGGCCGGCGACTGGTACCTCATGCTCCGCGAGGGCCCGATGGGGTCCTGGCTGCCGCCCGCGCTGGTCGACCAGCACCTTGCCGGCGGGATCCTGTGGGGCTCGGGCGACCTGATCGGCCTGTCGTTCTTCGCGGTGCTCTTCGTGCAGTGGGTCCGCTCGTCGATGCAGGAGGCCCGTCGCGAGGACCGCCGGCTCGACCTGCTGGAGGCGCGCGCCGCCGCCGAGGAGGCCCGCGCCGCCGACGCGCCGACCTCGGCGGGCACCTCGCCGGATCCGGACGAGACGCCCCGGTAGCATGCGGGCCGTGAACGACACGACTGCCGCCGCACCCCTGAAGGTGCTGGTCTACAGCGACGACGTCAACACCCGCCAGCAGGTGATCCTGGCCCTCGGCCGACGCCCGCACCCGGACCTGCCGGAGGTGGAGTACGTCGAGGTGGCCACCGAGCCGGTCGTGATCCAGAACATGGACGCAGGGGGCATCGACCTCGCGGTCCTCGACGGCGAGGCCGTGCCCGCAGGCGGCATCGGCATCGCCAAGCAGCTCAAGGACGAGATCTTCGCCTGCCCGCCGATCCTCGTGCTGACGGGCCGCCCGCAGGACGCGTGGCTGGCGACCTGGTCGCGTGCCGAGGCGGCGGTGCCGCACCCGCTGGACCCGGTTCAGCTGGCCGAGTCGGTCGTGTCGCTGCTGCGCAGCCGCACGCCCGCCGCCAGCTGACTCCCGTCACCGTCCCGCCCACCCACCGCGCGGAGGACCGCCCATGACCAGCTGGCCGGACGTGCTCTCCGCACTCGTGGCGCGCGAGGACCTCACTGCCGAGCAGACGGCGTGGGCGATGGGCGAGGTGCTGGAAGGCGAGGCCACCCCGGCCCAGATCGCCGGCTTCGCCGTGGCGCTGCGTGCCAAGGGCGAGACGACCGCGGAGGTCACCGGCCTGGTCGAGGCGATGTACGCGCGAGCCACGCCGATCAGCGTGCCGGGCCGGCTGCTCGACGTCGTCGGCACCGGCGGCGACCGCTCGATGTCGGTCAACATCTCCACGATGGCGGCGATCGTCGCGGCCGGGGCGGGTGCCAAGGTCGTCAAGCACGGCAACCGCTCGGCGTCCTCGAAGTCGGGCAGCGCCGACGTCCTCGAGGCGCTCGGCATCCGGCTAGACCTGCCGGCCGACCGGGTCGCCGAGGTGGCCGACGAGGCCGGGATCACGTTCTGCTTCGCGGCAGCCTTCCACCCGGCGCTGCGGCACGCGGCCGTCCCGCGGCGCGAGCTGGGGATCGCCACCACCTTCAACTTCCTCGGCCCGCTGGCCAACCCCACCCGACCTGCCGCGCAGGCCATCGGCTGCGCCGACCTGCGGATGGCCCCGGTGATGGCCGGCGTCTTCGCCGCCCGCGGCGTCGACGCCTGGGTGTTCCGCGGCGACGACGGCCTCGACGAGCTGACCACGACCACCACCTCCTCGGTGTGGACCGTGCACGCCGGTCAGGTGTCGCAGACGACGCTGGACCCCGCCCGCCACGGGATCGCCCCCGCGACCGCGGACGACCTGCGCGGCGGGGACACGGCGTACAACGCGGCGGTGGTGCGCCGGGTCCTGGAGGGCGAGGCCGGACCGGTCCGCGACGCGGTGCTCCTGAACGCCGGCGCCGCCCTGGCCGTGCACCAGGCGCCGGGTGAGCCGGTCGACGATGCGCTCGCTGGTGGGCTGGAGCGCGCCCGCGAGGCGGTCGACTCCGGCGGCGCGAAGGCCGCGCTCGAGCGCTGGGTCGAGGCCTCGGCCCGCTAGATGTGATGCCCAGGCACGTTGGTCGAGAACCTGCGACGACACGATGTGACCTGTAGATGGGCGAAGGCCTCCCGGTGTGGAGTGGAGCTGTCTAGGAACCGCTCCGCCACCGAAGGAGGCCT
>NZ_JBHSSS010000030.1:0-16115 GCF_042659625.1 Nocardioides sp. GCM10027114
TGGGCGGCCTGGTCGACGAGGTACTCCTCCGCCTTCGCGACGACGTCGGGGTCGAGGTCGGCCGGCAGGTCGTCGAGCGACGTGACCAGCACCCGCGCCTGCGCCGGATTCACCGCCCCCGACGCCAGCCCCTGCCCGACCCGGGACCACCTGCCGGTGATCGCCTCGGCCAGCCGGGCCGCCCCCAGCGCGCGGCCGGCGTCGGTGCGGGTCGCGTGGGCCAGCCACGCCGCCGCCGACCGCGCACCCGAGTCCAGCGCCACCTCGTCGGCGTTCGCGAGCACCCGCAGCTTCAGCTCCTCCACCCGCGCCGCCAGCGCGGACAGCTCGACCAGTGCGGCCGCCTGGTCCTCGGTCCGCATGTATGCCGGGTCCACCTCGGCCACGAGATCGAGTTCCTTGCCGATCGCCTCCGTGCACGCCAGCACCGGGTGCGTGGGGTGCAGCGGCCGGATCGACATACCCAGACACTAGGGCCGACCACCGACACTTTTTCGAACGCCAGTTCGACCTGTGCAGCGTCCACCCAGCCCCCTCGCCTGTGGCCGGAAAGCGGGCCCGGAACTGACTCACCGACCGCCACCACACGTCGGTCGAGCTCGTCGAGACCCCCGGGTCAGGCGACCCCGGCGTCGACGATGCGCCACAGACCCTCGTCGTTGCGCTCCAGGACGTACCCCCATCGGCCGTCCTCGACGGTCCCGTCGCCGCCCTCGAAGTCGGCCGTGAAGAGCACGTGCGCGCGGGTCTCGTCGCCCGTCGTGCTCACGAGCTCGAAGTCGTGGGTCTGCATCGGCCGGCTGAACCGGCCGAGGTCCTGACCGTCACGGGAGTCGATCGCGTTCGCGGTGTCGAAGTCGCGACCGTTCACGGCGTCGACGTAGGCGCGCACGACTTCCTCGGGCGTGGCGTCAGGACCGCGGGTCACGAGCGGCATTGTGCCCGCGGTGGCGGTCGGCGAGGGCGACCGCCGCGCAACTCGACCGACAGCGCGCCGAGCGCCGTACTGTGCTCCCGTGGGGGACCTGCTGCGGGCGATGACGTACGCCGATGTACCGGCTGTTGTCACGATTCAGGAACCCGGCGCCGTGACAGCGCTGGCGACGGTGTTCCCCCAGGACGAGCACCCCTTCCCGGCCGACGAGATCGCCCGTCGCTGGCGCGAGGAGATCGACACCGCCGGCATCGACTGCCTCGTGGTCCTCCACGGGGACGTGGTCGTCGGCTTCGCGGCGACGCACGGCGACGAGCTGCTGCACCTCGGCATCGCCGTCGAGCACTGGGGCACCGGGCTCGCTGCCGAGGCCCACGACGCACTGCTCGACCGGATGCGCTGCGCCGGGCACAGCCGGGCGTGGCTGCGCGTCTTCACCGGCAACGCCCGCGGCCGGCGCTTCTACGAGCGGCTCGGGTGGGAGCCGACGGGCGAGAGAACGCACAGCACCTTCTCGCCCTTCCCGGAGCTGCTCCGCTACGAGCGGGGACTGGCGTGACGGCCCGAAGGGTCGCGCACGTCGCGCTGCTGCTCGCCCTCGCCCTCGTCGCGGCCTGCACGTCGGGAGCCGAGGTCCCCCGCCCCGACCGCGCGCGCCCCGCGGCCGACTGCTGGCCCGTCTCCTTCGACGACGTGCGCGGCCGAGCGCCGGCGTACGTCGACGAACAACGCCTCGGCCGGTTCCGCAACGACCGCGCCATGTGCGGGGGCGTCTGGGTCGGGACCCGGCGGGGGCTGGTGCCGCAGGGCCTCGTCGTCGACGGCCGCACCGCGTGGGTGAGCGGGTACGACGGCGAGGCGCGACCCGGGCACAAGTACTGCCTCCTGGTGCGCGTCGACCTCCGCACCGGCCGGGCCACCCACCGCGACCCGGTCTCCGGGCAGGTCGGCAACCGCGACCCGGTCACGTGCCGCCACGCCGGTGGGCTGGCTGCGGACGATCACGGTCTCTGGCTGGTGGAGACCGGGCGGGTCTGGCTGCTCGACCCCGGGACACTCGACGTACGACGCGGCTGGGCCCTCGCCCCACCCCTGCGCGGCTCGTTCGCCGTCACCGACGACGACGGCCACCTCGGCATCGGGTCGTGGCACCCACGGCGCCGCGGGAGCGTCCACTGGTTCAGCACCGACCTCCTCGTCGCCGGCTCGGTGCTCGACCTGACGACCGGCCTGGCTGCCCGGAGCGAACGCGCCCCCTCGATGACCCAGGGCGCGGTCCATGCCGACCTCGACGGCAGAGCCGCGAGGACCTGGTTCGCCCGCTCCGTCACTCGCTGCGGCGTCCTCGTCGACCCCGCCGGACACCGACTCGCCTTCGTCCCCGGCGCGGAGGGCATGGCGCTCGCCGAAGACGGCGCCCTCTGGGTGGCCAGCGAGTCCGGCAGCCGGCACTACCAGCGGCTGGGCGGGCGGCCACTCGTGCCGACGCTCGTCCGTCTCGACCTCGACGACCTCGACGACTGGCGCCGCCCGGGCTGCCGGCCGTGAGACCACGCCACTCCCGGAGTCAACCATGAGCGAGGCGTACCGGCTGACCCGCCAGGAGGCGCGCAGGATCGCGGTCCGCGCCCAGCTGCTGACGCAGCCGCGCCCCACCGACCTGCTCGAGGTGCTCGAGCACCTGTGGCTGCTGCAGGTCGAGCCCACCGCCGCAGTGGCCCCGACCGCTGACCTGGTCCTGTGGAGCCGCCTCGGAGCGGCCTACGACCCAGCGGACCTCCGCGAGCTGCTCGACCGGCAGGTGCTGGTCGAGCACGACAACAGGATCCGCACCCTCGACCAGCTGCAGCTGCTCCGCGCCGAGATGGACGCCTGGCCGGGCGACGGCATCGGCACCGGGCTCCACGAGTGGCAGGTCGCGCAGCAGGCCTGGGTCGACGCCAACGACGCCTGCCGCCGGGACGTCCTCGAGCGGCTGCGCGCCGACGGTCCCCTCCCCCAGTCGGAGCTCCCGGACACGTGTGAGGTTCCGTGGCGGTCGAGCGGCTGGAACAACCGGCGCAGCCTGACCATGCTGCTCGGACTCATGGTGGCGCGGGGCGAGGTCGTCCTCGTCGGGCGACAGGGCAACGAGAAGCTCTGGGACCTCGCCGGGCGCGTCCTCCCCGACGAGCCGTACCCGCCCGCGGACGAGGCGCGTCGGGAGCGGGACGCACGACGCCTGCAGTCCCTCGGCATCGCCCGAGCCAGGTCCGCCAAGGTGCCGGGCGAGCCGAACCACGTCGGCGAGACGGGCGAAACCGCCACGGTCGAGGGGGTGAAGGGCGAGTGGCGCATCCACCCGGCGTACCTCGACGACGAGCCCTTCCGGGGACGGGCCGTCCTGCTGTCGCCCCTCGACCGGCTGGTGTTCGACCGGCGGCGCATGGCCGAGCTCTTCGAGTTCGACTACCAGCTCGAGATGTACAAGCCGGCCGCCCAGCGGCGATGGGGGTACTGGGCGATGCCGATCCTGTACGGCGACCGGCTGGTCGGGAAGCTCGACGCGACCGCCGACCGGGCGGAGGGCGAGCTGCGGGTCGACGCTATCCATGAGGACGAGCCGTTCACCCCCGGCATGACCGCGGAGGTGGACCGCGAGATCGAGGAGCTGGCGCGCTGGCTGGGCCTCGAGCCCCACCGGGCCGACCAGCGCAACAGCTAGGGCTGCAGCTCCTTGCGGAAGTGCACGTCCGCCTCGCCACGGACGGGGATCCCCTCGGTCCGGGCGAACTCGACGTACCCGTGGCGGCGGTAGAAGTCCGGTGCCTGGAAGGTGAACGACGAGACCGTCATCTGCACGCAGCCGCGCCCGGCCGCCTCCGACTCGGCCGCCGCGAGCAGTCGCCCGCCCCATCCGCCCCGACGCGCGTCGTCACGGACCCACACCATGCCGATGCCGGCGGCGGTCCCCCACGTCCAGCCGCTCAGCCCCGCGACCAGCTCGCCGGACGCGTCGGAGATGCGCACCGTCAGCTCACGCGCGTCGCTGTGGCCGGTCGCGGCGAAGTTGTGACGGTCGAGCTCGTCGCTCAGGCGTGAGTCGAGGGCGGCGTCGGCCTCGCCGACCACCACCGAGGTGGTGGCGACGTCCGAGAATGTGTCAGGCATGCGGGCGAACCTATCCGCCCGAGGACCGAGCACCTCACCCGGCGTACGGCACCTCGGTCCGCCACTCGTCGACGTCCTGCGACGCGGCGGCGTGGATCGCCTCCGCGACCCGGTCGGGCGTGAACGGCCCCTCCTTGTCGAGCGTGCCCTGCACCGTCACCGATACGGCGCGGATGCCGTCGGGCTTCAGGGTCGTGTCGATGCTGCGCACCAGGTTGCGCAGGCCCGCCTTCTGCACGCCCAGCGACGCGGCCTCGTTCCACGGCTTGTCGGCGGCGACGCTGCCGGTGGCCGTGACGCGCGCGCCCTCGCCCATGAACGGCCGGGCCGCCTGCACCGCGGTCAGCAGAGCGCCTACCCCGAGCGCGACGTCCTCGAGCAGCTCCGGCACGGTCAGCGCCAGCGGGTCCTTGTGGCGGAACGCCGAGGGGTTGAAGTGCATCAGGTCGATCCGGCCGAAGTGCTCGCCGATCTCCCGCACCGCGGCGGTCGCGACGGGGCCGTCGGTGATGTCGACCGCCCGCCACTCGACCTCGCGACCGCCGTCGCGGATCTCCTCGCTCAGCGTCTCCATCGCCTCCTCGTCGACGCCGAGGAGGCCCACGTCGTACCCGTCCAGCGCGAACCGTCGCGCCACCGAGCCGCTGACCCCCGGCCCCGCGCCGACCACCACGACCACCGGACTACTCATGCAGACCACCCTAGTGAGCGCGACGGAACGGGAAGAGTCCCCGAAATTCGGGCATGAGAACGGACTAGTCATCCGGCGATGCTGAGTAATGGCCTCGCCGACCCACCCCACGGGGCACGGCCGCCACCGACCGATCCCGGTCCTGGTGCTCGCGCTTGCGGTCGCGGGCTGCGCCTACGAGGACCCGGACGTGATGCCACGCCGTGTCGCGGCCACCCTCGCGCCCGTCCAGTACGTCGTCACCGAGGATGCCGTCCAGCTGACGGTCGAGATCCGTTTCCACGAGGAGCGCACCCTCACGGCGGCCCGGGTGCTGCTCGACCGGGTCGACCCGGTCGACGTCGGGGAGCCGATGCTGCTGCGGGCCGGCGAGTCGGTCCGCCTGCAGACCACGCTGACCGGCACCTGCACGGACCCGCCGCGGCTGCCGGTCTTCGAGATCACCACCGAGGTCGCCGGCCGCGCGAGCGTCGACCACTTCCTCCCCGTCGGCGACGACGGCTTCGAGCCCGCCTTCGCCCAGTGGTGCGCGCGGGGCGGCAGCGGACCCGACGTCGAGGAGCGCGACGTCAGCGAGCAGGACGGTCTGCGTGCCACGGCTGTCCGACGTACCCCTGTGAGATGAGACCGACGAACCGCTCGACCGCGTCCTCCCCCGGCGAGAACGGCCCCGGCGCGTAGTGCGGTGACGACAGCCCGCGCTGGACCGACTCGCAGGCCGCCCAGTCCTGCCGGTTGGTGATGTCCCAGAACTCGACGGCGTACGCCGCGTCGGGCACCCGCCCGTCGGCGTCCGGCAGCAGCAGCCAGGAGCACTCGACCCAGGTCCGGTCCGGCGCCAGCGGCACCAGCCGATGGGTCATCACGTAGTCGGGGTGCGCGGAGACCAGCAGGTTCGGCAGCAGGTGGACGTACTCGACGGCCGTCGGCGACACCCCGGGCAGCGGCCTGCCACCGGACTCGCCGGTGAGCGACATCGTCGCCATCCCGTCACGCAGCACCATCGAGCCGCCGACCCAGGCGCCGGGCAGGTGGTAGTTGTCGCCGGACGCCGGCGGCGTCACCCGGCACAGCTCGGGATGGATGAGCGGGCAGTGGTAGCACTCGTGGTAGTTCTCCGCGACGATCTTCCAGTTCGCGGCGATCTCGTAGGAGTGCCGGTCGGCCAGGCTCAGGGACTCGGGGCGGTAGGGCTCGACCACGGTCCCGAGCTCGCCGAGGTGCTCGGCGAACGGCACGACGTCCGGGTGGCCCAGCGGGTGCAGCGCGTGCCCGAACACCCAGCCGCACCAGATCGCCACGGGCAGCTCGACGAGCGAGTACGCCGTCGGGTCGAAGCCGGGCTCGTCGCGGTAGCCGGGAGCCACCCGCAGCCGGCCGCCCAGGTCGTAGGACCAGGCGTGGTAGGGGCAGACGACGGAGTGCGCCGCAGAGGTGCCGGCGTCCGGCAGCAGCTCGTGGGCGCGGTGGCGACACGTGTTCGCGAACATCCGCAGCCCACGATCGGGGGGCCCGCCGGGGTCGCGCACCAGCAGCGCCGACACATCTCCCACGCGCACGGCCCGCTGCGTCGCCGGCTTCCCGGCCTGGTGCCCGCCCACGTCGTCGGGCAGCAGCTCAGCCAGCCGCCCCAGGCAGCTCCACGTCCCCGCGAACAGGTGCCGCAGCTCCCACGCCAGCACCTCGCCGGACGTGTACGCCGCCGCCGGAAGCATCGCGGGCACCTCGCCGCCGCGGGCCGCCACCTCCTCGCGCAGCCGCGCCATCTCCCCGGGGCCGGCGGGGAGGCTCATGCCGGCTGCCCGTCCCTCGCCGCGACGAGGTGGCAGGCGGCATGGTGGCCACCCGCCGCCGGCAACACCTCCAGCGCCCGGGTGCGGCAGGCCTCCTCGACCCCGGCAGCCGCGGCGCGGCCGTCGGCGACCGCCGGGCAGCGCGGGTGGAACCGGCAGCCGCGCGGGATGTTGGTCGGGTCGGGCACCTCACCGGTCAGCACGACCGGCTCGATCCGCTCGATCTCCGGGACCACCGACAGCAGCGCCTGCGTGTAGGGGTGCTGCGGGTCGGCCAGCACCTCCTCGGTGGGGCCGACCTCGACCACCCGGCCGAGGTACATCACCGCGGTCCTGTCGGCGATGTTCCACGCCAGGCCGAGGTCGTGCGTCACCACCAGCACGCCCAGCCCGAGGTCGGCGCGCAGCTTCAGCAGCAACGCCAGGATCTCGCCCCGGATCGAGGCGTCGAGGCTGGAGACCGGCTCGTCGGCCACGAGCAGCTCCGGGCCCAGCGCCAGCGCCCCCGCGATGAGCACCCGCTGCCGCTGACCGCCCGACAGCTCGTGCGGGTAGCGCAGGAAGAGCCGCTCCGGCGGCCGCAGCCCGGCGGCGGCCAGCGCGTCGGCGACCTGCTGCTCCTCCGTGCGTCCCTGCGGGTCGCGCGTGGACAGGCCGTGCAGCCGCAGCCCCTCGGCGACCGACTCGTAGACGGTGTGGCGCGGGTTGAGCGCGCCGGCCGGGTCCTGCAGCACCATCTGCACCCGGCGCCGCAGCGCCTTCAGCGCCGACGAGCGGTACGCCAACGGCTCGCCGTCGACCAGCACCTGCCCGCGCACCGGCTTCTCCAGCCCGGTGATCGTGCGGGCGAGCGTCGTCTTCCCCGAGCCCGACTCCCCCACCAGTGCCAGGATCTCGCCGCCACGCACGCACAGGTCGACGCCGTCGAGAGCGGTCGCGACCGATCGTGCCCGCGAGGTGTACTCGACGGCCACCCCCCTGGCCTCGAGGGTGAGCCGGTTCGTGCCGGTCGCGTGACTCATCGGGCCTCCTCCACGCGGATGCACGCGGCGCGCCGCTGCGGCCGCTTGGGCTCCAGGACCGGCTCCGCCTCCCGGCACGCGTCGACCGCCAGCGGGCAGCGCGGGGCGAAGGAGCAGCCGGACGGCAGGTCGCGCGGGTCGGGCGGGTCCCCGGCCAGACCCGCAGGCGCGAACCGCGCGGCCGGGTCCCCGACCCGCGGGAACGACGCCGACAGCGCCGCGGCGTACGGGTGCAGCGGGTCGGTGAAGACCTGCCCGGCGGGGCCCTCCTCGACCACGCGGCCGGCGTACATCACGGCGATCCGGTCGCTCAGCTCGGCGAGCACGGACAGGTCGTGGCTGATGATCAGCATCCCCATCTCGCGGCCCTTCACCAGTCCCGCGAGCACGTCGAGCACCTGCGCCTGGACCATCACGTCCAGCGCGGTGGTGGGCTCGTCGGCGACGATGAGCGAGGGCCGGCAGGCCAGCGCCATCGCGATCATCACGCGCTGCCGCTGACCGCCCGAGAGCTGGTGGGGGTACGCCGAGGCGCGCGACGCGGGCAGGCCGACCTCCTCGAGCAGCTCGCCCACCCGCCGGTCGACCTCGCCGTCGGGGGCGCCGGGCTCATGGAGCCGGATCGGCTCGGCGATCTGCTGCCCGATCCGGCGCACCGCGTTCAGCGAGTGCAGCGCGCCCTGGAAGACGATCGACGCCTCGGCCCAGCGCAGCGCCCGCAGGTCGCCCCAGCGCATGGTGAGCACGTCGGCGCCGTCGACGAGCACCTTGCCGGTGACGGTCGCCGAAGTTGGCTGGAGCCGCAGCACGGTGCTCGCGAGGCTGGACTTGCCGCAGCCGGACTCGCCGGCGACGCCGACCACCTCACCCCGCTCGACCGAGAGGTCGACGTGGCGCACGGCGTGGAGGTCGCCCTCCTGGGTCCGGTAGGTGACCGAGAGGTCCTCGATCCGCAGCAGCTCGCTCATCGGGTCACCGCTTCCGCAGCCGGGGGTTGAGGACGTCCTCGAGCGCCTGCCCGACGAGTGTGAAGGACAGCACCACCAGCACGACGCACACACCCGGCGGCACGAAGAACCACCACGAGCCGGTGGTGATCGCCCCGACGCTGTAGGCGTCGTCGAGCATGCTCCCCCACGACACCCGGGTCGGGTCGCCGAGGCCGAGGAAGCTGAGCGTGGTCTCCGACAGGATCGCCAGCGCCACGCTGAGCGTGGTGTTGGCGAAGACCATCGGGACCACGTTGGGAAGCAGGTGCCGCCGCAGCAGGTGGACGTGGCCGGCGCCGAGGGCGCGGGCCCGCTCGAGGTAGGCGCGCTCCTTGATCGAGAGCGCCTGGCTGCGGATCAGCAGCGCCGTGCCGGCCCAGCTCGTCACGCCGATCACGATCACGATGTTGAGCAGCGACCGCCCGAGCACCGACGCGAGCACGATCGCGAACGGCAGGAACGGGATCACCAGGAACCACTCGGTGAAGCGGAACAGGATCGCGCCCGGCCAGCCGCCGAAGTAGCCGGACACCAGCCCGACGACGGTGCCGATCACCATCGAGATCAGGGTCGCCATCAGCCCGACGAAGAGCGAGATCCGGGCGCCCCAGATCAGCAGGGTGAGCACCGACCGGCCGTTGTCGTCGGTGCCGAGCCAGTACTCCCCGGACGGCGACTCGAGCACGCCGCCCGTCGCCTTGGTGACGTCGAGGCCGTCGGGGTCGGTGATGACCGGGGCCAGCACCGCCAGCAGCACGAACACCACCAGCACGACCAGGCCGGCCATCCCGGCCCGGTCCGCGCGGAAGAGCTTCCACCCGCGCGACCACGCCTCCTGCCGGCGCCGGCGTGCCAGCTGCCGGGCCGTCATGACGGTCGCGGTGCTCATGAGCGCACCCGCGGGTCGAGCAGGCCGTAGAGCAGGTTGGCCGCGAGGTTGGCGAGGATGACCGCGGTGGTCGAGAGCAGGAAGACGCCCTGCAGCAGCCAGAAGTCGGGCACCCGCAGGGCCTCCGTCGTCAGCAGGCCGAGGCCCGGGATCGAGAAGATCGTCTCGACCGTGATCGCACCCGCGACCACGAAGCCGAAGTTCAGCGCGACGATCGTGGAGGCCGGCAGCAGCGCGTTGGGGACGGCGTGCCGGTTGCGCACCGCCACGTCGCGCAGCCCCTTGGCGCGGGCCGTGGTCAGGTAGTCCTCGCCGAGCTCGTCGAGCAGCGAGCCGCGCATGATCAGCGCGTAGTCGGCGAGGTAGGCCAGCGTCAGCGTCAGCACCGGCAGCGCGAGGTGCCACGTGGTGTCGAGGACGCCGGCGAGCGACGACGGGTCGACGTCCGTGGAGTGCAGACCGCCCGTCGGGAACAGGCCGGGCAGCGGGCCCGGCCCGACCGCGAGCACGGCGATGAGCACGAGCCCCAGCCACCACTCGGGCATGGAGTAGAGCGTCAGCGACGTGCTCGTCGACATCCGGTCGAAGCGGCTGCCCCGTTCCCAGGCGCTGCGCGTCCCGAGCCAGAGCCCGATCAGCGCGGCCAGCACCGTCGAGGAGCCGACCAGCAGCAGGGTCGGCCAGAGCCGGTCGACGAGGATCTCGGAGACCGGCTGACGGTAGAGGATCGAGTAGCCCAGGTCGCCGCTCGCGAGGTTGCCTAGGAACGTCCAGAACTGCTCACCCGTCGACTGGTCGAGCCCGTAGGTGCGGTTGAACTCCTCGAGCTGCTCGGGCGTCGAGAGCCGGCCGCGGCCCAGGGTGCGGGCCGGGTCGCCGGGCAGGATCCGGAACAGGAAGAAGTTGACGACCAGCATGAAGGCGAGGCTGCCGAGCGAGCCGAGCACCTTCCCACCGGCGTAGCGGCCGAAGCCGCCCCGACGCCGGGGTCTGGTGCCGGCCTCGGCGGCCGCGGCTGCGGGGTCGGCCGCCGCCAGCGTCATGCGACGACCTCCCGGCTCACTCGCGGTCCTCTACGGTGGCCCGGCGACGCATCGCCAGGACCAGCGCGCCCACCACGACCACGCCTGCGGCCACACCGAGGCCCACCATCGTGCCGGTGCCGAGGCTGTCGTCGTCGCGGCTCTCGGTGACGCGGGTGGCACTCTCGTCGCCGTCGCAGTCACCGGCCTCGGACGCCGGTCGCATGTTGATGTAGTTGTAGACGCCGTACTGGACCAGGTAGATGCCGCCGGGGTCGGGCTGCGGCCGCAGGCAGGCGAAGCGGTCGCTGCGGAAGGCCTCGCCGATGCTGTTGTACGCCGTCACGAGGTACGGCGCGTCCATGTAGAGGATCTCCTGCATCTCCTTGACCATCTCGGCGCGCGCGGCGTCGTCGACCTCGGTCTGCTGCTGCTCGAAGAGCGCGTCGTACTCCTCGCTGCAGTACCAGGAGTCCGACCAGTTGCCCCGCTGCGAGCAGGTCATGTAGTCGAGCATCGAGCTCGGGTCCGGCTCTACGTACCAGCCCCACTCGAAGGCGTCGAAGGTCCCCTCGAGGATGATGTCGGTGAGCCGGCTGGACTCCACCGCCGAGACCTCCGACCTGATGCCGAGGTCGGCGAGCCACTCCTGGAAGAAGTTCATGACGTCCACCGACGTGCGCGACTCGGATCGGGCGTAGAGCCGGAGCGTGCCGATCGGGTCGCCGTTCGGCAGCGTCCGGAACCCGTCGGCGCCCAGCGTGTAGCCGGCCTCGTCGAGCAGCTCGGCCGCCTTGTCGGGGTCGTAGGTGAACGCGACGTCAGCCGGCGGCTCCCAGTGGAACGCGTCGTAGGCCGGCGGGATGATCGTCGTGCCCGGCTGGCCCGAGCCCTGGTAGACCCGCTCGATGATGGTGTCGCGATCGATCCCGAAGCCGAGCGCGTAGCGGAAGTCCGGGTCGAGCACGGCGGGGTTGGGGTCGCCGATCGGCTTGCCGGTGTCGAGGTCGACCGAGCCCGCGTTGAACGAGATCTCGTCGAAGCCCGGCGAGTCGCCGCTGATCGCGGTGATGCCGTCGCGCCCCTGCAGCGACTCGACCTGCAGTGGCGTGATCCCCTCGACGAAGTCGACCTCGCCCTTGAGCAGCGCCTGGATGGCGGGATCCTCGCTCTTGTAGACCCTGAAGACGACCTTGTCGATGTGCGGTGCGCCCTGCCAGTAGTCGGGGTTGGCCTCGAAGCGGTACGTCGACCCGCCGGCCTGGCCCTCGACCAGTCGGAACGGGCCGGAGCCGACGACCGGCTCGCCGTCCTCGGGCTCTGCCTTGTAGGTCTTGACCTCCTTCTCGGCGATGTCCGACCACACGTGCTCCGGGACGATCGGGATCGGCAGCAGCGGCAGCGAGGAGTTCGGCGTCTTGAGCTCGAGCACCACGGTGGTCGGGTCCGGGGCGGTGATCGACGTGACGCCGGCAAGGTAGCTGCGCCAGGTCGCGGCCTCCGGGCCACCGTCGAGGACCCGGTTGTAGGTGTGCGCGATGTCGTCGGCCGTCAGCGGCTCCCCGTCGGAGAACGTGACGTCGTCGCGGATCGTGAACGTCCAGGTGAGGCCGTCCTCGGAGGTCTGCCACTCCGTCGCCAGGCCGGGCTGCGGTGACATGTCCTCGAGCGAGTAGGTGATCATGTAGTCGTAGGTCAGCGCCCACATCTCGAAGGACTCCGCCTCGATCCCGACGAACGGGTTGAACGAGTCGACCTCGTTGAGGAACGCGACGGTGAAGGTGACCTTCTCGTCGCTCCCCTCGTCTCCCGCGGCGTGCGCCGTCGGCCCGCCGAGGGCCAGTCCCGGCGCCAGCGACGCGAGGAGCAAAGCCAGTGCCACGAGCGCCCGGCCGGGAGTACGTTGACGCGCGTGATCCCGCCCGAGGCCCCGCAGACGCCGTACGAGCACACCGAGCACGGGGTGACGCGCCCCGACCCCTATCACTGGATGGGCTCGACCACGCCCGCCCTGCTCGACCACCTCTCCGCCGAGCGGAGCTTCTACGACACCTCGGTTGCGCATCTGCATCCCCTGGTCTCCGCCCTGACCGCCGAGATGTCTTCCCGGCTGCCGGAGACCGAGGTGTCGGCTCCGTGGCGGCGCTCGAGATTTTCCTACTACACGGAGTACGTCTCCGGAAGTGACTACCCGCGAATCATGCGGGAAATCGTCGGTTCCGATACCGATTCGATACAGATTTCACCGAATCGGGCCGGTATGCACGACGGATCTCGTGGCGACTCGCCGCAGTCGACGGAATCGTCCGGGGCGCCGGAGCCCGAGGTGGTGCTCGACGCGGCGTCGCTGGTGGGCGAGAGCGGCTACCTCGAGCTCGGCCTCACCATCGTCAGCCCCGACGAGGACCTGCTCGCCTGGTCCGTCGACCACACCGGCGACGAGGTCTACACGCTGCGCTTCCGCGACCTGCACACCGGCGAGGACCTCGACGAGGTCGTGCCGCGCAGCTACTACTCGGGCGCGTGGAGCGCAGACTCGCAGTGGTTCTTCTACACCGTCCACGACGAGCTCTACCGCCCCCACCAGGTGTGGAGGCACCGGATCGGCACGCCGGCCACCGACGACGTGATGGTGCTGCACGAGCCGGATGCGCGGTTCGAGCTCAGCGTCCGCGCCACCCGCTCAGGGGACCTCGTGCTCATGAAGGCCGAGAGCCGCGACACGGCCGAGACCTGGGTGGTCGACGCCCACGACCCGACCGCAAAGCCGAGGTCGGCCGGCGGCCGCCGCCCTGGCGTCATCTACCGCGCCGAGCACGTCCGTGGTCAGGACGGCGGCGAGCTGCTCCTCGTCACCGACGACGACGCCGTGGAGTTCCGGCTGGTCGCGGCGCCGGTCCCCCGCGACGGCGACCAGGACCACACGACCTGGCGCGAGGTCCGCCCCGGCCGCGACGACGAGCGGCTCGAGCAGGTCGACGCCTTCGCCGGCCACGTCGTCCTCAGCCTGCGCACCGGCGGCGAGCACGTGCTCCGCATTGTGCCCGTGGGCGACTACGCCGGCGAGGGGATCCTCGTCCGCAGCCGCTTCCCGCACGGGACCGTCCACCTCGGCCGCAACGTCGCCCACGACCCCGCCGCCGTCACCGTCGTCGAGCAGACCGAGGTGCAGCCGCCGGTCTGGCTGAGCGTCGACCTCGCGACCGGGGCCGCGACCGAGGTGCTGCGGCGCGAGGCCCCGGGCCACGACCCGTCGGCATACGTCTCGGAGCGACGCACGTTCCCCTCGGCCGACGGGACGCCGGTCCCCGCGACGATCCTGCGGCACCGCGACGTCCCCCTCGACGGCACCGCGCCGGCGCTGATCTACGCGTACGGCGCCTACGAGGCCACCGACGACCCCGTGTGGGACCCCGCGCTGCCGAGCCTGCTCGACCGCGGCGTGGTCTACGTGCACGCCCACGTCCGCGGCGGCGGCGAGATGGGGCGGCGCTGGTGGCTGGACGGCCGGATGCAGCACAAGCAGCACACCTTCGACGACCTCGTCGCGGTGGCCGACGGGCTGGCGGAGGGCGGACTGGTCGACGGCTCGCGGATCGCGACGCGGGGGCTGTCGGCCGGCGGACTGCTGCAGGGCGCGGTGTTCAGCCAGCGACCCGACCGCTGGCGGGCGGTGGTCGCGGAGGTGCCGTTCGTCGACGTGGTGACGACGATGCTCGACCCCGACACCCCGCTCACCGTCAACGAGTGGGAGGAGTGGGGCGACCCGCGGCGCCGCGAGGAGTTCGAGTGGATGCTCGCCTACTCGCCGTACGACAACATCCCGCCCGCCGGTGGCCGGCCCGACCTGCTCGTCACCGGCGCCGTGCACGACCCGCGGGTGATGGTGCGCGAGCCCGCGAAGTGGGTGGCCGCGCTGCGCGCCAGCGACCCGGAGTGGTCGCCGCGCTGCGTGTTCCGCTGCGAGCTCGGCGCCGGGTCGCACGTCGGCCCGTCGGGCCGCTTCGGACACCTCGCCTACGAGGCGGAGGTCCACGCGTGGGTGCTGGACCGGCTGGGCCTGGTCGACTCCGGTTCGGTGGGCGCAGGAACGGGGGCGGCGTCGTGAGCGACCTGCGCGACCTTCGTGACGAGGTCGTCGCCCTGGCCCGCGACCTGATCCGGATCGACACCAGCAACGCGCCCGAGGCGCTGCTCGGCCACCGGCCCGGCCGCGAGACCGCCGTCGCCGAGCACCTCCACGCCTACCTCTCCGAGGCCGGTGTGGAGTGCGAGCTGGTCGCCCGCGAGGACGACCGCGCCAACCTCGTCGCCCGGATCCCCGGCGCCGGGCAGGCGCCCTCGCTGGCGTTCGTCGGCCACACCGACGTGGTCCCGGTCGACCCGCGCGACTGGACGCACCCGCCGTTCGAGGGGGTGGTCGACGACGACGGCTACCTATGGGGCCGCGGCGCGATCGACATGAAGGGCGAGGTCGCGGCGCGTGCCGTCGCGATGGCCGAGCTGGCGCGGTCGGGCTTCCGGCCTGCGGGCGACCTGTGGCTGCTCGCGGTGGCCGACGAGGAGGACGGCATGGCCGGGGTCGGCATGCGGTGGCTGCTGCAGGAGCGCTCCGACATCCGCCCGGACCTGGCCGTCAACGAGGGCGGCGGCCAGTGGCTGCCGCTGCGCGACGGCCGCACCGTCGTGACGGTCGGCGTCGGCGAGAAGGGCACCTACCCGGTTGTCGTCAGCGCGGTCGGCGAGGCCGGGCACGCGTCGATGCCCAGCGTCGGCGACAACGCCGTGCCGCTGCTCGGCGACCTCCTGCGCCGGGTCGGCCGCGGCATGCCCGACCCGGAGCCGTCGCCGCTGCTGCTGCGGATGCTCGAGGTGCTCGTGCCGGACGCGGTCGCCTCGCTCTCGGGCGCCACCGAGGACGACCTGACGGATGCGGTCGCGGCGGCTGCCGCGCTGCACCCCGGACTGGAGGACCTGCTCCCCGCGCTGACCGGCACCACCATGGCGCCGACCGTGCTGGCCGCCTCCACGAAGCGCAACGTGATGCCCGCCCGCGCGTCCGTCGAGCTCGACTGCCGGATCCTGCCGGGCACGACCGCCGCGGACGTCGAGGCCGCCGTACGCCGCCGGCTCGGCAACGGCATCGCCTACGAGCTCTCCTGGCCGGAGCCGCTGATCGCCGGCAGCGCGTCGTCACCCGACTCGGTGCTGATGGCCGCGATCGCCGAGTGCGTCGCGGCCAGCGGCGTCGAGGACGCCGATGCCGCGCTGCTGCCCGTGCTCGACACCGGCTTCACCGACTCGGTCTACCTGCGCGAGGCGGCCGGCACGACGGCGTACGGCTTCAGTCCCTACCGGTTCACCCCGCCCGAGGTGATCGCGGCCGGCTACCACAACGCCGACGAGCGGGTGCACGTCGACGACCTCGCGCTGTCCGCGCGGATGCACGTGGACCTGGCGCGGAGGCTCCTCTCCGGTGGTTGAGGTGCGAGGCCGTCCAGGTGGGTTCAAGGTGCGTGCGCAACGCCCTGGGTGATCTGGGGTGAGGGGTATGCCGCGTCCGCCGGTTCGGGTGGAGGTGCAGCGCAGGTTCTGGGACCGGGTGGCGCAGGGTGAGTCGGTGGT
>NZ_JBHSSS010000031.1:0-551 GCF_042659625.1 Nocardioides sp. GCM10027114
CCCGTGCGGAACGGTTGTTCTGTGTCGGGGGGTTGGTGGGGTTGTTGTTTGAGATCTGCATAGTGGACGCGAGCATCTTTGTAGTGTGTTGTGTTGTGTTTGTGAGACAAGCTACGAAGGGCACATGGTGGATGCCTTGGCATCAAGAGCCGATGAAGGACGTAGGAGCCTGCGATAAGCCCTGGGGAGTTGGCAACCGAGCTGTGATCCGGGGATTTCCGAATGGGGAAACCCAGCTGGAGTCATGTCCAGTTACCCGCGCCTGAATATATAGGGCGTGTGGAGGGAACGTGGGGAAGTGAAACATCTCAGTACCCACAGGAAGAGAAAACAAAAGTGATTCCGAGAGTAGTGGCGAGCGAAATCGGAAGAGGCTAAACCTCGTGCGTGTGATACCCGGCAGGGGTTGCGCATGGGGGGTTGTGGGAGCGTGTGGAGTGGTCTGCCGGCCGTTCACGCAGTAAGAAACCTCATCTGAAGTTGAAGCCCATTGGAACGTGGCACCGTAGAGGGTGAGAGTCCCGTAGGTGTAAGGGTGAGGCTGCGACGCG